>QCHH01000003.1 GCA_003279585.1 Prochlorococcus sp. AG-402-A08 | reverse complement strand
TTTTTGAATTCATTTTATCTAATATTTTACTACTAATACCAAAATCATTTTGCTAATATATCCGTTACACTCTACACATTCCATATAGGCTTTATCTAATTCTCTCTAATTAGTAAGAATTTTATTTTAAAAATTGTTAATTGAAATAAGGTGATAAAACGTGTTCGTCTTTTTTCTATAGATTTTTTCAAGGCCTAAAAGTTTCTTTTAAGAGGTTATGTCGCTATCTTTATTTCTTTTAGTAAGGATTTAATAGCAGGTTGAAGCATCTCTTTGTAATTTTTCCAACCATCAATAGACTTCGAATTAATGGGTGAACGAACTTGCACATTACTTGCTGTTGAAACTGAGCGAGGATTCAGATGTGGAGATAAATATGCATCATCCCATTCCCATCCCAACCAATTGATTAAAGATTTAATCTCTTTACTATTATTTCTGACTAATAAATCGTAATTTAAATCATATATTTTTGATCGAAATTTATTCTTATACTCATCCATTATTTTCTTTTGATCTAAATAAATTTTAGCGCAATCAACCAAGGAAGAGGAATACTCAATTCCTGTAGAAAAATGCGCTCGAAATATTGACAGAATATTATCTAATGGATTTCTAAAGCAATGAATGATTTTAGCGTTCGGAATTTGTCTTGATATAATTCCTACATATTGATAGTTATATAACCACTTATTCGTTGAGATAGTTAATTCATTCTTATGATTATTTGTTTTAAGCCAATATAATTCCGCAAGGTTTAATTCTATATCATTTTTTTTCCACTCTAGGAAAGATTCTTCTAGGATATTAATCTCACCCAGAGCATTAAGATTAATATTTTTACTAAGAATTGATTCCAATAACGTAGATCCACTTCTTGGCATACCTACAATAAAAATACTTTCAGGAGTTTGTGAGTATTGTTTATAATTAATCTCTAGTTGATCAGATTCAATAAGTAACCTTTTAGACTTATTGATCAAAACATCACAATTAGAAGGTTTAAAATCGAGTTTTAAGTTATTTGCCAACTGTAAGTACAGAGAACTTTCAGTATAATTTCTTTCTTTATGTAAAACGTTTGATCTAGCAAAGTAGATATCAACTTTATCCTGTTTTGATTTATTATTTAAGATGCGTTCTGAAAAGAGATTTTCCAGCCATATTTTATTATCTTCTGAGTAGTTAAGAGTTGATAAAGAATAATATGCTTTTGCTAAATTAGGAGTTATATCAATTGCTTTTCGAAATGAAATTTCGGCTTCTTTTAATCTACCAAGATTGCTCAATACACTTCCTAAATTGTAATGCGCTTGTGAGAATTTAGGATTCAACTTAATTGCTTTTTGGGTAGCTATTTCTGCTTCTTTTAATTTATCAAAAGCTATTAATATTCCTCCCAAATTATAATGAGCCATAGAATAATCAGGATTCAGCATAATAGCTTTACGAGTAGCTATTTCTGCATCTTTTAATTTACCAAGATCGCTCAATATATTTCCCAAATTATAATAAGCTGTTGCATTATTAGGATCAAGTTCAATTGTTTTTCTAGTAGCTATTTCGGCTTCTTTTAATTGGCCATTATCCTTAAGTATATTTCCTAAGTTTAAATATGCTTCTATGAAGACAGGATTTAGTTTAAGTGCCTTGCGCGTTGCTATTTCGGCTTCTTTTAATTGACCATTATTTCTCAATATAATTCCATAATTAGAGAAAATCCTGTGATCATCTATCCCGTGATCAATGAAGTATTGATAATATTTTACTGCTTCTTTAATATTGCCTTTTAAATGTAATTCTATGGCCTGGGTAATGAGTTTTTCCTTAGATGCTTGTGTAGTATTATCATTAGCAATAGTAATATTTTCTTGACTTTTTTCTAGAGCATATGGAACTGTATATGTTTTTATTTCAGTGACTTTTTTTTTTCGTTGCTCTTTGTTCATAGATTCTTCCATTTATGTTTTTTCTATTTATTGATTATTCGTATTTTACTACTAAGTTTAATCAAATTTAAAAAGCTTACTCACATCTTTTCTTGAAATAAATATATCCAGAAGAATAAAACTATACATCCTACTATTTTTCCATGCAAAGTGTAGAGAAAGGAGGTGGGTGTGAAATCTTTCAAAAGGAAGAAGATATAATCTGATTGACAACATATCTAATCTAAATCGTATTTTTGATACGTCTCCTATGCGTTTTAAACGTCTTTCAGACAAGACTTAGGAGACAAATACATAATTGATATATTCTGAATAAAATGAATATAGGGTTAAAGAAATGGTTGTTGCTTTAAACTATTTCAGCTTTCCATTGACCAGTGCAAAAAGATATTGAATTAGCGAAGTCAATAATTCTTTGAATAAGTCTTTCTGTTCCTCTATGTTTTTCTCTTGTTAAGCAGATTGATTTAATTGCAACCAAACAAGCCCTAAAAGGCCTAGAACATACTCAGCTTGCCGTACTCATCAACCAAAGCCCTTTCGCGTGATGTTTTTGTCTGCCACCAATACCTCACATACACATATGTTTAGGGGTTGATAATTGCAAGCCATGTTTTAAGAATAGTTAATGAGCTACTCATTCAAAGATTTTCCTTATTTTGAGATAATTGTTTTGAATTATTTGTTGGCTACAGAATAGAAATTTTTAAATAGTAAATAACATTTTATTTCTGCGATTCTCCATTAGGGCATTGGATTTTTTGACTTGCTAAGAATATAGAGTTGAATCAGTCAATTAGTTTTCTAATCAGTTATTGACTATGGACTGTTTATCCAATGCATTACTTCATATGTTTAACATATGTCAATTTTGAATGGGTTGACCTAATTCATCTCTCAATCTTCTTATGCGTTGCAATAATTTTAATCTCCTGCTTCTAGCAGTAGCTGTAAGAAATATCCTCAAAGGAAAATAAATCAAAGTCATAGTCCCGGCCAACCCAGCCATGAGAATAAAAAATAGAGCCCCAGGATCATTCATATGTTGACACTAACTACCTTCTGTGAAAATTGGGAATAATTTGTAAATTACGATTCGGCTTTCCCCACTTATTTAGCCTCCCCTAATGTGTGTTTCCTATGGGAGATTAAGTTTAATTCAAATCAAATATGGCAAAACTTCTAAGTTTTTCAGACGAATCTCGTGGTGCTCTCGAAAAAGGAGTAAACAATTTAGCTAACGCTCTAAAAGTCACTATTGGACCTAAGGGTAGAAACGTTGTTATTGAAAAAAAATTTGGAGCCCCAGATATAGTTAATGATGGAGTAACTATTGCCAAGGAAATAGATCTTGAAGATCCATTTGAAAACATTGGAGCAAAGCTTATTGAACAAGTTGCATCAAAAACCAAGGAAAAAGCTGGCGATGGAACAACTACTGCAACAGTTTTGGCTCAATTTATGGTTCAAGAAGGGTTGAGGAATACAGCCGCGGGAGCAAGCCCAATCGAATTAAGAAGAGGAATGGAAAAGGCTGTAGCTCAAATCGTTAATGATCTTAAGGAAAAAAGTAAATCAGTTACTGGAGATGCTATTAAACAAGTCGCAACAGTAAGTGCTGGTGGAGACGAGGAAATTGGTTCAATGATTGCAGATGCAATAGACAAGGTAAGTTTTGATGGAGTAATAACAGTCGAAGAATCCAAATCTCTAGCCACCGAATTAGATATCACTGAGGGAATGGCATTTGACAGAGGATATAGCTCTCCATATTTTGTTACTGATGAAGATCGATTAATTTGTGAATTTGAAAATCCTTCAATCCTAATTACTGATAAAAAAATTTCATCTATTGCTGAACTCATCCCTGTTCTAGAAACAGTTCAAAAGAATGGAACACCATTAATAATCCTTGCCGAAGAAGTAGAGGGTGAAGCATTAGCGACTCTAGTAGTGAATAAAAACCGAGGTGTGTTACAAGTGGCTGCAGTTAGAGCTCCCTCATTTGGCGAGAGAAGAAAAGCTGCTCTTGGTGATATTGCGGTACTAACTGGCGGAACATTAATAAGCGAAGACAAGGCAATGAGTCTTGAGAAAGTTCAAATTTCTGATCTGGGTCAAGCTAGAAGAGTAACAATTACAAAAGACAGCACAACAATTGTCGCAAATGAGAATCAAAACACCGAACTATCTAATCGTATTGCATCAATCAAGAGAGAACTTGATGAAACAGATTCAGAGTATGACCAGGAAAAATTAAACGAGAGAATCGCTAAACTTGCAGGTGGTGTAGCTGTAATTAAAGTTGGTGCTCCAACAGAAACTGAGTTGAAGAACAGAAAACTCAGAATTGAGGATGCTCTCAATGCCACTCGTGCAGCTATAGAAGAAGGTATTGTTGCCGGTGGAGGAACGACTCTACTAGAACTAAGTGATGGACTTGAAGATTTATCTAAAAAGCTAGAAGGTGATCAAAGAACCGGAGTTGAAATTATTAAAAGAGCATTGACTGCCCCAACAAAACAGATTGCTATAAATGCCGGATTTAATGGAGATGTTGTTGTATCAGATATCAAGAGATTAGGCAAAGGCTTCAATGCACAAACTGGAGAGTATGTGGATTTACTTGAAGCTGGAATTTTAGACGCTTCAAAAGTAATAAGACTTGCTCTTCAAGATGCTGTATCAATCGCCTCCCTTCTCATAACAACTGAAGTTGTTATCGCTGACAAACCTGAGCCCCCAACAGCACCAGGAGCTGAAGGCGGAGACCCAATGGGCGGAATGGGCGGAATGGGTATGCCAGGAATGATGTAAAAAAGTAAAAATATTTATATTATTAAGTTCAGACAAAGATAAGTTCTAAATAATTATTTAGAACTTACTTTCTCAATAACCACTTCTTTAGATAACTATACTTAGGTTTAGGGGGTAAAGGAATCAAAGCTTGCACTATAGGTTGATTTACATTTTCTTTAATTGTTCCTATAGCTTTATTTTCATAAATTCTATTGTCAACTATTTCATTCGGTTTAGTTTTAAAAGATTCATCATTAACATCCTTAATTGACTCAAACTCTTTTGATTTAGTTGCCTCTTCTAAATTATTATTGTCTTTTATAGAAATCGATTTATCACTCTCCATTGAATTTTCTTGTGATTGCCTAATCTTTTGAGTTTCTACATTCGTAAGATTTTGATTAAGCTGTTTTAAATCTAAGTTGTTCAATTCTTCCAAACTTTCTACTCCAAAACGATGAGCCCATTGAGATTTCAGGAGAGCATATAAATCATTATCATTATCCTTTAAAGCTTCTATAATTTGTTTTCGAAGCAGATCCTTTCGAGACTCCAAGATTCTTTTTAATCGCTAATTTAGATTATCAAGCAAGTTTGCGATTTAAAAGTGGTCTGATAAGAAAAAACAATCCAACTGTAAGAATAAATAGAATTACTAGACAAGAATAACCATTTACATCTCCATAAGGAGCATTGATTAAAACTTCTCTCAGATCGACAGAGTTGTGGTAAGCCATTCGTATAGGTTCAATAGCGAATGTTAATGGATTAATTGATGCTATCCATCCAAGCCATTCAGGCATAAAAGATATGGGAGCCAAAGCTGTGCTAGCAAAAAGAACAGGGAGATTCGATATAAAGATAATTGCAATTAGCTCTATATGTCCTGGCAAAACAAAGGCCAATCCAAGACTTAGGCCAGTTATTGCGAATACCAATAACAATAAAGTTATTGCTATGAGGAGAAAACCTCCCAGACTGGGCCAGCCATAACCTAGTAGAGCAGAGGTTGCCATTATTGCAAAACTCTGCAAAAGGCTAATTGTAGTTATATAGATTACTGAAGAAATTACGATTGAACTTCTACTACTCAATGGAGCAACTAATAATCGATTAAGAAAGCCAAATTCTCTGTCAAACATCAAAGGGAGTCCAGCATTAAGAGCACCACTAAAAGCAGTAAAGACTATTAACCCTGCGCCAAGAAATTCACCATAACTACTACTACCAGGCAAGAAGTCTATTGGAGCATTCGAGAATAACGCTGCAAAAAGCAAAAGCCATATTAAAGGCTGAAGAATTCCTGCAAATAATGTTGAAGGTCGTCGAATCAATTGAATAAAAAGCCTCCATGTCAAAGCTGAAGTTTCTTGCAACATTTCATTCACATCATTCCTAGAGTGCTTTTCCTTATGAACTGATGGATTAGTAGTAATCATGTGTTTAATAAATTAGGATGATACAAATAATTAACGCATCGATTTCTTATTCTCAAGCTTAAAATCTCTTTTACCAGCGAGTTCTAACTCAGCATCCATAAGAGTTTTGCCAGTCGCTTGCAAATAAACATCATCTAAACTAGGCCGACTATGAGAAAGTGCAAAGACTTCAAAATTTTCTTTTGAAAGATGGCCAGACAAGTTTGATAAAACTTCATTACTTTTCACTAAAAAATTTAAAGAATATCCTTGCTTTTGATTCACTACTACATTTGATACCCCATTAATGTTTTTAATTAATTTCCTTACAGATTCAGCTTCTACTTCATCACTGAACTCTCGCACCCTAAGTGTCACTCTATCCCCACCAAGTTCTTTTTTTAAATCATCTGGTTTTCCACTAGCAATTACTTTCCCTTTATCAATAATAGCCATCTCATCTGCCAATTCATCTACTTCCTCGAGATAATGACTACTTAAAAGTATTGTAGTTTCTTTATTTCTTAGTTCTTTCAATAATCCCCAGATAACAGATCGACTTTCTATGTCCAACCCAACAGTAGGTTCATCAAGAATCAATAATTCTGGTTCATGCAACAACCCTGAAGCGAGGTCAAGTCTTCTTTTCATACCTCCCGAGAAAGAACCACATCTTCTATCAATCCATTCATGCATATCAAGTCTCTGAATCAATTCTTCAATTCTTTTTCTCTTATGTTTGTTATCTAAATGATAAAGATCTCCTTGAAGCTGTAATAGCTCTCTACCAGTCAGTATTTTATCTATCGCAACATCTTGAGCGACATAACCCAATCTTCGCCTAGTTTCTTTCTCCTCAAGCAAAGCATCTCGTCCCCCCACTTCAACATGACCAGAATCAGGTGCAAGGAGAGTACAAATAATTCTCAGTGCAGTACTTTTGCCGGCCCCGTTTGGGCCCAACAAACCATACAAAGATCCTTTAGGTACTTCGAGGTTAAGTCCATTTAGAGCCCTAACAGGTCCATAGGACTTAAATAAATCTCTTAATTGGATGAAAAACATCTAGAAACAGATTGCCTAAAAGATAAGCTAATATCTTCTAACAAATTCTAATTAGTATTGGTGAGCAAGGTCATAAAGTTTTTATTTTTATTTTTCATGCTTACGACAACCCCATCAAGAAGTCTTTAATTAAAGCTATTAACTGATCATTAAAAGCAATTGAGACCTGTAATCTACTAATAACAAGCAAAAAACAAACTCCAAACATATAAAGAATAGACCACCGAAACAAACCCTTAGCCCGATCTAAATCCTCTGGATCATCTCGTAATCTGGAAACCAATTGAAGAAGTCTTGAATTATAAGGCAGTAATAACATTCCATACAACAAGCCTCCTTCTGGTAAAACAAAGCAACCTAAAAAACTTAAAAATACCGTTAGATAGCCATAGACTGATATGGCTTTTGCTGTCACAAAAGAACCACTTACTGATGGAAGCATAGGTATCCCAACTGATCGATAGTCCTCTTTTAACAATATGGCCAAAGCCCAAAAATGTGCTGGAGTCCAAACCATTACCAAAGAAAATAGCCACTAGAAAAACAATTGAACTTGATCCTAATAATGCGATAGCATATTATAATTTGGGAAATATATTGGGCGATCTTGGTAAATTAAAAGAAGCAGAAGAACAAACGCTAAAAGCGATTACATTGAATCCTAACTATGTGAATGCTCATCTCAATATGGGAAATATTCTATGTAATCTTGGCCAATTTAAAAAAGCAGAAAATTACTATATAAATGCAATCAAACTAAATCCTAACAGAAATGATATTGCATCAGATCTGTTGAATTTATTAACTATCTATAAACCAGAAAAGATTGCTAAGAATCCACTCTATCAAATAAATGAGAAATACAAGGAGATAAGTATTTATAGAAAAGGAAATAATCTTATAACCGATAATGAGGCAATCAAAATTTATAGGGATGGGCTCAAAATCTATAAACAAAATAATTTAAATTTAGAGTCAACGTTCTCGCAAATATATCAAACAAATGAAATAAATTTAAATTGTAAAAGACATAAACTTATATTTGATCAGCACAAAGTAATTCCCGAATTTTGCTTTGGATGCTATAAAGTTCAAATTGAAGTGGAATCAATAATTGAATTAATTAAACTTTTTTTAGTTTTCAATAATATAGAGTTTAAAAATAATAATACTAGAAAATGTATGATCGAAGTTAGAAAAAATATATTAGGATTTTATAAGGGATTGATATATTGTTATGATTTAAATGAAGCATTTAATATTTCTCAACAAATCGATTATAAAATTCAAACAAACATTAGAATTAATTTGATTTCTAAAGTTAAAAGAGGTTGTTCTGAATATCAACTAGAATTTCCACAATATAAAGATATAAGAAGGTTTGGGGATCAACCTATGCAATATAATAAAAAATGGAAAAGTATTGAGAATGAAATCGACAAAGGCAATAAAAACTGGGGAGGACAAAGAAAGAGTATCGAAGGATTTAATTTAAATGACTTTCTTATAATGAGAAACTGGATCGCATATGCGCAAAAAATAGGAGATTTAAGCGTTAATAAAATTACTCATGAGAAAATAGAAGGACATAAAAGTTTCAGTACTTTAAAAAGAAACTTTAATTTAGAAAAGAACTCTAATTAAGTGATTGAATCTCACTATATATAATGATTTTTTAAAAGTTAAAAAAATCATTAAACTTGCAAAAATTTCCAGCCAATCAAGGATAATTTATTAATTCTAAATTTAAAGAAATAGAAGCTAATTATTGCGATCTTATAAAAGCTTGAATTATATAGAGAAAAACTTCTTTCTAAAATTCCTACATAAATAAGATTCCTATATGGAGCATTATTTGTTCCCCAAAGTACTAACTCATAACCATTCCACCATCAACTTGAATTGTCTGACCGGTTATGTAAGCAGCCGAAGGATCAGCTGCTAAAAATCTCACGGCTCCTGCAACATCATCAGGGTTCCCGAATCGTCCAAGCGGGATCGCAGAAAGGATTGATTCACTGTTGAGATCTTTGGTCATATCAGTTGAAATGAAACCCGGAGCTACTGCATTTACCGTTATCCCTCTGCTTGCAAATTCTTTTGCAGCACTCTGTGTAAGACCTACTACTCCTGCCTTGGCTGCAGAATAATTTGCTTGACCTGGATTGCCCATTAACCCAACCACAGAAGTTATGTTGATAATTCTTCCTTTCTTTTGCTTCAGCATCTGTCTAGAAACTGCTCTTGTGCAATAAAAAACACCACTCAAATTAAGGTCTAGAACCTTTTGCCAATCGTCCGTTTTCATTCTCATTAAAAGGCCATCTTTAGTTATTCCTGCGTTATTGACCAGAACATCAATTTTATTATTTTTCTCCAATACTGTTTTTATCAATTCATTTACAGAGCTTTCATTAGAAATATCAGCTTGAAGCGGATAAGCCTTGCCCCCAAAGGAGTTTATTTCTGATACGACTTTATTTGCATTCTCCAAAGATGAGGAATAATTGACGATTACTTCTGCTCCTTCCTTGGCTAAAAAAATTGCAATAGCCTTACCAATCCCTCTACTGGCTCCAGTTACAATTGCAGTCTGACCTTCAAGTAATTTTGAGGATGTCATAATCTTATGATGTGTAAAATCGTTAAAATCTTATTTTTAGTTTATTTAACCTACTATTGAGCCACTTACTTTTTGAAAAGACTTTAAGCTCAGATATTAAAAGTAGTGATTTTTACTGTTCGAATATATTAAAAGAATAATCAATAGAGAGGGATTAGTTTTGCATTTGTTAATTGCGGCTGCAGGAAGTGGAAGTCGGATGGGTGCTGATAAAAATAAGCTCCTTTTGAAGGTTGCAGGGAAAACGGTTTTAGAGTGGACTTTAAAAGCAGCTTTCAACGCTAAAACAATTTCTTGGATTGGAATTATTGGACAACCCAAAGACAAAAAATCCATTTGTTCAATTCTTGATAACTCAGTAAAGTCAGTTCAATGGATCAATGGAGGATCTACAAGACAGCAATCAGTTCAACTGGGATTAGCTGCTCTTCCTCACGATGCTAAGTCTGTGCTCATCCATGATGGGGCAAGATGCTTGGTGAAATCATTCGTTTTTGATGAAATCTCAAAGATTGTTTCCAAGGGGCAATCTGTTATTGCTGCTTCACAAGTAACTGACACAATAAAAAAGGTTGATAAAGATGGTGAGATTATTGAGAGCCCTCCACGCTCAGATTTATGGGCAGCACAAACACCTCAAGGCTTTCCAGTGAATAAATTGAAGCATGCACATAGTGAAGCAATCGCTAAAGGATGGGATGTAACCGATGATGCATCCTTGTTTGAACGTTTAGGATTGCCAGTGAAAATATATGATGCAGGACCTTCAAATATTAAAGTGACAACCCCATTTGATCTCGTAATAGCAGAGTCTTTATTATCTATTTCAAAAGACTAAGGCTCCCTTTATCGCCATTCAAGATAGCTTGACTACCAAGTGGAAGTGATGCATTTCCACAACAGTGTCCAACGGGGAGATTTGAAACAATTGGGATTTGAAGGTCTTGTGTGCGATCTTTGAAAATATCAAGAAGCTCAAACGTCTTTGTTTTATCGACGTCCTTCTCATTATCACAATAAGTAAATGATCCAAAACCTAGACCAGAGACCTTTTGCAGAACCCCAGATAATCTTAAGTGAGTTAGCATTCTGTCAATTCTGTAGGGAGCTTCTCCAATATCTTCGATGATTAATATTGATTTTTCGAAATCTGGTAGATGTTTAGTCCCAATCAAGTGAGTTAGGACAGTTAGATTGCCAACTATTAGATGCCCCTTTGAGGTTCCACCTCCCCATGGGTCTCCATGAATATCTGGAACAAAATTTCCAAACAAAATTGATTTAAGTCTGTCTTTACTCCAGTCTGGCTCGGAACCTAACGTTGTAATAAGTGGCCCATGAACTCCTCCTTGAAATCCATCTGCTAGCCGTGCAAGAAGTATGGAAGTCAAATCAGAGAAGCCAATCATCCAACCTTCTTTCCATGGTTGTCTTTTCTCTAGCAATCTTGCCGATCCCCACCCACCTCTAGCAAAAGCTAAAAGAGGATAATGATTGTTTGGATGTAACTCATTAAATCTAACTTCATCAGTACCTGCTAAATAACCCCATGACCTATCTCTTTCGTCGATATTGTTACAGATTAATCCCCACTCCTGAAGGACTTTGATCCCAGAGGAAAGATCTTCTTTTTTAGTTATTGGCGAACTTGCTGCAACTATGTGGAAAAGATCTCCTTTCTTTATAGGCTCAGTCATTTGCGAATCTTGATAAGGACATTGATTAGATGATCTTGCTGAAGATAATGCCAAGAAGTAATAAACTTCCAAGTCTCACTTGATTGTTGAAATGCAAACCTGAAGTCTTAATACCTTTTGATCTTGAACTTAATAAGGAAACCTCTCTTTGCATTCCTAAAGTAGTTATGAACCAAAAAGGCCAATATGTTAATCCTAAATTTGCTTTGAAAGCAGCAAGAGCTAGAAAAAAACTGGTTAAAACGTAGCAAAAAGAAACTGTTTTTATTGAATTTTCCCCGAGACTGATCGCACTACTATTTAGACCAATTACTTTGTCTTCAAGTTCATCTGCCATTGCATAAACAGTATCAAAGCCGAAAGTCCAGAAAACAGTTGCAAGCCAACAAAATACTAATGATGAGCCTCCTGCTAAAGAAGATTCACTCGCTGCCCAAGGAATTAGAACTGAAAACCCCCAGCAAATAGAAAGAATAAGTTGGGGATATTTAAACCATCTTTTTGCTGAAGGGTATAAAAGAATAAAAGGTAATGATAACAATGCAAGTAGAAGGCATAGATTTCTACTTGCTGGTGGGATTAAAAGAACTATAAAAAGACTAAACATTAACATTAAAATTAGTAGTATCCAAGCAGCTTTTAGAGATACTTGGCCATTGGCCAGTGGTCTCTCTTTTGTTCTTATTACCTTCTTATCAAACTTTCTGTCCCAAATATCATTAGCGATACATCCGGCACCGCTTACACATAATCCACCTAAAATTATTGTTCCCAAAATGAATAGAGAAGGAGGGGCTGTAGGAGTCAACCAAAGAGACCAGCAAGCAGGAATTAGAAGTATCAATCTTCCACTGGGTTTATTCCATCTCAGAAGTTGAACATAATATCCCATTTTTTTTGTAAGAAGCTTATTCACAAAATTCAAATTGCTAATGATTTATAAGGCCTTCTCAATAGGGTGGTGAGGGTGTCAGAGTATTGAGGTTCAACCTACTCATTTATGTTAGGTGAATCAATAAATAATTCCTATGAAAGAAATTCTATGGAATTGGATCTTGGCGAAAATCAAGATGCTGAATTATGCCGTATTGCAACAATTGATATTGGCACAAACTCAACTCATTTGTTAATTGCAAAGCTTGAGCGAAAATTAAATACTTTTAGTATTGAACTCGCAGAAAAATCTACAACTAGATTGGGAGAAAGAGATCCTCAGACGGGAGAACTTACCTCTCTTGCCATGAATAGGGCTTTTTCAACATTAAAGAGGTTTAAGGATTTATCAGAAAGTTATAAAGTTGAGAGTCTTATTATTGCTGCTACAAGTGCGGTTAGAGAAGCACCAAATGGGAAAAACTTTATTTCTGAAATAAAAAAGAAGATAGGCTTAGATGTTGAATTGATAAGCGGAGCAGAAGAAGCAAGATTGATTTATCTGGGTGTACTTTCAGGAATGCAATTTGGAAATAAACCTCATTTCGTTCTAGATATTGGAGGAGGGTCTACAGAATTAATACTTGCTGATAGTTCAGAGGCACGAGCATTAACAAGTACAAAGATTGGCGCAGTAAGTTTACAAAGAGAATTTATTAAAAATGATCCAATATCTTCTCATACTGAATTATTTTTAAGGTCATTTATCAGAGGCTCTATGGAGTCTGCAATTGATAAAGTATCTAAGAGGATTGAAATTGGTGAAAACCCAGTTTTAGTAGCAACTAGTGGAACTGCTTTGGCTATTGGTGAATTAATATCTAATAAAGAAAATCATATTCGATCAAAATTACAAGGATATAAAATTCAAAAAAATGATTTGGATATAATTGTTAGCCAGTTAATAAAAATGACATCTTCTGAACGGAGTGAATTATCCTCAATAAGTGAACGAAGATCTGAAATCATTGTACCTGGAGCTTTGATTTTGCAAACCATAATGAATATGGTTAATATTAATGAAATTATTTTAAGTGAGAGAGCTCTTCGAGAAGGATTAGTTGTTGACTGGATGTGTAGAAATAATTATTTAAAAGATCAGCTGAGCTTTCAAGGGTCAATACGAGAAAGAACAGTTATTCATCAATCGAAAAGATTTGGTGTTAATTCAAAACGATCAAAAATGGTATCAGAATTTGCTCTTACTTTTTATGATCAGACTAAGGGAGTTTTGCATAATGATAATGGTGAAGGTAGAGATCTTTTGTGGGCAGCCGCTAAACTTCATGCATGCGGAAAACATATCAATATAAGTGCATATCACAAGCACTCGTGGTATTTAATTAAAAATGGAGAGCTACTAGGGTATTCACAAAGTGAGCATTTAATGGTCGCTGCTATTGCAAGATATCACAGGAAAAGTTTTCCAAAAAAAAGACACGAATCTTGGCAATTACTGGTTGATGAAAGTCAAAGAAGCTTGGTTTCTGAAATGTCTTTACTTCTTCGCCTCTCATGCTCTTTGGATAGAAGGCCAGAACCTTTGATATCTAAAATAGTTATTGAAGCTAATAATAAAAAAGTTAATATAGAGCTAATTCCTAATGACTTAGGCCAAAATTTAGATCTTGAGAAATGGTCTTTAACTAAGGCGATTTTACTGATTAAGAAAATTAAGGATGTTGATATAAATATACTTTAAGAAGATAATTTTTTGTCTAATAAAAAGATATTGCTTTGCTGCGGATTAATCGAATCATTTTGCAATCTTTGGATATATTTTAACAGCATAATTGAAGTAAATAATCCCAAAGCACCAGATAAAATCACCATGATTATTGGATTAAAATTTTTATTTTTTCTAGTTTTTTTCTTCTTAATTACTTGGCTGGTTTTAGGTAAATTTTTTTTCTTTTCATTAAGTTCTTCAAGAATAAAACTTGTATCTAAGTTCAATTTTTCTGCTATTCTTCTAACCATTGCTCTAATAAAAACTTTTTCAGGAAGTGCGCTTTCATCTCCTGATTCAAGTGCAATCAATTGTTCTTTCCCAATTCTTAGTGAGGAAGATAGATCCTCTATTGAAAGATTTCTGCCTTGTCGAGCTTCTTTGAGAAACTCACCAACAGTTCGTAATGCAGATTTTTTATTTGCGACATGATTAATATCGCTTTTTCTTTCTTCACTTTTTTCCAATTAAAAACCTTTTGGGTATTTAGTTCATTCTAAAGGCTCTGTAAAGTAGTTTGTTTCTAAAAGAGAACTTATCTCTGGCTTTATTGTTGTTGAAATAGATTCATTAGTTTTTTCTCTTTAACTGGATCTAAATAAATGTGAATGACTAGGACTATAAAGCTTTGATCTATTATTCCCGATCTTTAATGTTGGACTAATTATATATAATGTTGTTCTGATTAAATTTTGTTCTTGAGATGTTTTTGCCATCTCACTTAAAGGCATAACTTTTATCCATTCGTCTGGCCAAGTAACTCTATATGCAATTGCTACAGGAGTATGCGCAGGATAATACTTTAAAAGTATGGATTGCACTTCTTCTACATGTCTTGCACTTAGATAAAGACATAAAGAAGATTGAATAGATGCCAGCTTTTGGAGACTTTCCTTTTCTGGTTTGCCTGTCCTGCCATCAGCTCTGCTAAGTATTATTGTTTGAGTTAAATCTGGAATTGTTAGTTCGAATCCTAAAGTTGCTGCTGTTGCTTGATAGGCACTTACTCCAGGAACTACTTCTACCTCAATTCCTTCATCATTTAATCTACATATTTGTTCTGATATGGCTCCATATAAGCAAGGATCACCATCATGGAGGCGAACAATCTTTTTACCTTCCTTATGCTTTTTAATTAAGATTAAAAGGATTTCTTCAAGCGTTAATGAACTTGTCTTTATCTTTTCACAATCATCTTTAACAATTTTTGTGATTTGTATAGGAATTAAAGAGTCTGTCCAAACAAGAACATCTGCTGATTTTAGCCTTTGTTGAGCTCTTATTGTCATCAAGTCTAAAGCGCCTGGGCCTGCTCCTACAATTGAAATCGGATTCATTGATTTCTCCCATTAATTAAGGAAGGATCAGGGAGGGCTTTTTTAGAAATATAAATTCTCCATATTCCTAACAAGCCTGAAATAATCAAAAACAAGCTAATCAATTGTGCTATTCGTAGTCCGCCCTCACAAAAAGGCGGAACCCCACCTAAGCAGAGAGGATCAGTTCTTAAGGCTTCTATCCACAACCTCCCAAAACTGTAAGTAATTAAATATAAGCAACTTAAGCTTCCAGATGGCAGTGTAAGTTCTCTTTTATTTGCTTTTCTAAAAAGAAAAATCAGTATGCCAAAAACAAAAATATTCCATGCTGATTCATAAAGAAAGGTAGGGTGAAAATAATCTTGAGTTGAGAATATTTCTGGCCTAAATCTATAGGGTATAAATAATTTCCAGGGTAAATTTGTAGGTATCCCGAAAGCTTCATTGTTAAAAAAATTTCCCCATCTACCTATTGCTTGGCCTAATGCAACTGAGGGGACCAAAACATCTACTACATCCCAAAAAGGTTCTTTTTTCCAGCGGCAAAAAAATATAATGGATAATGCACCCATAATCAGTGCTCCATGAATTGCAATTCCTCCTCCCCAAATTTCTATTGCACTGGGGATAGGAATATTTAAGTTCAGGAAATTAATAGAACTCCAGAAGTTTTTGCCTGTGTAGTTTCTCCATTCAAATGCAACATAATAAATTCTTGCCCCAATCACAGATGCTAAAACCAAAATAGGAAGTAAATCATTAATAAGGCTTTTTTTTAAGCCTTTTTTTGAGGCTAATTCACCTGATAAATTTAATCCAAGTAAAACTGAAATGGCAATTAGTAATCCATACCACCTTAAAGAAAAGGGCCCTAGTTGAAACAACTCAGGCCCAGGTGATCTAAGCGCTAAAAAAATATGTTCCATCAACTACTTGAAGTTATATTCCTTCAGCAGCTTGAACTTTTTCAACTTGTTTCTTCTTAAGAACTAGCATTATTTGTGATAAACCAACTCCTATAAAGAAAATTATCATCCCAATAACTCTTGCCTTACTTTGTAAAACTATTTCTTTGTCCAGTTGTCCAAAACCTCCAACATTAGGGTCTTCAGTTAATTTTGCACCTTTCTCGATAATGTCACCTTCTTTTACTAATAATGAGGTCCCTGCCGGAATATTTTCAGTAAAACTTTTTCCTTCTTCATTATTTAGATTAATAATTTGTGTACCATCTTCATTTGTATCTATTGAGGTTATTTTCCCAGAATTGGTTGCAGTAAACAAATTGTTATTGCTTTTTTCACCAGTTGGATAAACTTGACCTCTTCCTCTATTACCGCCTATATGAATTGAATACTTTCCAAAGTTAAAATTTTTGTCTTTCCTAGGATCAGGGGAAAGGACAGGAAAGACAATTTCTTTGTTTTGATCACCAGGTAAAGGTCCAACTAAAATAATATTTTCTTGTTCCTCGCTGTATTGAGTGAAGTAAACACCCTGTGTCTCTTCTTTTATTTCATCAGTCCATCTTTCTTGAGGAGCAAGCTTAAATCCGTCTGGAAGCATTACAACAGCTCCAACTTGGAGAGGAACTTTGCTGCCATCAGCTCCAATTTCTTGCAGATCCTTTTTATAAGGTATTTCTACGACTGTTTTGAAAACACTATCAGCCGCAACTGCCTGAGGCACTTCAGCTCTTGTTGGCATACTTGCAACGTGACAATTAGCACAAACAATTTTTCCAGTTGCCTCTCTAGGATTTTCAAATTTTTGTTGAGCCCAAAATGGATATGCCCAACTTGGTTGAGGAACTAGAAGTATTGAAAATCCAAGAACAAGTGAAGAAAGGAAAAGTTTTAATGAACGACTCATGGTTTTAGAAGTGGTATTGAAGTTTTTTTTCATTTATTTATCAACCCCACCATGGGTCAGTACCAGTTCGGAAATCAGTTTCTGTCCACTGACTTACTAGAACCTGATCATCCTCTACTGATACATGAGCTATTGCTAGTGATAGAGGGGCTGGGCCTCTTACAACTTTCCCTGTCGAATCATATTGACTTCCATGACATGGACACATGTATTTATTTGCTCCGCTATTCCATGGCACTACACAACCAAGGTGAGTACATATGGCATTAATGCCATAACTAGTGATTGCATCTTCGCCTTCAACTATTAGATAGGTAGGGTCTCCTTTAAGGCCTTGGACTAAACTCCTGTCTCCAACAGGATGACTTGATAGCCATGCACTTGCCTTTACTGGATTGCCTAGCTCATCTTTAGCATTTGTTCCACCTCCACCTCCACCGGGTCGATAGGGAGTGAAGTATTGAGCTACTGGATATAAAGCTCCTAAGGCAACTCCTGTAACCGTGCCAAAGGTAAGCAAGTTCATGAACTGCCTTCTGCCCATTGAGGGCACATCTGCAGCATTCAATTGTGTCATTACAGATGTTCACCTGAATTATGATATTAGACCAGAATGGACACCAAAAGGTTATTAATCTCT
This sequence comes from Prochlorococcus sp. AG-402-A08, assembly GCA_003279585.1. Taxonomy (GTDB): domain Bacteria; phylum Cyanobacteriota; class Cyanobacteriia; order PCC-6307; family Cyanobiaceae; genus Prochlorococcus_B. The sequence continues at coordinate 80,481 of QCHH01000003.1, read as the reverse complement.
GCCAAGACTGGCTTTTGACATGAGTTTTAAATCTAATGAGTTAAATTCTGGTGGCTTTCCTGCTTCAATTCCCTTGGAAGTAGACGAGGTAGTGGGGTGCTTAAGAAGGCGATGGGGTGTCACATATGATTTGAAATTGTTAATCAAAAAAGACAGAATATATTTACAAATGATGTGGGGATTTTTAGAACAACAATCTTTTCCATTGGATGAGGTTAACTTTAGAGAAAATTTGAATCGAACCTTAGAAATTATTAATCGCGCAGGCCAATCGGGTTTAGTAAGAAATTGGTTGGAAAATGTACAAGCTAAGCCAAGACTTGGAAGAGCAATAACATTACCTTTGCCTATGGATCAAAGGATGGATGAATTTGTCCTTTGAGATTTGATGTTAAGGCAACTAACCCAACTCCAATAAAAAACAAAAAAGTTATGGATGATGATAGAAGAAGCATGGTTATAGGATCAGTCGATGGAGTTAAAACAGCTCCTGCAACTGCTGAAGCCATAACTACTAATCTCCATGCTGACAACATCTTTTTCCAAGAAATTATTTCTAAGAAACCTAAAATCAATTGAAGAATTGGTAACTGGAAGGCTAAACCAGTTGAAAGCATAAGCAGAAGTACGAAATCTAAATATTTTTCTATTGACCAAAGTGGTTCAACAACATCAGCACCGTAACTTATTAAGAATCCCAAAGCGGCAGGGATTAGAGCCTTCCAGGCAAAGAAAATTCCTAAGAAAAATAAAATTGCTGAACCTGCAACAGATGGCGCTATGAGGAGTTTTTCTTTTTTAGTGAGCCCAGGAAGGATGAACTTTAAAAATTGGTAAAGTATGAAAGGGAGGGAGATAGTAAGACCTCCATAGCCAGCAACTTTTATTGAAGTAAATAAAAATTCACCAGGTGCTACTTGTAAAAATTGTATTTTCCCTGCCGGTATCTCCAATGCCTGTACAAGTTTCCTAATAAATAACAAGCAAAAACCTGATGCTAGAAGAATTGCAATAAGACTCTTTAATATCCTTTGGCGAAGTTCTTCAAGATGATCAACTAAAGGCATTTCAAGGGCTTGAGATGCATCCACTGAACTAGCTTTCTCCTTTATCCTGATAGGAGGAGGAGCTTTTGAAATATTTTCTTTTTTGTTTGAGCTATTCAGATTGATTTAGTTAATAAGCTTGATTTTAGTAGGAAATTGAATTTGCAGGCATCCATGAAATTTTTCTCGCTATTTATAAAAATTAATTGAATAAATTATTGGTGATAAGGCAATAAGGATAGATTTTATTATTTGTTTTTTGTTGGGTCAGGCAAAATAAAAGGAGGACAATCATTTAGTGAGGATTCACCATAACTAGCATATTCTTTGTAGCCACCCATCTTTCCATTGGTTTTCATTAAAGCGCTGGTAAATGCCAACAAAAGGAATACTGTTGGAGCTCCAATAATTAATGCTGCGCCGAATGCATATCCAATTAAGAATTCGGGGAAAGAATGATTACCTAGAAATTCATGAGTGCCTAGAAAAAAATCAATCATTTTCATCTTGTCTAATGAAGCTGATATTAAGTCATTGAAGATCACTTGTGGTGGAAATATTTCTCTACTCTCTCTGATTTCCCCCAAAGAACCTTCCCTCCTCTATGTCTAACTGTCCCAGGTAAAGCTCCTGATATCCTTTGAAGATTTTCAATTGGTACCATTAAAATTGCTACTTGCTTGTTACCTCTTGCACGGCTAAAGAGAGAAGCTAAATCAGCGGCTAATTGAATGTCATTTTCATCAAAAAGTCCATTGGATGATTTCAGTACAACATGGCTTCCTGGTGATTCTTGCGCATGAAACCAAAGATCACCTTTTTTTCCTGTCTTCAAACTTATTAATTCGTTTTGTCTATTGTTTCCGCCTATTTGAATCTTTAGGCCGCTGGGACTTTGAATCTCTTTTAAAGTTGAAGAATATACCTTTTTTCTATTTGACTTAGAATTGTTTTTTTTGATGCAAATATATTCTTCTACTTCTTCTTTAAGTTCAATAATTGTTTCTAGCTTATTTTTATTATCTTCATTCTTTCCATAAATTAATGAATCAAGAAATAATTCAAAATATTCAATGTCTGATATTTTTTTCTTATAAAAATTGATTCTATTTAGAATTGATTCTCTAGATCTTTTTTTCCTTTTAGCCTCTTTGAAGAGTCTTTGAGCCTCAATTATCTGCTTCTTGGTGGGAGATTCTAAAGAGAGAAGGTTACTAGCCTTTTCTTGCATCTTTATATATTCAGAAATATTTTGAATTAGTAATTCCTGTTCCTCTAGTTTTCTGGTTTCATGATTTTTTGAATTTTCTAATTCTTTTTTTAACTTTTCTCTAATAGAGTTTATTTTCCTTTCTACAATTTTATTTGAATAATAGATGCTCAGGCTAATTCCTATTTTAGTGTTAGTACTTTTTGATTCTCTTTGACCCCAAACCACAAAATCTGTTGGGCCTTCGAAATTTATTTTATAATCGTTATTCTTTATATCTAATAGCCACTCTTTCCATTTTTTATATAATGCTACCCATGTCTCTAATTCAATACTTTTTACTGATTGATTTATTATATTAAGTGCATCGTTATAATTATCACTAGCAATTTGTAATGTTAGTGCAGGACTTATTCCTTGGTAAGTATCTTTAAGACTATTCTTGAATGTTGATGGAACTAAACATATATTCTCTTTCCATGAATTGAATGGTTCAGAGTAATCAGGAACTAATCCTTTGAGAGGTGGAGGATACGTATATATATCTCCTGTCCCTATTGGCCTTAATCTTGATTGTCTCTCTTTTATTTGTTTACCAAGAGTAATTACTTTACTTGTTTTGTCTAAAAGTAGAATATTACTGTGTCTACCCATCAATTCGACTATCAGTTCTTTCTCTATTTCTTCTCCAGGCCTACTAGATAATTTAAATCTTACTATTCTTTCAAAACCAGTCTGGGTTATTTCTACCAAAGCTAAATTGACCAATAAATGTTTTAGTTGTTTCGCTAAAGTACTTTTTTCTCCATATCTTTTTGGAGATGGTATTAATACTATTCTTGGGGATTCAGCAAGCCAGCTTATTTCTATCCATGTAAGTTTTTCTAGGGTTCTAAATCCTAATTGAATAGTATGAGAATCAATTTGCTGTGCATTTTCAAATCGACTTGGAACTATGTCTTGGCTAAGTTCAAATACAACCGCTTTAAGGGTTGTTAAGTCCATTATTTGAATTGGAACTTTGTTCATCTATTATTCTTTTAACTTCAAAAATGATGTAATTACCTTTGCTAGGTAAATTAGATAGGATTTAGTTATGTCATCTTTAGGTAATCTTACTGTTCTCACTGGCCCAAGCGGGGTTGGTAAAGGAACAATTGTTAGGAAAATCCTCGATAGTCATAGTGATGTATGGCTTTCTATTTCTGCTACTACTCGCCAACCAAGGTCCGGAGAAATTGATGGAGAGCATTACTTTTTCTTAGAAAAGAAAAGTTTTCAAGAAATAATTGATAAACAGGGTTTTCTGGAGTGGGCTTCATTCTCTAATAATTTTTATGGAACTCCAAAAAAAATAGTTAAAGATAAAATAGACAAAGGAATTAATGTTCTTCTTGAAATTGAATTAGAAGGTGCTCGACAAATTCGAAAGTCTTTTCCTGAAGCATTACAAATATTTTTAGCACCACCTAATTTATCTGAACTTGAAAAAAGGATTAGAGGTAGAGGCACTGAGACTGAAGAATCTATTAGAGATCGTTTGGAGATAGCAAATAAGGAACTTAGTGCGAAAAAGGAGTTTGACGCTGTAGTTATTAATGAAGACATAGAAAAAGCCTTCCAGGAAATCGAAGGCTTGATGGGATTAAAAACTTAAATTTAATTAATAACTTGTATTTTTAAAAAGACATTGGGTGGAAAAGCAAGTCAGGCACAAATCTATTAAATTCAACAATAATACCTGCAGTTAATGTGATCCAAATCGCTGCTACAACTGGTGCAGATCTAAACCATTTGGTACGAAATAATTGAAACATGATTGAGAAAAATTAAGTGATTTTTTTTAATTAGATAAATAACTTTTTATCCTCTTGGACCATTAAGAGAAACATTATTGTCTTTCTCCCTAAGCTCTCCATTCTTTCCCTCTCTGTTTGCTTGTAAAGGCCAAGCTGCTCCTCTCTTTAAGCATTGCCAAGCAAGATCAGTATCAATAATGATTTCATATTCTGCAGCATTCTTTTTACCTCTAACAGCTCTTACATACTCCCTTCCTGACCATCCAATAATACCTGCAATATAGATAAACATTACTCCAGGAATAAGAAGATCTCCTTCATGACCTCGGTTAATCCATGCACCCCAAGGCTCTATAGGAGGACCAATTATTAAATGAGGAAGTCCATCGTCTCCACATAAGGCTTTGCTATATCTTTCAAATCTTTTTATGGCCTGGTCTGTAGATGCTGCGCTTGCTCTCTCTTGGAAACGGGGATTATCAGCACAAGATACTAAAGCAGAAGCAGTGAAATCTGTAGGAGCCCTGTCAGCGTTTAGTGCTGGGCCTGGCCTTGCATTAGCAATTGGAGCTATTCCTAAGAAAAGAAATGCTGATAGTAGAATTGATAAAAGACGACTCATGAGTTCTGATTTTTATCTGATGCCCTGTTTTAATGGGATTTCAATACTAAACTTAGTTGATAACCAGCTATAAATGTCAATAATTTTATCCCTCGAAACAAGTTGTGACGAGTCTGCAGCGGCTTTGGTTTCTGATGAAAAAGGAAAAATTCATTTGATAGGTAATGAGATAGCCTCACAAATTGAAGAACATGCTAATTGGGGTGGCGTTGTTCCTGAAATTGCTTCAAGAAGGCATTTGGAAAACCTTCCATTTCTAATTGAAGAAGTTTTTGCAAAATCAAAATTACAGATAAAAGACATAGATGCAGTAGCAGCAACTGTTACTCCAGGATTAGCAGGTTCACTTTTGGTAGGATCAATTACGGCGAGAACACTAGCGAATTTGCATCAAATTCCATTTTTAGGAATTCACCATTTGGAGGGACATCTCTCATCAATATATTTGTCAGAAAATCATCCTAAACCGCCTTTTTTAGTCTTATTGGTTAGTGGAGGACATACTGAATTGATAAAAGTAGATGCTCAACATAAGTATCAACGTCTTGGTAGAAGTCATGATGATGCAGCTGGAGAGGCTTTTGATAAGGTTGCAAGACTTCTTGGACTTCCCTATCCAGGTGGGCCAGCAATTCAAAAAATAGCTAAATCTGGAGACCCAAAAAAATTCTTGTTCCCAAAAGGGAGAGTATCTAAACCTGAAGGTGGTTTTTATCCATATGACTTTTCTTTTAGTGGATTAAAAACGTCTGTATTTAGGCAGATAGAAAAAATCAGGTCAGAAAATAAAAAATTACCAATTGAGGATATTGCTGCAAGTTTTGAATACGTAGTAGCTGAGGTCTTGGTAGAGAGGAGCATTCGATGCGCCCTTGATGAAGGATTAAATGCTCTTGTATTAGTAGGAGGAGTTGCTGCAAATATCCGGTTAAGGGAAATGATGCTTGCGAAAGCATCTGAAAATGCAATTAAGATTGCTCTTGCACCTATGGAATTTTGTACTGATAATGCGGCAATGATTGGTGCGGCAGCTTTGTTAAGGTTCTCATCAAATAATGTTCAAAGTTCAATGGAACTAGGTGTTTCCGCTCGTTGGCCCTTAGAAAAATCTGATTTACTTTATGATTCTAATCCCCCTTTTTAATCAATATTTTTAAGCTTTTAATTTTTTTATTATGCCTCTAGATCAAGGAAATGAAACTAATAAATCCACTAGGCTCGCAAGCTCAAGTGAAATTAATTCATGGAAAAGAGGATTCACTCCTCAAGCTGAGCTATGGAACGGCAGGATAGCAATTGCAGGTTTAGCTATTGTGTTAACTATTCTTTTACTATCAAATATAATTTTTTCTGGCTAGAAAAAAAATATTGGATTTAGAATAATATTTAGTTATGATTTTTTGGTGTCATTTTGCTTATTTAGTAAATGCATGTCTTATCGATGGATTTTAAAAAGAGAACTATTAAGCGGTAAAAAGTCGGTGGTTTTTATTGGCTTAAATCCCTCAAAAGCGAATTCATCTAATAACGATAGGACTCTTGTGAGGATAATTAATTTTTGTTCGAGATGGAATTATAAAAACATCTATATAATCAATCTCTTTGGACTTATTTCCAAGTCTCCTATTTTACTATCAAAAAGCAATGAAGCTATAGGGGAAAATAATGATTTTATTACTTTAAAATCATTAGAATTTTGGCGGGAAGATAGTAATTGTGACTTATGGTTAGGGTGGGGTGATAAAGGACAATTAAAAGGACGAGATCGTAAAGTTTTAAAATTAATTAAAAATTTTTCAAATTTGAAGTCAAACGAAAATAATTATTCCAAACGTGTTTTAAGTCTTGGCCTAAGCAAAAAAGGTAACCCTCGTCACCCTCTCTATATGCCTAATGAATCTTTCTTAAGAAAATTTGATCTGTAATTTCTTAATTGGCTTTGTCATCAATTTCTAAATTAGAATTTATAAATTATTTTTGGATTAAATGGTTGCTAGTCTATAAGAATATTTAATTAAAATCAGCTTATTAACTTATTTATTTTCTTAGGTAGATTTAATGGATACTCGTTTATGTCTTCATTGCTAGTTATTTATGACTCCTGAGCGGCTGGGCTTGCTCTGGGGTATCACAGTTTTTTCTGGAGCTGGAGCAAGATTACTTTCAGTGCTAACAGGACTTCCTGGGGTGGTTTTATTGTTGCTATCTGGCTTGTTGATTGGGAGATCAGGTCTTGGATTGGTTGAACCTTTAGATCTAGGTAAGGGGTTGGAGACAATAGTTGGTTTATTGGTAAGCCTTGTTTTATTTGATGGCGGTTTAAATCTTCGATTTCCAGGAGGGGCAATCAAGTCAATAGTTTTAAGAATTTCTTCAATTAGATTAATTATTTCATTGGCAGCTGGATTCTTTGCTGCTCATTGGTTCGCAGGACTTGGGTGGTCTGTGGCAGGAGTTTACAGTGCGATAGTTCTTGCAACTGGACCAACTGTTGTAACCCCATTGGTTCGACAAATTCGACTTGCCTCTCCATTAAGCGATGTTCTTGAAGCTGAAGGCTTGATACTCGAACCTATTGGAGCAGTGCTAGCACTTTTGTTGCTAGAGCTCATTGTTGGAGATTTGCATGGCTGGAGAGAGCTATTCCTTGGTTTGCTTTCAAGGCTTGGAGGAGGAGTTTTAATTGGATTGCTTGCAGGTCTATTGCTTTCAGAAGGTTTGAAGCGCTTACGATCAGAACCCTATATAGGAATAAGATTGCAGCTAACTCTTGGTGTGATTTTTTTGCTTTATGGAGTATGCGAATGGTTATTACCTGAATCAGGATTGCCTGCATCTGTTGCCGCAGGTTTTGTTGTCGGACAAAGACCTTCTACTCAGGCCAATGAGCTTGATAAATTAATAAGAGAATTAGCTCAGTTAGCCATAACTATGCTTTTCCCTTTATTAGCAGCAGACGTTTCATGGGGGGAATTAAGTCCTTTGGGATGGGGAGGTATTACTTGCGTACTTTTTTTGATGATCGTAGTGAGGCCAATAGCTGTATCAATAGCAACTTATGGTTTACCTCTTGAAAACAAACAAAGATTATTTCTTGGTTGGTTGGCTCCGCGTGGAATAGTAACTGCGGCAGTGGCTTCTTTATTTTCCATTAGATTAGAACAGGCAGGTGTTCTAGGCGCTGGAAAACTTCAAGGATTAGTTTTCTTAACAATTTTAATGACAGTGGGCATACAAGGTTTAACAGCTCAACCGTTAGCAAAAATGTTGGGTTTATTGGATGAAGATAAAGATCTAGATAAACCGACTAATTCGGGTTCTATCTTTACTGAATCTTGAGAGTAAAACCCAACTTTGAATTAAATCAGGCCCATGTAAAGTTCCAAAAAGTGCAGCTCTGAGACTTTTCATAACAAGACCTTTTTTTACTTCGCATTTTTTTGTAGCTTGATTAATCAAATCAATAGCTATCTGTTTAGAAAAGACTGAAGCATCTAAGCTTTCTAATTTTTGAAGAATAAACTTTAAAATTACTGATGCTTCTTTTATTTCCAATTGCTTTTTACCATCATCAATTAATTCTGGCTCTTCAAAAAAAGGTTTAGCTTGATCAACTCCATCATTAATAAGAACCATGGATGGTCCTATTAAGCCTGCGAGATTGATTCCCCATTCTTGACTTGGTAGATGCCATCCATTCTCTTGAAACAAAGGATCTAAATTTTCTAATAGAGTTTCGGCTGACATTTCATGGATTACTTGAGAGTTGAGCCAGTTCAACTTGTCCCAATCAAATTTTGCTGAAGCTTTATTAACCTTTTTAAAACTGAAAATCTCTGAAATTTCTGAAATTTTGAATCTTTCATTAATTCCCTCTGGAATAGACCACCCAAGTAAAGTCATATAATTTGCCATCGCTTCAGATGTGTAACCCATTCGTTTGAATTCAGAAATTGAAGTAACTCCATCCCTTTTTGAAAGTTTTTTACCCTCAGAATTAAGAATTAAAGGAGTATGAGCAAAAACGGGAATATTTAGACCAAGAGCTTCGTAAAGAAGAATTTGCTTCGCTGTATTTGCTAGATGATCTTCTCCCCTTATTACATGAGAGATTTTCATTGCCGAATCATCTGCGACAACAACTAAATTGTATAAGGGATCACCAATTGAATTGGCTGGTGCTCTTCTTGCAATAACCATATCACCGCCTAAATCTTTCCCACTCCAAGTCATTTTCCCTCGAATCAAGTCATTCCAGGAAATTAATTTTTGATCACTGATTTTGAATCTGATAACAGGTTCTCTTCCAATCTTTATAAATTCTGATTCTTGCTCTGGAGTTAAGTTTCTGTGCCTATTGTCATATTTTGGAGCTAAACCATTTCTCTTTTGAGTTTCTCTCATTTCATCTAGTTCAGCTTCTGATGCATAACACTTGTATGCAAATCCTTTATCGATAAGAGTATTGATAATTTGTTTGTGTTCATTTACTCTTTCACTTTGAATTGTTGGTGGTTCATCCCAGTTGATTCCTAGCCATTGGAGCCCATCATATATATTTTTTATATACTCTTCTTTTGATCTTTCAATATCAGTATCTTCAATTCTCAAGAGAAAACTCCCACCTTCTTTTTTTGCAAATAGCCAGTTAAATAATGCCGTTCTTGCTGTTCCTAGATGAAGTGTTCCAGTTGGACTTGGTGCCAATCTTACCCTGACTGTCAAAGTTTTAATTCGATTTAGATACGGGACCGACGGGATTCGAACCCGCAACTTCCGCCGTGACAGGGCGGTGCTCTAACCAGTTGAACTACGGTCCCAGGTTTGGGCCTTAAAAAGGATTTTATCTTTCTTTTAAAATCCTTTGTATTGACCCAATGAGTATCATCCTAAAAATGCCTTCTAGTCAACTAAGAATTAATATTGTTGACTTAAGAAAACTATCTTTATAAGGTTTTTTCAATCTAATTCTCTTTTAAGAGAGATGCTCATGAAATAAAACTAAATAACTAGATAGCTTTTTAAGGACGGAAACCTGCAGGCTCTATGAGCCTAACTTGGTTCCCACGAGCTGTGAACTCGCGTCCTTGGTCGCTTTGCACCACAACACGGCCACCTGATTTCACACGAATAACTCGAGCCCTGACCCAGCCTAATGCGGCTGACTCAAGAACTTTTACGACATCGCCAGGTTGAAGATCCAACTCCATTCTTTAAAAAAGTAACTGCAAAAAGGGTTTTCGAACGCGCCGTGGAGGACTTGAACCCCCGACATCAGGTTTTGGAGACCTGCGTTCTACCAACTGAACTAACGGCGCATTTTATATACCCTTTAAGTCATTGTTAACCAATGACTTTTGATTGAGGAGGCCGAAACCTCAGCGGTCGAAGCGCTGCTTTACGCGTGTGGCTTTGCCGACTCGCTCACGCAGGTAGAAAAGCTTCGCTCTTCTTACTTTACCTCGGCGTTCAACCTTAATGGATGCAACTTGTGGACTGTGAACTAGAAAAATTCTTTCAACTCCTATTCCTTGGAAAATTCTCCTTACAGTAATTGTTTGATGAATTCCTCCATGCCTCTTTGCTATTACAACACCTTCATATGGTTGAACCCGCTCTTTATTGCCCTCACTTATTCGGACACCAACACGAACAGTATCTCCAACATAGATATCAGGAAGATCTTTGCTTTGTTGTGCGTCTTCAAAAGTCTTTATTATTTCTGCAGGAGAGAGCTTTTTGATTGGAATTCTCTTCCCTTTAGATTTTGTTTCAGAAGCAATTTTCACTTCAGACTCCTCTGAGGCATTTGATTCACCTTCAACTTTTACCTCTTCTGATGAGGGTTCTTTCGAATCAACGGACATCACCAATTACTCTTAATTTGGCCGAACACTTATTGTAACCGTTGGCTTCTCAAATTAAAAATTTTTTATAAATCTGGTCTTTTCATACCTGCTTTGACGTCAATTTTCCCACTTAGCTTTTTGCAGCCATCAATTGATGATTTAAAAGAAAAATTAGTTTTCTCTACCTTATTTCTCTAATATGGAAATTTTATTAAAGAAAAGAATTTTTTTAATAAAACTGTCCCTCTATATTTCATGGTTCACCTATTATTAGTTTGTTGGTAAATTGAAATTTTGAGATTTTTACTTTTTCCCTAAACAATGAAACTTTTTTCTGATCTTCTTTCTTCTGCAAACTCAAAAATTCCTATTAATTATGGCCCTGTTATTAAACAAAGGAGAGGAGTGGAGATTAAGTCTGCTAGAGAGATAGAGATTATGCGTAAATCTAGTAAAATAGTTGCAACAGTATTGAGTGAAATTAGAGACTTAGTGAAACCTGGAATGTCTACTTTGGATCTTGATAAATATGCAGAAAAACGTATAAGAGATCATAGTGCCGAGCCAAGCTTCAAAGGATATCATGGTTTTCCAGGAAGCATATGTTCAAGCATAAATAACGAGGTCGTTCATGGAATACCAAGTAAGACAAAAATTATTAATGATGGAGATTTGCTTAAAGTAGATACGGGAGCTTTTTATAATGGTTATCATGGAGATAGTTGTATAACTATATGCGTAGGTAATACATCAGATAAAGCAATTGAACTAAGTAGAGTTGCTAAAGAAGCTTTAATGCTTGGAATACAACAAATTAAGCCGCAAAATAAACTTCTTGATATAGCAGGAGCTATAGAAGATTATGTCAAAGCTAATGGCTTTAGTATTGTCGAAGATTACACCGGACATGGTGTCGGTCGGAATCTTCATGAAGAGCCTTCGGTATTTAATTTTAGAACTAATGATTTGCCAAATGTTACTCTGCGAGAGGGTATGACTATTGCAGTGGAACCTATAATTAATCTTGGCTCAAAGTACTGTAGGACTCTTCGTGACGGATGGACAGTAATTACAAAAGATGGAAATCTATCTGCTCAATGGGAGCATACTGTCTTAGTAACTAAAAAAGGTTTTGAGATTCTTACTGATAGAGGAGATTGATCCCTTTTAATGAGGTTAATTTGAATAGATTTTTTTTATAAATCTTGCATACAATATTCTAATTAATTCAACAGATGGCATTAATAAATATGTTATTGGATTAGGAGATACTATGATTAAATAATCATCTTTTTCTGTTTTTTTTATTATTTTTTTTGCTACAAATTCAGGGTTCATTATCCCTTGTGGATTTAATTTTGATTTAAAAGGACCTAAGATTAATTTTTTGATAATAAAAGAATTTCTTTCTTCCATTAATAATTTACTTTTTTTTAAACTTACAAGTTCACCTATTAGATGTTTTGTTATTTCATATACAGGACTAAAAGCTATTTGAATTTCGGCTTCAGATGTATTTACCCATACCTCTTTTGAATTGTACTTATTTACATTATTCGATACAGCCAAACCCTCAAATATTTCTATTAGTCTCCAATGACTAAGGCAATTTATTTCTAGCGCTTTATTTATTTCATTTGAATCAATTATTTCTTTTGGATTAAATCCATGATTAAGTATTAAAATATCAACATTAGCAAGACTGTTTGAAAGGAGTTCTTCTTTTCCACAGGACCAAATAATCCATTCGTCCGGCGTGCTGGCATCAGAATTACTATTATTTTTTTTCGCATGAGTTAATCCGACGACATAAGCCCCTTTCCCCTTCAGTTCTTTAACAAGTGATTTGCCTAGGGTCCCATTTGCACCAGTTATGGCAATTTTTAAACCTTTAAACCTTGATTCGTCAGAGAATTTTGTCTTCATTGAGCTAAATTCATTGTATTTCTTGCAAAAAAATTAGGAATTAATGGAGAATAATTGTCTAAATAGGATTTTATACAGATTTAGTGTTGAGAACTTTTTCAAAAAGCTTAAACTTGTAAAGTTATTAATCTCACATCAGATCTTTAATTAATGAGCAAGACCTTTCTAATTGGATCATGTGAACCATTTAGTGGTAAGTCAGCATTAGTACTTGGCATAGCAAGAAATTTAATTGCTTCAAATCATTTAGTTAGATTTGGGAAACCATTAGCCACAAGCCTTGAATTAAATGTCTCTGAAAAAGGAGATATTCAAGATATGATTGATGATGATGTCAGGTTTGTTGGAGAGACATTAAAATTATCTGCTGATAAATTAATTCCTTCCATTCATCTTTTGGCTGCCTCTACTGCTGAAGAGAGGATTCAAGGGAATGTTCTAGACTCTGGTATTAAATTTGAAGAGTTAAAACTATCTCTTGATTCCTCCAGTGAGACTATCAATATTCTTGAAGCAGCAGGCAGTTTGCATGAGGGACTTTTGTATGGATTAAGCCTTAGCCAACTTGCTAAAGGTCTAAAAGCTAAAGTACTACTCGCACATTTTTGGCAAGATAGTAGAAGTGTTGAACCTTTGTTAGAAGCTAAACATCAATTAGGAGATCATTTAAGTGGTGTTATCTTAAATGCTGTTAACCCTGATCAAATCAAGGATATTAAAGAAAATATAGTTCCATCCCTTAAGTCACTAGGTTTAGATGTTTTTGGCGTAATGCCTAGATCCCCTTTATTGAGGAGTGTCACTGTTGAAGAATTGGTGAGACGTTTAAATGCACGAGTTATTTGTTGCTCTGACAGGCTTGAGCTAATGGTCGAGACTTTGAGTATTGGCGCGATGAGTGTTAATTCTGCAATGGAATTTTTTCGAAGAAGGCGCAATATGGCCGTAGTGACAGGAGCTGATCGAACAGATATTCAATTGGCTGCTTTGGAAGCCTCTACTCAATGTCTAATACTGACAGGTGCTGGAGAACCACTACCACAATTAATTAATAGATCTGAAGAGTTGGACGTCCCATTACTAAAAGTTGATAGAGATACTCTCTCAACAGTTGAGGTTATTGAGCAAGCTTTTGGCCATGTTCGTCTTCATGAGACAGTGAAAGCTACCTATGCTTTTCGATTAGTACAAGAACATTGTGATCTTGATCGAATCTTTAAAACTTTAGGAATTTCTTCTTGAGTTCATTAATAGTGGCTACCTTTAAGTTATCTGAATTAGTATGTCCTTGAGTCGATCACTCGATCTTCCTGCATTGGGACGAGTTGATACTCTCGCTCAGGAATTGGCCTTGTTGAAAAACGAGGGTAAAAGAAGGATTGCCTTTTTAGGGAGCAGACATGTTCCTGTTGTCTCTATCCATATAGTCGAATTAATTGCAAGGTCTTTGGCTCAAGAGGGACATTCGATAATTACTTCAGGTTCTCAAGGTGTAAATGCTGCAGTAATTAGAGCGGTTTTAGAAGTTAATCCTTCTCTCTTGACTGTTTTGTTGCCTCAGTCTCTTGATAGGCAAACTGCTGAGGTAAAGGATCTTCTTGGTAGCGTTTTACATTTAATAGAGAAAGAGGACAATAATGATTTACCTTTACCAATGGCAAGTAGTCTTTGTAATCAAGAAATTATTAATAGATGTGATCAATTGATTTGCTTTGCATTTCATGACAGTGAAACATTATTGAGTAGTTGTCATAGTGCTGAAGATATGGGAAAAGTTGTGAGTCTTATGTTTTTTGATTGATTTTCAACTACAGAAAGCATCTTTTAAGAGATAGGTTTAAGCCTACGAAAAATCTTAAAAGCATATTTATAAGCAATTTTGCTTTTTCTTCATAAAATGGTGGAAACAAAGAGAAATTTTTATGCCTTCTTCTTACTCTTTTGACGTTGTTTCAGAATTTGATCAGCAGGAATTAGTAAATGCTATTGATCAATTGAGGAGAGAAGTGGATCAAAGATATGATCTGAAAGACTCAAAGACAAAAATAGATATTAAAGAAGATGAATTATCTATTGTCTCTCTAAGTGATATGACAATCGAATCTGTAAAAGATATTTTATTACAGAAAGCCACTAAGAGAAATTTATCATTAAAGATATTTGATTTTCAAAAGATTGAAACTATAGGGGGAAATCTGGTAATGCAGATTGTTAAATTAAGGAAAGGGTTATCTCAAGACAATTCAAAAAAATTAAGCAAGTTGGTTCGAGATAATTTGAAGAAAGTAACTGTGTCAATACAAGGTGATAGTTTAAGAATCACAGGTAAAAATAAAGATGATTTGCAATCTGCAATTAATTTAATTAAGAAGAAGGAAAGCGATTTGGAGATAGCTCTTCAATTTCAAAATTATAGATAGTAAATTAATATCTATAAACTTTAGCTATAAAGATTTTTTGTTATGGATCCATTAATAGAAAAACTTTCTAAGAGAGCAATTCACTTATCTGGAAAATCAAAACAAGAATTAGAAAGAACATGTTGGATGACTGTTCATGAGTATAAGCATGGTGCGATGCCTACTGAATATGATATTAGAGAGATTGACGAAGAATTATACTTAGAGGTTTTGCGAATTGCTAAAGAGATAATTTAGGGTGATAGTGAAGGATACTTTTATCAATCAAAACTCATTTTTATCAATCTAAATATAAGGTAATTATTTTTTCTATCTAACAATTTTCGCAATATTCTCTAAACCAACATAAAATCTTATTAGATAAACTTTTTTATGACAACTCCATTTCGTAATGTGACTCCGAATGGACCAGGTGGAACAACAACTCTTCTACTTGTTCTCTCCTTTACTGGTTTTTTGCTTCTTACTCAATCATTTTTTGTTGTCCCTGCTGGTCAAGTTTCAGTTGTGACAACATTAGGAAAAGTAAGTGGTAAACCGCGTAGCCCTGGTTTGAATTTTAAAGTCCCTTTCGTTCAAAATACTTATCCTTTTAATGTTCAGACTCAAGTTAGACCAGAGAAGTTTGACTCATTGACGAAAGATCTGCAAGTTATTTCCGCAACTGCAACTGTTAAATATGCTCTAAAGCCTAATGAGGCAGGGAGAGTATTTAAAACTATCTCTTATAACGATAGAGAGATTTATAACAGGATTATTCAACCCTCACTACTTAAAGCTCTTAAATCAGTTTTCTCCAAGTATGAGTTAGTCACTATAGCTAGCTCTTGGAGTGATATCTCTGAGTTGGTTGAGCAAACAGTAGCTGATGAACTGAATAAGTTTGATTATGTTGATGTTCAAGCTCTTGATTTAACAGGTTTGACAATTGCAGATGAATATCGAGCTGCAATTGAACAAAAACAGATTGCTGAGCAGCAATTATTAAGAGCCCAAACTGAAGTTAAAATTGCTGAGCAGGAAGCTTTGAGATATGACACCTTAAATAAAAGTCTTGATGATCAAGTCCTTTTCAAATTATTTTTAGATAAATGGAACGGGGAGACTCAAGTAGTTCCTGCTTTGCCAGGATCTAAATCTGGAAATGTTCCAGTAATTGTAGGAGGAAGAAATTAATAAATTTTGAGAATTTAGACAAAAATAACCCAATTTAATTAATTTAAATTGGGTTATTTTTATGAGATCTCAGAGAAGCTTTCCTGAAAAGCTTTTATTGTGGAACTTATATCATCTTCAGAATGAGCAAGTGATGTAAAACCTGCTTCAAATGCGCTTGGGGCCAAATAAACCCCTTTTTGAAGCATTAATCTATGCAATTTACTAAATCGATTTGTATCGGCAGATTTAGCCTCTTCAAAGTTTCTTACGGGCCCTTCACAGAGATAAAAACCGAACATTGCGCTAATGCTCTGACCATAAATGGCAATATTTGATTCTTTAGCAGCTGTAATGACTCCATCGACAAGCTTTTTAGTAAGAGCTTCTAATTTTTCATAGGTACCTTCTTGCTTCAGGAGTTCAAGAGTCTTAATGCCAGCTGTCATGGCTAGTGGGTTGCCGCTCAATGTACCTGCTTGATACATAGGACCAGAAGGCGAAACCATTGACATGATTTCTTTGCGACCGCCATATGCCCCGACTGGAAGGCCTCCACCAATTACTTTACCCATGGTGGTTAAATCAGGAGTAACTCCAAAACGCTCCTGGGCGCCTCCATAGCTGATTCGAAAACCAGTCATTACTTCATCAAAAACTAAAAGAGCACCGTTCTCCTGAGTTACCTCTCTTAATCCCTCTAAAAATCCTGGTTCGGGTGTGATGAAGCCTGCATTGCCAACAACAGGCTCAAGGATGACTCCCGAAATTGCATCAGGGTTTTCAGCAAAAAGCTCTTTTACGGCTTCAAGGTCGTTATAGGGAGCAGTAAGGGTATTGGCGGTTGTACTTCTTGGAACACCTGGTGAGTCTGGTAAACCAAGTGTTGCTACTCCTGAACCTGCTTTCACTAAAAACATATCTGCGTGCCCGTGATAGCAACCCTCGAACTTGATAACTTTATCCCTTCCAGTAAAGGCTCTCATTAAACGAAGAACAGCCATACAAGCTTCAGTACCGCTATTGACAAAGCGGACCATTTCAACGCTTGGGACGGCCTCTATAACCATTTCAGCAAGCTTGTTCTCGAGCACACAAGGTGCTCCGAAGCTCGTACCTTTTTCAAGTGTTTCTTGAAGAGCTGCAATTACCTCTGGGTGTGCATGACCACAAATTGCAGGTCCCCAGCTGCCCACATAGTCGATGTATCTGTTTCCATCAACATCCCAAGCATAAGGACCTTTAACTCGATCAAAAACAATTGGATCCCCTTCAACAGATTTGAAAGCTCTTACAGGTGAACTGACTCCACCAGGCATTAAATTTTTGGCAGAGCCAAAAATTTCTTCAGATCTTTTTGTGTTCAACGCGTCTGTCACAGCACCTCAGCGAATGAGTCATAAACACAGTCAGCCATAATGGCCTAAAAGTGACTGATTCGTCTAAATTTTTGAATCTGTTCAGCATCTGGTTATTTTTTTTTAATCTTTAAAAAGTTTTTCTTTATAAATGAGTTTGATCCTAAAAGCAAGTGATAGATTGACTTTTTTGGAGATGATGCTCCTTGATTTCAAGGTTTTCTTGCTAATTGTAAATATTTGATTTGTTAATTCTGTGATGATTTGAAAATAGAAAAAACCCTGGTTTTTTAAAAGAAAAATTCATTTTCAACATCTGATGGAGGCCAGCTAATGTCGACAACTACAGGTGCGTGATCACTGGGCTTCTCTCTTGACCTTGGCTCTTTATCGATCCAACAACCATTTGCACAACTAAGAAGATCTTCTGTTAAGTAAATATGATCGATTCTCCAACCCTTGTCTCTTTCCCAGGCGGAATGGCGGTAATCCCACCAAGACCAATTTTTCTCACCAGGTTCAAAAATTCTAAAAACATCTTCTAATTCCTTTCCTAAAGCATCTTTAAGTAATTTCCTTTCTTTTGAAGAAGCCATTATTGATTCTTTATAATTACTAGGTGTATGTATATCTTTATCTTCAGGAGCAATATTAAAATCTCCTAATAAACATATAGGTGAAAGACTTGAATTGATATTTCTTAGGTAAAACTTTAGACATTCTAGCCATTTTTCTTTATAAATAAACTTATCTGAATTTATAGATGATCCATTTGGAACATAAACATTGATAATTCTAATGTCATTGATTTCAGCACTTATGATTCTTTTCTGCTCATTTATAATAGGTAAATCTTTATAGCCTTTAATTACTTGATCAAAACCAATCTTTATATTATTAATTGGGAATCGACTGATTATTGCTACTCCATTGTAAGACTTTTGCCCAGAGATTGAGACTTCATATCCAAGTTCTGAAAAAATTTCAACTGGAAAAAATTGATCTTCTGTTTTTGTCTCTTGTAAGCAAAGAATATCAACCTTGTTAGTGACAAGCCATTCTTTGACATGATCTATTCTTGAACGAATAGAATTGACATTCCATGTTGCAACAAGCAAGACTTTGAATTTTTATTTGTTAAGTTATTATCATGTAAATTCAAGCAAAAGTTTAGTTTTGATCAAAGCGACACGATTTATTCATGTTCAATTATTGTTGGTCTTGGCCTGCCTAACCCCAATTTTAATTAAGGCAGGGCAAGGTATTTCTACTTCAAGAATAACAAAAATTTCGGAAGTAAAAAATTATTTACCTGATGAGAAAAGGAATATTTTCAGTACTTTTGATACAGAGAATCAAATTGACCAAGGTTTACCATTAGATCCATTTGATTTAATGAATCGTCTTAAACAAGCAGGATCGATGAATAATGCCACAACTCCATCTGATGCTCTTGATGAAGCTCTCAATGCATTTGATTACTTAGGTTATGAAAATGTCCCAAATGAATAAAATCACAATAGTATCCGCAGGATTTTGGTAAATTTAAGATTGGTCATTAAAGGATAGCTATTAAATAGATGCAGAATCATCCGATCCCCTCGGTCACTGATCCATTGCAATACAGAGCAATTGGAATTGTTAGAGGTGTTTACAAGCCTCAAGATGATGAAAACTTTACTCGTGGAGCTCTAGTTGATTCCAAAGGTAATGAAATAGATTCAGTTTTGCTTGGAAGAGTCATAACCTTGATTCGTAATCATGTCTCTTTAGAAAAACCTCACCTCTGGGTTGTATATCCAAGATGTAGGAATAATCAAAACCTTCATTTGCAAATCACAGGTATTTGGGAACCAAGTACTCTAAAAAAAGATCTTGTGGAAAAAGAGGGATTGAATGAATCTTCAAGTTTGCAAGTGGATTCTGATGATTTAATGGAAGGTGATGATTATTTCTCAATAAGAGGAGAATTGGTTTTTACTAAGCCAGAAGAGAAGGACATAGTTATAAAAATCCGTCAAAAGCCAAGAAATCAGCAAAAAAAAGCCATACCTTTTAAAGTGAATCTCAAGGGTGAAGTACCTATTAATTACTTAAAACATTTCGTTAGTCTTGATGTACGTCGTGTAGGTTATCAACTTTTGGTTGAAGATTTTCAAATAATAGGTCCTATCTCTCAAGAACAAATAACTAATAAAAGTAGAAAAATCTTAAAAACTAAAAAGTAGTCTTATTTTAAAAAATAAATTCAAATGTATTCTATTTATAAAACTGATTATAAATTTAATCATAAATGAAATCTATTTTTATCGATTGCGCTCTTGGAATATCTGGAGATATGCTTGCATCAGCATTATTAGACTTAGGAGTCCCGAATTCTATTTTATTGAATAATTTAGTAAGCTTAAATGTAGATAAAAATTATTACGTAAATTTTAATGAGGGAAATAGCGAAGGAATAAAAGGAATTGTTTGTACAAAACCAGAAATTCAAGTTAAGGAATTATTTAGAAGCCTTAATGATATAAAAAACTTACTTATAGATTCAAGCTTGAATGATTATGTGAAAAAAAAATCTATTAGAGTTTTTGAAATTCTTGCCGAAGCAGAAGCAGTTGTTCATGGTAAAGAAATTTCAGATGTTCATTTTCATGAAATAGGCTCAATTGACTCCATACTTGATATTGTAAATGTATGCTCCGCTATTGATTTTTTAAATCCAGATAAGATATATTTTTCAAAACCACCTGCAGGCAAAGGAACCATAGCGACATCTCATGGCCTTCTTCCTGTCCCTGTGCCTACAGTTTTAGAGATAGCGAGGCAAAACAAAATTCCGTTAATGGTTCTTGATGAAGAGTATTTTGGTGAAATAACAACCCCTACTGGGATAGCATTGCTAGCAACTTTTGTAGATGAATTTGGTCTACCGGATAATATATATATTAAAAAAATTGGTATCGGTTTAGGGAGTAAAAATATTTCTAGACCTAATTTTTTGCGTGTTCTACTATTAAATATGAATGAAGATTATAAAGAAAATAATAATAATAATCCTGCCTATGAAACTATAATTTCTCAGGAGGCTTGGATAGACGATTCCACGCCTGAAGATATTGCAATTTTAACTGAAAGATTACGATCTGCAGGTGCTATTGATGTGGTTTGTTATTCCGTTGATATGAAAAAAAATAGAAAGGGCATATGTATAAAAGCTATTGTTTCTCTTGGGAATGAAACTTTACTTAGGGAAGTTTGGTTTAATTATAGTACAACAATTGGATTAAGAGAAAAGAAGATAAATCGCTGGATACTTCCTAGAAGAACAGTTTGCCATGAAACGAAATTTGGAAAAGTTAATGTTAAACAAGTAATTAGACCAAATGGACAAGTTTCAATCAAAATAGAACACAAAGACTTGACTCAAATAAGTTTTAATACAGGAATTCCAATAGAAGAGATTCGTCAGAAATTATTCATTGAATTATCAGAATTTTATGAATTAGATGGCTTTTCTTTTTGAGTCTTAATTTAAAAATGCTTCAAAGTAAAAGAAACAATTTTGTTTTTGTAATGATCTCTAAGATTAACATAAAGCTTTTGATAACATTAGTTTGTTTTGTATTTCTTGGAACTTCAATACAAGAAAATTTTGAGTCTTTATCTAATCAAACAATTACTAGTGAAATGATATTATGGCTATTGTTTGGTATTAAATTTAGTTTTTTAAGTATAATTATTAATGCTTTTGCATGGAAGCTTTTGATTAATAACATTGGTTGTAATATTAATAAGTTGAATATAGTAAAACTATTTTTAGCTACAAATATATATAAATATTTGCCTGGAGGAATATGGCATTTTGTGTCTAGATATAAAACCTTGCGGTTAGAACTTTCAAATGAAAAATCAATCGAATCTATTTTATTAGAACCAATTTTAATGCTAGTTGCTGGTTTTGTTCTTATACCTTTAAGAGGTTTAAATATATCTATTTATATACTTTGCTGGTCATCTACTTTAGTCTTTTTACCAGCATTTAGAAGATTTCTAATTAAAAAATTGAAGGCAATGAAGGCAACAACCTTTACTAATAATGATAATATTGAATACAGAGATTTAGCACAAAATACCCAGAATATTTCAATAAGGATGTTTTATCCATATAAGCCACTACTTGTAGAGGTTATATTTATCTTTTTCAGATTTCTTGGCTTTTTATGTTGTATCAAAGCATTTTCTATTGGGGCGCTAATTTCTCAAGGTGAATTAATATCTTCCTTTTCCTTGGCATGGATAATTGGCCTTATAGTCCCTGCGGCACCAGGAGGCTTAGGTGTGTTTGAATCTGTGATTTTATTTAGTCTTGGCTCACATTTGCCAGAAGCACCTCTCCTAGCTTCATTGCTTTGCTATCGGCTCGTTTCAACATTTTCTGATATATTGGCAGCTTTGATTTATCCAGTAAAAAAATTATTTAAAGTTTAAATATATATTTTAATCAATTTTAGGGTTTTCTGTTGTTTAAGCTTGGTATTAAGGCTAAAGAGGCTATTAATCCAAGACAAATTATTATCATTGAAGGTAAGATAGATTCTGCCACTCTTTCATCTCCTGCGTATTGGAATATTCTTACTGAAAGCGTATCAAAATCAAATGGTCTTAATATAAAAGTTAGTGGTAATTCCTTTATTGTGTCAACAAAAACAAGAAGTATACCTACCAATATAGGCCCTTTGAGGAGTGGTAGATGTATTTTGAAAAGGACCTCTGACCAGTTCTTACCAAGATTTATGGCTGCATTATCTATATTTGGTGAAACCCTTTCAAGGCCAGCATCAAGACCACCTTTTGAAACAGCTAAAAATCGAATGCTATAACCCCATATTAGTAAGCTTAATATGTTTATTTGCCAGATACTTCCTTTAAAGGAAAGAAGAGCAAGAGCTAAAACAGATCCAGGAATTGCATAGCCAATACTGGATAAGAAGGTAAATATATTTAGCCATTGATTATTATTCCATCTCTTGTTAATTGATAAAATCAATGATATAAATATTGTTATTAATGAAACAATTAATGCTAAACTAAAGCTTCTAATAGTTAATACAATTAAATCTGTATTTAAGCCTTGATGCATTTGGTCAATATTTATTATTGCCCATGTAATTGGAATGCCCAATGTCAGCATTGGAGGAGTCAAGGTTATAACTTTAGCAAGGAATAGATTTATACCTTTTAATTTCCATTTTGGTGAATCTCCAACACTTATTCCATCTGTCCATCGTTTACTTCTTTCTCTTGATTTGCGTTCAATTGCAACTAATAGAAAAACTAAAATCAGAGCAAATAAGGCTAGAACAATGGCACCTGAGGGCTCATCTTCCTCTACCCAACTCTCAATTATTCCAGCTGAAATACTTGGAATATTTAAAAGTTGAACGGCACCTAACTCATTTATAATTTCCATCGCCATTAAAGCTAACCCCGCAGTAATTGAGGGAATTGCTATTGGCAGAGATATTCTAAAAAAACTTTTCCAAGGACCTATCCCAAGAGTTCTGCAGGCTTCAATTTGTTTTCTTCCGCCTTTCTCAAAACTTTCTGAACTTAGTAGAAATACATATGGGTAAGTTGTGAATGCCATTATTACTACACCCCAAAACATACCGGTAATCCTGAAGGAATTTATGCTACCAAGGTCAATGAATGTAGCTGCTAAAAGATAAGCTGGAGTTGCGAAAGGGATTAGTTGGCAAATTCTAAGTACTTTTCTGCCTTTAAAATGGAAATTTGCTAAGATCCAACCATTTGCTATACCTAAAAATCCTCCTAGAGTTAGAGAAAAAATTAATAGTAAAAGTGTTCCTTTTATTTCATTAATATTTGAGATCGTTAAATAAATAGAACCTTTTTGAATGCCATATAAACCCTCTCTTGCGAGAGAAAATAACGGCCATAAAACAAAAAATGTTAATAGGATTACTAAGTATTTTAATATATGGCGACTATTATTTAATCCCTTTAGTTTATAGAAAAATTGAATATTCTTTTCCTTTTTTAAGGCCTTGGAAGTAGATTTGATGTTGTTCAATGTATTCTTAAATTTGGTATTTTTGATTATTTGTCAATACATGCATTTAATTGAGAGAGTACTTCCTCTTTATCTAATTCTTTTCCAATAAAGACAAGTTGATTATTTCTTTCTTCTCCCCATTCACTATCTTCAATAGAAATTCTTTTACCAGCGAGGTGAAATACGTGTCTTCTTTCACTTTCGCTGAACCAAAGGATACCCTTTGCTCTGAAAACATTACTATTTAATTGATTGTCTAGAAAATATTGGAATTTTCTAAGAGAGAAAGGCTCTTTAGTTTGAAAAGAAACAGAAAGAAAATCCTCAATTTTATTATCTTCTTCTGAGTGAACATGTTCATGTTCATGTTCATGTTCATGAGAGTGATCATGACCTGATTCTTTTTGATTTATTAGATCAGTTTCGAATAGACCCACACTTAATAATAGGTTAAGAGGAATTTTCCCTTTAATACTTTTCAAAATTCTCACATCATTCTTTATTTCTTTTAACTTGGCTATGGTTTCTTCTATATTTTTATTATTTACTAAATCACATTTGTTTAGAAGTAAAATATCACCATAGATTACTTGGGATCTTCCTATTGAACTTTCTAAAGCAACATCATTAAAGTTCTCAGCATCAATTAGAGTTATAATAGAGTCTAATCTTGTTTGATCTCTTAACTCACTTCCAAGTAATGTCATTGCAACAGGAAGCGGATCGGCTAATCCTGTAGTTTCAATAATAATGTAGTCTAATTTCTTATTGACATTAATTAACTTTTCTATTGCTTCTACTAACTCACCATTTATAGAACAACAAATACATCCATTACTTAGTTCTACCATTTCTTCTTCAGTCTTAATTATTAATTCATTATCAATTCCTATTTCACCAAATTCGTTAACTAATACAGCGGTCTTTATACCTTTTTGATTAGTAAGTATATGATTTAATAAAGTTGTTTTCCCTGAGCCTAAGAAACCTGATATAATAGTAATAGGAATAATGGTTTTAGAAGCTTTATTTTCTTTAGGGTTGTAATCTTTGGTATTCATTTAATTGTAGCAAATAATAATTAATTATGTATTAATTGATTTATCAATAGACTCAGCAAGCTTTATGTCATTAGTAGTGATTCCACCTTTGTCATGAGTTGTTAAACTAATTCTAACTTTATTATACGTATTCTGCCAATCTGGATGATGATCCATTTTTTCACATAAAAGAGCGACCTTACTCATAAAGCCAAAAGCATCAATGAAATTATCAAATTTAAATTCTTTCTTTATAGCTTTATTATCTATTGTCCAAGAAGGATTCTTTTCTATAAAAGAATCTAGTTGATTTTTTTCTATTAAGGAAACCATGAGTTTTTTATGTTTAATTTTAATTTAAATCAAAATCACCAATTGCATGCAATTGTAATGACCTTGATTTATTTGATGCTCTATGTTCCCATATATAGATTGCTTGCCACAAGCCTATTTCTAATTTGTTGTCAACAACGCTAAAGCTTAAATTATTAGAAGTAAGCATTGTTCTTATATGAGCAGGCATATCATCTAAACCTTCTTCCGAATGAAGATACTCTATTTTTTTGCGACTTCCTTCAATTGGATAAATTCCCTCTTCTGGGACAATAGCTTTCATGAAAGCTGATAGGTCTTTAAGAACATTAATATCTGCATTTTCATTTATAATTAAACTACAGCTTGTATGCTTTAGAAAGATAAGAAGTATTCCTTTCTTGAGCTTTTTATATTGGATCCAATTGTTAATATCTTTTGTTATGTCAGTAAAACCTTGTCCCTTAGTCTCGAAATCTAATGTTGATAAAATTTGTTCCATTTCTAATAAACTTTCTAACTTGACTGGATTAAATACTAACAGGTTTGTTCCTTGCTTATTAATTTAAAGTATTTTTAATCCGACCAGATTAAATAATATAACCTTTTTGATTTTTAAATCATGAATAATTTATTTAAGAACTTATGACTTAAATTATTTTAAATTGATCAAATACTGATCTCTTTTCATCCATTTGATATTAGGCTTACACAAATATCAAATGGAATACTTTGTCAAAGTCTGCTTGGCAGCTTTTGGGCGATTACCTAAAAGATACGCAGTTGTTGGGATCTATACAAAGCACTCTCTACTGGGATCAAAATACATCTATGCCCATATCTGGTTCCACTTGGAGAGGAGAGCAATTAAGTCTTTTAGCTAAGCAACTTCATGCAAGACAAAGTTCTGAACAGTTCGAAATTTTAATAAAAGAAGCTAAAGCTGAACTTCAAAATCTAAAAGAAAAAGACGATTTTGAAGTACAACTCATGACAGATAGGTTTAGAAATATAGAGTTGCTTGAGCAAGATTTACATAGACAGAAAAGTTTGGATCCTCAATTGGTTGTTGAGCTTGCAACGGCAAAGTCTGAAGGTTATATGTGTTGGCAGGAAGCTAGGAAAAATAATGATTTCAAAAGCTTTTCTCCAGCTCTTAAGAAATTAATTTCATTACGAACAGAACAAGCCAATCAGCTCTGTGAAAAAAGAAGTTGCTGGGAGACACTTGCACAGCCTTTTGAACCGAACTTAACGGTTAATCGTGTAAGCGAACTATTTGAACCTTTAAAGAAAATATTGCCAGAATTGATTCAGAAGGCTGAGTTGATCACCAACAAAAAGAATGAAAAATGGGATTTAGCAGTTAGCGATCAAGAAAAACTCTGTGCAATACTTTTAAATGATTGGTCTAGGGATCCTTCTAATACAGCTATAGCTAAGTCCCCTCATCCATTCTCTATAACTTTAGGTCCGGATGATTATCGAATTACGACTCGAATAGTTAAAGGTCAGCCACTTTCTTGTTTATTAGCTACTGCCCATGAGTGGGGGCATTCTCTTTATGAACAAGGCTTGCCTTCTGAGAGTCACCAATGGTTTGCATGGCCTTTAGGTCAAGCAACCTCTATGGCTGTTCATGAGAGTCAATCTCTATTTTGGGAAAATAGAATTGCTAGGAGCTTTTCATTTGCAAAGTCTTTTTGGCATCATTTTGAAAATGCAGGTGCTCCAATTCACTCTGGAGAGGATTTATGGATCAATCTGAATCCATTTACTCCAGGGTTGAATCGAGTAGAGGCCGATGAACTCAGTTATGGCTTTCATATAATGATTAGGACTGACTTGGAAATTGATCTTCTCGAGAGAGGGCTTTCTGTAGAAGATCTTCCGAATGAATGGAATAAAAGGTATTTGGATCTTCTAGGTGTTTCGCCAGAAAATGATACTGAAGGATGTCTGCAAGATGTTCATTGGAGTGAGGGGATGTTTGGTTATTTTCCTTCTTATTTGCTTGGTCATCTTATTAGTGCTCAGCTAACACAAACTCTTGAAGAAGATTTAGGAAAAATAGAAAATATAATTGAATCTAAGGAAATTAGTAAAATATTGGTTTGGCTTCGCAAAAATGTGCATCATTATGGGAGAAGTTTAGATTCAGAGGAACTTGTAAAGAAGGTCTCTGGAGCAAAATTATCACCAACTTATTTTCTTGAATACTTAGATAATAAACTTGAAAAGCTTTCTACAATCTCTAATTAAAATAGACATATATGGACAAAAGAATTGATTGGGGCATATCTTTTGTTGAAACTTTTCTAAATTATCTGCCACAACTCCATTTGCATTTCCTGTGTTGATTTACCATGTAGGAACATAAGAAAATACCATGGCTAACCTTGATCAAGCACCTAGCAGAACAATGCCTAATCTGCTTCATATATTACCTGCGTTTGCCAATGAATCTGAACTTAGAGTCAATACAATCGTTGAATTAAATTCAAATACTATAAATAAATACGAACTTATTACTGAAACAGGGCATCTAAAGCTTGATCGGGTCGGATATTCTTCTCTGGCCTACCCTTTTGCTTATGGGTGTCTTCCACGTACATGGGACGAAGACGGTGACCCATTAGATATCGAAATTGTGAATGTTACAGAGCCTTTGGTCCCTGGTTCAATTGTTGAAGCAAGGATTATAGGAATAATGACTTTTGATGATGGCGGTGAAGTAGACGACAAAGTTATTGGCGTAATAGCCGATGACAAGAGGATGGATCACATACAAAGCTTTGAACAATTAGGTAAGCATTGGATTAATGAAACAACTTATTATTGGGAGCATTACAAGGATCTTAAAAAACCAGGAACTTGTACTGTAAATGGTTTCTTTGGTGTTGAAAAAGCAGTTCAGATCATAAAATCCTGTGAGGAGCGTTACTTATCTGAAATAGATCCTAATTTAATTAATTAAATTTTATAAATGATTTAGGCCCTTGCAGACTTGAATATCTCTTCTAATATTTCTCCTGCTCCACGGCCTTTTAATTCATTAGCTAAGTCTATTCCGATTTTCTCTGCAGAGCTTACTGATCCTTTTTTTATATCTCTAATTAATCTTTTACCATCTAAACTTGCTACCATTCCTTCAAGAATTAATTCACCGTTGTTAATTTCCGTTCTAACGCCTATTGGAACTTGACATCCTCCTTCAAGTTCTCTGAGGAAAGACCTTTCTGCTAAACATCTTTTAGATGTTGATTCGTGTTCAAGTGTTTTTAAAATATCTAGTACCTCTTGTTGCCCACTTACACATTCAATACCAAGAGCTCCCTGACCCACCGCATGGAGTGAAATATCTGTTGGAATTAACTGATGTATTCGGTTAGCAAAACCAAGTCTTTGCAATCCAGCAGCAGCCAAGATAAGACAGTCATATTCTCCTGAATCAAGCTTTTCTAATCTTGTAATAACATTTCCTCTTACATCTTTGAAAACAAGATGTGGATAATGGTATCGCAATTGAGCAAGCCGTCTTAAGGAACTAGTCCCCACTACAGACCCTTCTGGTAGCGTCTCAAGTTTGTGGATTTGATTTTTCTCATTAACGACTAAAGCGTCTGAAGGGTCCTCCCTTTCTGTGATGCAGCCCAGAATTAATCCATCTGGAAGGTTTGTGGGTAAATCCTTAAGTGAGTGGACTGCAATTTCGGCATGACCGAGAAGCATTTGAGCTTCAAGCTCTTTGGTGAAAAGACCTTTATCTCCTATTTTTGCTAAAGCCACATCAAGTATTTTGTCACCCTGCGTAGCCATTGCTTCTATAGTGATAGCAAGAGCAGGATGTGCTTTTTGTAGTTCATCTCGTACCCAGTTCGTCTGAACCATGGCCAGCTGGCTTCGGCGAGAGGCGATGCGCAGTTGGTCTAGTGTCATTAGCTAATATCTTCTATTTCTTTACCTTAAGCAGTCAACCTTACCAAATTAAAATTCTTGGAAAATAATTTAATAAGCTTGATGTGAAATGAAATCAATGATCTAAACAATTTTTTGTATTTGTTGCTTGAAAAGTAAAGGTTGTAGTTTAATTTTTTTAATTTAGCTTGATATATTCTTTAAGAACACCGTTTCTATTCGGATGACGGAGTTTTCTGAGAGCCTTAGCCTCTATTTGTCTAATCCTCTCTCTTGTCACATCAAAAATTTGTCCAATTTCTTCAAGGGTTTTCATTCTTCCATCATCTAAGCCATAACGAAGTCTTAGAACGTCCCTCTCTCTGGGACTTAATGTAGCGAGAACACCCTCCAAATCTTCTCTTAACAAGGTTTTTGCTACATCTTGTTCAGGATTTTCTATGTCTGCTTCAATAAAGTCACCAAGTCTAGAATCTTCTTCTTTCCCAATAGGGGTCTCAAGAGAAATGGGGAGCTGAGCGCTTTTGGCGATGAATCTGAGTTTCTCAATTGTCATTTCCATACTTTCAGCAATTTCTTCCTCTGTTGGTTTCCTTCCAAACTCTTGACTTAAAACTTTCGTAGTTTTCTTGATACGTGAAATTGTTTCATATAAATGCACAGGCAAACGAATTGTTCTACTTTGATCTGCTATTGCTCTGGTAATAGCCTGTCTGATCCACCAAGTAGCGTAAGTTGAGAATTTATATCCTTTTTCATGATCAAATTTTTCAGCTGCACGAATTAGACCAAGACTTCCTTCTTGGATAAGATCTTGAAAAGACAACCCTCTATTCATATATTTCTTAGCAATTGAAACTACTAATCGAAGATTCGATTGCACCATTTTTTCTTTTGCTCGTCTACCAAGCATCAATCGCCTGCGGAATCGAGTTAATGGCATATTTGCAAGAACTGCCCATTCCTTCACTGATGGGAAATGGCCATTCTCACTTTCGAATTGCGCAGCTTCTTCCTCTAATTGAAGAAGATCAGCTATTTTTCTGGCCAATTCAATTTCTTCGTCTGGCCTGAGAAGCCTTATACGCCCGATTTCTTGAAGATAAACCCTAATCGAGTCTTCTGTGTAAACACCCTTTGGTCCTATTTTTATGCTTGCTAAAGCTTTAGCGGCTGCTTCTTGAGCACTAGATAGCACTGAGTCATTATCGTCATCATCTAGGTCGATATCTGATTCCGTTACTTTATCTGCTTCAGCAATTAATTTATCCGCCTCTAAATCTAAATCAATTTTTAGATCATTTGAAGATTCTTGAGGAAGAGTTTGGGTTTCTTTGTTCACGTTTAATTTGGCGACTGTTTTTTTAATTTTTTTTGAATTATTTTTAGTTTTCTGATTCAGAGAAATATTTTTAGATGGCTTTTTTTCCTTTAACATGATTTCCCCGATGGTTTGTGGTCTGTTGCAGAGCTCAGGTTATTACCCGAAAAATGGTCGGAATCTCCTAGAGATAATATTTCAGGAAAAACTATTTAATTTGTAAAAATTCAACATAAACACTCTAATTTGAGATTGTCCTTAATCGTGATAAATCTTTCGAAAAATCACATGACATCAACATGGACTTGAAATTATGAAGGATGTTTTGTTGGAAATGGAAATGGAAATGTGTAAGCAAGGAAGTCAGGGGATTTCTCAGACCGGCTTATCTCAGAATCGGATATTTCCTATTCTTGATAAAGCTTCTAGTCTTCCCTCTGGGTGGAATTTTGCAAGTTCCACAACAGCTTTAAAGCTGTTCACAATCTCATGGTAGAAAAAATTTCTAAAGTCGGCAAGTATAAAAAAAAGATATGAATCCTTTTATATTTGATATTTGGTTACATGTGGGCCGTGAAGGACGATGTTTTTCTTATCAAGATGGAAATAATTTAGATATTGATTTAGGCGATGTTGTGACAGTGCGCCTGAAAGGGAAACTCATGCAAGGGTTGGTTGTTAATAAGAAGAAAAAAAATATAACTAGCACGCATCAAAATATAAATAATTTTTCGCTGCATAATGTTGAAACATTGGTTCAAAAAGCAGCTATCAAAAAAGAATGGAGAGAGTGGTTAGAGGAAATTGCTCTTGATTTATATGTAAGTGATTTTCAGATGCTTAAGACCGCTTTACCTCCTGGTTGGTTAGGAAGGTCGAAACTATCGAAAAGATATAAAAAACTCTGGTGGGTAAAAATGTCTAGCAATAATTATGAGGGAAAGATATCTTCTCGACAGCTTGAGTTAAAGAAAAATCTTCTCTTAAATGGAGGAGGGAAATGGCAAAAGGATTTGGAGGCTGAAGGATTTTCTTCTGTATTGATTAGAAACTTTGTCTCAGTTGGTTGCGGAGAAAGAGAAAAACGTCTTTTCCTTTTTAATTCTTTTGATGATGAAGAATCTAATGATAAAAAGATTTTAAAGATTGAGGACCATCAACCTTTAACGTTAGAGCAAAAACTAGCAAAAGAAAAATATGAGTCTCTTTCAAATGGATCGGCTCTTTTACTTTGGGGTATTACTGGGTCTGGCAAGACGGAGGTATACCTACAAATTGCAGCGCTTGAGTTATCTGAAAGTAGACATTGTCTTATCCTTACACCCGAAATTGGATTGGTACCACAATTAGTTGATCGCTTTCGAAAAAGATTTGGATTAAATGTTTTTGAATATCATAGTAATTGTTCTACTAAAGAGAAAATTGATACATGGATGAGATCTTTAGACACTACAAAACCTAGTGTTTTCATTGGTACTCGATCAGCTATTTTTCTACCATTATCTAACTTAGGATTGATAGTTCTTGATGAAGAACACGATAGTTCATATAAACAGCAATCGCCTATGCCTTGCTATCATGCAAGAGATTTGGCAATTCATAGAGCAAAAAAAATAGGTGCTAAAGTAATACTTGGAACAGCAACTCCATCTCTAAATGTTTGGAAAAATATTAAACCCAATGGCAATATAGCCGTTGCGAAATTAAATCAACGGATTTTGAATCGTAAATTACCAACAGTTAGTATCGTAGATATGCGAGAAGAATTAGCTATTGGAAATCGAAGCTTAATTAGTAGATATCTAAAAAAACAACTTTTGAGTACAAAAGAGAGTGGGAATCAAGCTATCATTTTAGTTCCTAGGCGTGGATATAGTAGTTTTTTAAGTTGCCGTAGTTGTGGAGAGGTCGTTCAATGTCCACATTGTGATGTTGCACTAACTGTGCATCGCTCCAAGGAGGGTAATCAATGGTTGCGTTGCCATTGGTGTGACTTTCGTTCAAAAATTAGTGATAAATGTGGAGAATGTGGTTCAAATGCTTTTAAACCATTTGGAACTGGAACACAAAGAGTGATGGATCATTTAGAAAGAGAACTAGAAGGTATAAGTTTATTAAGGTTTGATAGGGATACAACTAGAGGCCGTGATGGTCATAGATTGTTGCTAGAAAGATTTGCGGATGGTGACGTCGATATTTTAGTAGGAACTCAGATGCTCTCTAAGGGTATGGATTTGCCAAAAGTAACTCTTGCCGTCGTCTTAGCAGCAGATGGTTTATTGCATCGACCTGATTTAATGGCTACTGAAGAAACGCTTCAACTATTTATGCAATTAGCTGGTCGAGCAGGGAGAGGTGAGCAACCTGGAAAGGTTGTAGTGCAAACTTATTGTCCTGATCATCCAGTGATTCTGCATTTAATTGATGGGAGATACGAAGAGTTTCTGAAAAAAGAAGAAATGACTAGAAAAGAATCCTCGATGGTTCCATACAGTCGAGCCTGCTTATTAAGGTTCTCTGGCGAATCTTCGGAATTGACATCACATGCAGCATTTGATGTTTTATCAAAAATAAAAAATGCTTGCAGTCAAAAAGGTTGGAAATTAGTCGGTCCAGCACCTTCATTGGTTGAGAGGGTCGCAGGTAAAAGCCGTTGGCAACTTCTTTTGTACGGTCCAGAATTAAGCCAAATTCCAATTCCTTATGGACCTGAATTATGGAAAGACTTACCAAAAGGAGTAACTCTCTCTATTGATCCTAATCCTCTACAACTATAAATAGTTTTGTTCTCATTAAGGTGGTAACTCAGGGAAACCGAATCCCATTTGGAGTCGAAATTTTTGAAGGGATAAGCTTAGCAAAGTTAAAGCGATTATCATGATAATTCCAACTGAAATTTGGTTCCATTTCCAATTTGAAATCTCCAGTTGGTTTATCTGTCCAACTTCAAGAGGTAAAGAGGTTAAACCTTTTTTAAAAGTAGGTTCTAGAGGTTTGGTTTTGAAATTACTTTTATTGCTAATGTCGTGAATGATTATGTTTATTTTTAATCCAGGAATTTTTGGGATTTCTCTAAAATCAAAATAAATTTTAAAATTTTGACTTGTACCAATTATCCAGTTTTTGTTGTTTGTAATTATTTCAGGTTTATTTATATTGAATCCGCTCGTCTTTGAAGCTACTGAAGCTATTTGCTGAAGTAATATATTTGCTTCTTCAAAACGAATAGTTGGTGATTCAAAATGCTCCTTATTCTCAAAAGTTTGGAGGCTTAAGATGCTATGTTCTTTCTTAAGGTTATCTTCAAATTCCATCTGCCATGGTATTGATTCACCAGAATTGCTATCTATATCAAATGAAATCTTGAGTCGATCTGGACCTGTAACACTCAAGTTTGTTGATATGTCAACGCAACCACTCAAAAGGAAGGTTAATAATAAAACAATTAATAAAGTTATTATTGAAAATCCAAAGTCTAGACTTTTAGTTGGACCAGTTGGTGGATGATCAATTCTCTCTTTTTTCTTTTTCGTTTTTCTAAATGACGATTTTAGAGATGACTCCATCTCTATCTTTGGTATCTCTACAGACCAGTTTGACGGTCTTGGTAAATGTGGAGCATCAAGTATTGATAAAAGTTGCTTGGCTTGTTGACGGACTTTTTCTTTTTTATTGTGGATTAATGTTTGACAAATATTGACCGCCTTTTGTTCATCACCTTTCCCCATATAGGCAGTCACTATAAGTAGTCTAAGTTGTCCTCCTATGGCTGTCTCTGGTTGGGAATCTAGAAGTAAAGGGTCAACTATTTTTATGCAAAAACTATAATCACCTTTCTCAAGGGCCGCCTCAGCAGCTTTTATAGCTGAAGCTATGTTTGACATTTAACCTCTACCCATAACCATAGTTCCAATACCTGCATCAGTGAAAACTTCTAATAGCAGTGCGTGAGGAGTTCTTCCGTCAATAATGTGGGCAGCATTCACACCCTGGGCAAGCGAACGAATACAACATTCAACTTTTGGTTTCATACCTGCATTCACTATCCCTTTATCAATTAATTCTCTAGCTTCCGATAGACGTATCTTTTCTATTAAGGAAGAAGGATCATTCGCATTCATTAATATACCAGGAGTATCTGTTAGAAGGATTAATTTTTCGGCACCTAATGCTGCCGCAAGCTCGCCTGCAACAGTATCTGCATTGATATTGTGTGATCTGCCATCAGAAGAGTTGGCTACACTAGAAATTACTGGGACGTAACCTTCTTCGAGAAGAGGACTTAATATCTTTGTATTTACTTTTGAAACTTCTCCAACAAGACCATGACTTCCACCTCCAAGCGTTCTTGCTTCAATAAGTCTACCATCTATTCCACATAGCCCAACAGCCAAGCTTCCATGATTGTTGATTCCACTTACTATCTGTTTATTCACTCTTCCAGCAAGAACCATTTCTACTACATCCATGGTCTCGGTATCTGTAATACGTAAACCATCAAGGAAAACTGGCTTTATTCCTAATTTCCCCAACCATTGGTCTATTTCTGGTCCCCCACCATGAACGACTACTATTTGTACGCCAACAGACGAAAGAAGAGCTAGATCTCTAAATACTGCATTTTGAAGTGTTTTGTCGACCATTGCTGAGCCACCATATTTTATTACTATCCGTTTATTTGCGAAACGCTGAATATAAGGAAGCGCCTCACTTAAGACCGAAACTCTCACTGAGTCTTTGTCCGTAAAGGGTTTATTGGAATTCTTACTGTAGTCAGTTTGTTTGTCTGCTTTATTCATTTGCTTTTGGTTTTTCTTCTTGTTTTTGCGGAAGTAGGATTAAATCAATTTCACCTGGTGTGGGACAAAATAATTCGGCACACAAACCTTTAGCAAAGAATCTTCCTAAACGTTCTTTTTGAGCATTCCATCTTTCTAATGATACAGCAGCCATTTTAAATCTTATTCGTAATCCATAATTACCATCTTTAACTAACTCTTCTACTTCTAAAAGTTGGGGGGGACTGTCTATGTCCCAAAGCTTTAATACTCTTAGAGATGCTTCAAGCTGGCAAGATTGACCATAGCGCCATCTGGTCACATCTTTAACTAGTTTTCCTAGCTCTTCAGGAGCTTTCTCTCTTTCTGAGGCAAACTTAGTTGCCGGAACTATTCTGAGGGCAGGTGGAACTTCAGTCGTTTTAAGCGATATACCTATCAAGAAAATAGGTACTCCATAGAAGAAAGTTGGAACACTGAGGTTAGTTGCATCAGTGAAATAGGCTGTTAGGCCTATTAGAGAAAGGGATGCTCCTCCGATAGTGATGAGGCTTGCCGGTGAAAGAAGTTTATTCATGAGTGTAATTTTGGCTAAAATCTTGGGCAGATGGGTTTTCAGGAGACAGTCTCATGGCCTCACACCAAAAACAATTTTCTGAGTTAAATGAACTTGTTGAAAAATTAAACAAGGATAGAGCTTGGATCCTTGAACAATTAGATAAAGGTAGCTGGCCTGAATTTAGACCTGATCTGGCTGCTTTGGAGAGAGAATTAGGTCAACTTTTAACTAGGGCTACAGAATACATTGAAGAAAATTGTTGATTTTTTCAGAATGGAATGTCATCGGTATCAGGAACTAATGGTGAGCTGTCCCATTTAACACCCTCGTTATTTAAAGAATTCGCGGAATCGCTTTTTAGATTTGACGGCGTTTGAGAAGGAATTGGTGAAACAGTTGTGTTAGAAGAGAAGGGGTGAATTCTAGAAAGAGTAAATTCAGCTTGTTTCTCTTTAGTCCCATCCTGGCGAGGAACAGTATTCATTCTTAAGCGACCTTCTATTACTAATTTAGAATTGACTTGAACTGTGTTTTGAAGCTCTTCTGCTAATTTCCCCCAACCAACTACTTTGATTGCACAGGGAGGTTCGTCAGCACGAAGACTGTCAAATTCAACTTCTATTTCAGCTAGAGGAGTTTTGTTGTCTTGGGTAAAACGAACAGTTGGGGCCTTCTTTACCAAAACCTCCAGCATGCAATGGTTCATTTTCTCTTTAGTTATTGTGGTTTATCTTGATGGATATAACGGAAAAATGCCAGCCACATCTTTGGTTGTTAACAGGAACAGGCGAAGGTTATGTCTTTGCTAAGTCTTTATTGAAAGAAGGCTGGAAAATTACTGTTAGTGTTGTTTCGGGTAGAGCTTCAATTCCATATGAAAAATTAAATTTAGAGAAAGTATTAATTGGTGCCTTAATTACTGAGGAAGAGATCCGGGGAGTCATATTAAATGCAAGAATCCATCAAAATGAATTTCATTGTGTTATTGATCTGACGCATCCATTTGCTATAAATATTACACGTTCAATCTCAAAAGTTTGCAAGGAACTAGGTCAACCATTCATAAGGTATGAAAGAGCTATCGAGAATATCTCAAGTGCATTTTTAATAGAAAAATTTAGTGATTTAAAAAATTATGATCTAAAAAATAAATCTATTCTGCTTGCTGTAGGAGTAAGACATCTTCAGGAAGCCTTAATCTTTGCAAGAAATTCAGGGGCAAATGTTTATGCAAGAGTTATGGCTAATCCAGAAAGTATAAGAAAAACACTTTCTTCATCAATTAAAAAAACAAATTTTGCGGTATTAAACCCCTCAGCCTCTAGTAATGGAAAAATTGAAAAAGCACTTGTTAGGAAATGGAATATTAATGGTGTAGTTTGTAGGCAATCAGGAGGGAAAAATGAAATCTTATGGCACCGACTGTGTTTAAATATGGGAATTAATCTTTGGTTGTTGAAGAGACCCTCTGAATTTAGATATATTAATTCAGTAGATAGTTATGAAAAATTAATTAAAAGAATAAAATCTATTATAATGGAATAAAAAGTATTATTGTGATTATGGATTTATCCGAATTAAATCAAGAACTTTTTTTGATTATAACTACTGAAGTTGATAAAAAAAATGCATCTAAATTGGCCAATATACTCTTGAAAGAGAAATTAATACCTTGTGTAACTTTTAAAAATATCGAGTCATGTTTTTGGTGGAAAGGAAATATAAGTCAATCGAAAGAAGTACAATTAATGATTAAGTGCAATAAGGAAAATGTTAATAACGTTTGCAATAAGATTGCTGAATGTCATAGCTACGAAATACCAGAAATAATTTCTATTCGTGTTTCAGCTAATAAAAATTACTATGATTGGGTAAATTCTATTTGAACTTTCGATGTCTAGGGTTGCAAATGTGAATTGATCAAATTTAAAAGATCGGCATTGGATCTAGATCCTAATTGAGTAACTATCTGTCCTGCGCAAATAGATCCAATTTTTGCACAGAGTTCTGGCTTTAGTCCGTCTGCAAGCCCTTTTAAAAAACCACCAGCATAAAGATCTCCTGCACCTGTGGTATCAATAGCCTTTCCTAAAATGAAAGGATTTATATTTATTTCCTTGCCATTTGAAATTAGAATCGAGCCTTTGTCGCCAATTGTGATTGCTGCAAGATTACATTTCTTTTTCAACTTCTCAAGTGCTGTATTTAGAGAAGAGGTTTTATACAAAGTTGTTATTTCATCTTCATTGGCAAATAATATATCTATGTGATCTTCAACTAGTTTTATAAAACTTTCGCGGTGTCTATTAACACAAAATGAATCAGAAAGGGATAAAGCAACTCTTCGCCCTGCATTTTTAGATATCTCTGCCGCTTTGATAAAT
Source organism: Prochlorococcus sp. AG-402-A08 (assembly GCA_003279585.1). Classification (GTDB taxonomy): domain Bacteria; phylum Cyanobacteriota; class Cyanobacteriia; order PCC-6307; family Cyanobiaceae; genus Prochlorococcus_B. Next base: position 42,708 of record QCHH01000003.1, on the reverse strand, counting down.
GCTTTTTTAGCAGCTGGGTTGTCCCATAGGTATCCCTCTAAATAGAGTATTTTTGCTTCCTTGACTGCTGAAAAGTCGATATCATTAGATTCTAATAGAACTGAAGCACCAAGATAAGTGCACATAGTTCTTTGAGCATCTGGAGTGACAAAAATTAGACATCTAGCAGTCGAGGGACCAATCGATGATGGCGGAGTCTTGAAAATGGTCCCAGTTGATGATATTTCTTCTGTAAAGATTTCTCCTAGCTTGTCATCTCTTACCCTTCCAATAAAAGCCGCTTTCCCTCCTATCTGTGCTACACATGCTAATGAATTTGCTACAGAACCTCCTGACCTTTGAATTCTGTTGGTAGTAATTTTATAAAGTTCTTTAGCTCTCTTTTCATCTATTAAGGTCATGGAACCTTTGTTCAAAGATAGTCTTTCTAGGAGAGAATCATCTGTTGTTGTTAATACGTCTACAATTGCATTACCAATACCTACTATGTCAAGTGAAGGGTTGCTTATCTTATAAGTCATTAAGGTAATTTAAAAATCATAAATGCATAATTTTTCGCTTTTTAAGAATTCAAAAGAGCTCTTTTGGGCCCATGAATAGGATCCTCGATAACAATTGTTTGATCTCTGTTGGCGCCTAAGGAAACTATCGCGATGGGAACCTCCATAAGCTCGGCTAGAAATCTCAAGTAACTCATTGCGGCAGGTGGAAGATCTTCTAGGCGACGACAATTTTCTGTAGAGCATTTCCATCCAGCTAGCTTTTTGAAAATTGGAGTACATTTTTCAAAATCTTCTACGCTACTTGGGAAATAATCAATTCTTTTACCATTTAATTCATAAGCTACACATATATCAATTTCTTCAAGTTCATCTAAAACGTCCAATTTAGTAATAGCAAGACAATCCAATCCATTTACCTCAACTGCGTATTTCCCAATTACCCCATCAAACCAGCCACATCTCCTTCTTCGTCCGGTAGTTGTTCCAAATTCACCCCCTCTATCACAAAGTTGATCATTAATACTCCCTTTCAATTCGGTAGGGAAAGGCCCCTCTCCCACTCTAGTCGTATAGGCTTTGGCAACCCCAATAACCCTGTCTATAAGGGTAGGCCCTACTCCTGCGCCTATACAAGCTCCACCTGATACTGGATTAGAGGAGGTTACGTAGGGGTAGGTGCCGTGATCAAGATCCAAAAGTGTACCTTGAGCTCCCTCAAAAAGGATGTTTTTCTTTTTTCTGGCTGCCTGATGAATCGTTCTATTGCAGTCAACAATATGTTCTTTTAGCTGTTTTCCATAATCAAGATATTCTTCTATTATTTCATCAATAATTAATGGCTCAATTCCATAAATCTTTTGTAGGAGACCATTTTTCTCTGCTAAAGGGACCTGCAACCTTTCTTGAAGCTTTTCCCTGCTTAGTAGATCAATTATTCGAATTCCATTCCTTTGAGACTTGTCAGCATAAGTTGGACCAATCCCCCTACCAGTAGTACCTATTTTTTGGTCACCACGTTTTTGCTCCATGGCCAAATCAAGAAGCCGATGATATGGCATCGTTACATGAGCAGTTGAAGCAAGTTTTAGTCCTGAAATATCAATATCATTATCTTCAAGCATTTTTATTTCTTTAATCATCACTTTCGGATCAACAACTGTCCCTGATCCAATCAGGCAAATTGTATCTGGATACAAGATCCCGGACGGTATCAAATGTAGTTTGAGAACTTTGTCCTCTACAACAATTGTATGACCGGCATTAACACCACCTTGATAGCGAACAACTACATCTGCGGAGCGACTGAGCAAATCGGTGATTTTGCCTTTACCCTCATCACCCCACTGAGCGCCTATGACTACAACATTTGCCAAGGAAGAAAATTCGGCTCGAAACCGATTTACTTTAGAAGAAACAAGGTTTGCAGATAGCCATACCCTGAGTCAAAGAAATGAATTAAAGATTATCTTTAATTATCTCTAACTGCCAATTTCTCTGCTTTAGATAGTTCTTTATTTAATCTCTCTTTGAGATTTTCAGGCACTGGTCTGTTTGCAAAAGTTTTGTAATGACCTGATAAAGAATTTAATGCAGTCTGCATTGTTGTAAAGGTCGTGGAGGTATTTACTTGAGATCGATTTCTATATCTTGAAATATAATCGCTTATTAGAAAAACAGCTTCTTTTTCTTCTTCTGATAGCCCTTTCCCTTCTTTAGGTAAAGTTATCGTCTCTTTTAAAGTTGAAGAGACTGCAATTGTGTCTTTAGCAAAATCTCCAGTCATTAGTGTTTTGGCCGCATTCACATCTGAAGCGAATTGGAAGAATATGAGGCAGAAGCCAAGGCATATAGCCAAAGCTGCCCTCACCAACCTGATGGAGAGGTGATGAAAGGCAGAAATCATTTGTTTTTTGCAGTTACAGAAGACTCTAGAGTCCTTTGGGCTCGATTTATAGCTTTTCGGTGTTAAATTCTTCAGAAATTTTTTTTAAAACCGAATTTAAATCTAATAATTCTTGAGTTTTTGTTTTCCTATTATGTAATTCAACCAGACCAGAACTAGCTTCTCTGCCAGCAACAATTCTCCATGGGATGCCAATAAGGTCTGCGTCTTTAAACTTTATTCCAGCTCTCTCATCTCTATCGTCAAGTAGAGCATCAACTCGATTTGCTATCAATTTTTGATATAAATCCTCAGCCAAACATTTTTGTTCAGTATTTTTTGTGTTTGCAATAATAATTATTACTTCAAATGGGGCAATTGATGCTGGCCAAATAATACCTGCATCATCGTAATTTTGTTCTACTGCTGCTTGAGCCAACCTAGAAATACCAATTCCATAGCACCCCATCCAAAAGTGGTCTTCTATACCTTTATCGTTTGTAAAGGTAGCATTTAATGATTTTGAATACTTATTTCCTAACTTAAATATATGCCCTATTTCAATACCTCTACATTCTTTAAGTTTTTGTGTCTTATCATGGATACATCTATCTCCAGGTTTAGCTTTTCTAATATCGCAGATCAGCTGCTGAGTATTAATTAAACTCCAATTACAAAATATTTTATGCTCGTCCTTGACATTGTTTCCACATATAAAACTTTTAAGATCTTTAACAGAATTGTCCGCAATTCTTATGAATTTTCTTTCCCAGACTTTTGCTGTTGATAATAAATTATCGCCGAGATCTGGTCCTATAAAACCAAAGGGGATATTAGTAATGCCTTGCTTTTGTATATCTTCATTAGAAATTATCCTTATATCTAGTACATTTTGTTTTAATTTACGAGATATTTCATTTGAAAGTTTAATATCATTGATTTCTTGGTCCCCTCTAATACTAGCGAGCACTGGGTGTTTTTTATTATCATCACATGTTGCTAAATAAGCTAATACTTTTACAATTTGACTTGGATGAAAATTGTTGTTGTTACATAATTCCTCTATGGTTTTTTGATTAGGGGTCTCAATTATAGAAGGTTTGTTAATCTCTAATACTTTTCCTTCTTCGAGAATAGAAACAGCTTTTTCTTGATTAGCCCCGTATTTACCATCAGAACTTATTAAAATTAAGTCTTCACCAGCTTCGGCCGTAACCATGAACTCTTGAGATGCTGCTCCTCCAATAGCTCCACTATCAGCTTCAACACAAACAAAATCCAGCCCACATTTTGTAAATATATTTTGATAGGCATTTCTCATCTCTATATAAGTTGATTGGAGATCATTTTCATTTGCATGAAAAGAATAAGCATCCTTCATGATGAATTCTCTACTTCTCATTAATCCAAATCTTGGCCTTATTTCATCTCTAAACTTTGTTTGAATTTGGAAAATATTTATTGGTAATTGTTTGTAGGAGTGAATAGTTTGAGAAATTATTTTAGTAATGACTTCTTCATGAGTAGGACCTAGACCTAATTCTTTACCTTGTCTATCTTTAAGGCTGAACATAATACCTTCTCCTTCGGTATATGATTTCCATCGCCCACTTTCTTCCCATATTTCTGAAGGCTGAAGTTGAGGAAGAAGAGTTTGAAGGCAACCTTTATTTGATAACTCTTCTTCAACAATCAGGGTTATTTTTTTTAGGACTTTCCAAAGCAATGGCATATATGCATAAATACCTCCGGCAAGTCGTTTAATAAAACCTCCCCTTATAAGCAATTGATGTGAAATTATATCGGCTTCCGCAGGGACGTCTCTAAGAGTGATCAGCATTAGGCGGGAGACGCGCATAAGCCTAAAATGTAAATCTTTATGAGATTAGTACTTTGAGTGATGGCAGTAAGAATATCAGTATTAATTGTGCGGGAATCATGTTGTTTTTTTAAAGTGTCCAAATGTACGTGGTGCAAATTTGATTCATCTGCTAACTTCTGTCACATGTTTTTCTAGAAGCTTTCTTTCGCAATGTTTAACGGGTCAGTAAATTCAGGAACAAATGTAAGATCAGAGGAGTCTTTAGATAAAGGATTTGTAAATACAGCTTCTAACTCAAGTGATTCGTTATTGACTATTGACGAAGTTCAGAAAACACTGAACAGGTCTAGAGCTTCTGTATACAGATATACAAACACTGATACTAGGAATCTTAATCCACCATTCAATCCTAGAAAACTAAACACTGAATTTAGAAGCGATCAAAAAGATCAATTGCTTTTTCACCCTAATGAAGTTGCAAGATTTGCAAAAGATATACTAAGAATTAAGGAAGTAACAGTAGAAATATTTAATTCTCCTTCATCTGAAACTCAAAACATTTTAAAAGCAATACTTGAAGAGTTGAAAATCATAAGCAATAAACTTGACGGAAAAACTGATAAGAACCACTCAATTTCTAATCATTTACAAGATACTGATAGAAAGGCTGCTTAGTTATTCTTAAATGTGGGATAATATATATATAATTTTAAATAAATTATGTCTTTTGATTGATTTTCACACATTCGACTAACGGTTTATCTATTCCAAAACTTACATGGATTTAGAACCACATTTAATTAAGAACGAGTCTTCTGAGCTTGATCCTCCTTCTTTTAATAAAGAAACAGATCAACTATCTACTGATGAAGAAGATCCTTACAGTTTTAATAGTACCTCAACTTCTTTAATTGGTTTGGCAATAGTATTTGTAATGCTTGGAATACCAATATTAGCTGTCATAAGTGAAAGGACAGAAACAACAAAAAGTATACCGGTTTCAATAAATCAAAATGGACCTCAGTGATCTTCCTCCTTCACCATCGCCTGGATTAGTAAATCTAGTTGTTGAGATTCCTGCTGGAAGTAGAAATAAATATGAATATTTTAGCTCTGCAGGAATTATGGCTCTTGATAGAGTTTTGCATTCTTCAGTGAGATATCCATTTGATTATGGATTTATTCCAAATACTCTTGCTGAGGATGGAGCACCTCTTGATGCAATGGTAGTTATGGAAGAACCTACTTTTGCCGGTTGCTTGATCAAGGCAAGACCGATAGGAGTTCTTGATATGCATGATTCGGGTGCTTACGATGGCAAACTTCTATGTGTACCTACAGCAGATCCAAGACAAAAAGAAATTAACACCATTAAGCAAATAGCTCAGAACCAATTGGAGGATGTCGCTGAGTTTTTTAGAACCTACAAAAGCTTGGAGGGTAGGGTGATCGTAATAGACGGATGGAGAGACTATGATGCTGTTGATGAATTATTGCAAAGCTGCATAGAGGCATATCATTCTGATATGACAGTAAAAAAACTATTGTAATCTCATTTTTTGGATACAATAATTGTCTGTGTGCTTTAAATACTTGAAATTATTTAGTTATTCTTCATGTTCAACTTGTCGCAGAGCGATTAAGTGGCTTGAAAACAATGATATTGACTTTGAATTGATTGATCTTTTAAAATCCCCTCCGTCTAAGGAAATCCTTATCTCAGCTAGTGAGCTATATGGGGATAGAAAATATCTTTTAAATACTAGTGGGGTTATATATCGCTCTATTGGTTCGGATGTTGTTAAAAAAATGACTGATAACGATTTCTTTGAGCAACTTTTTATGGAACCCAGATTAATAAAGAGACCTTTTTTATATAAGTCTAGTAAATGCTTTTTAGTTGGATTTAAAGAAGAAAAGTGGGCTGAAAAATTACTTTGAACTTCATATGAGGACCAACATTGACTGAAAATAAGTAGTCTTTACAAATAAAGTAAACTATATATTTATTATTTATAAACAAGTGCAGCAAAATCATTCAGCCCCGAGTAAAAAAACTAAGAAATGTTGGTGGTACTCATTCTTTGACACGTGGGGACCTATTTCTCTCACTGTTTTGTTGTATATAGGTGTTCGTCATTACATAGCAGAAGCTAGATATATACCCTCGGGTTCAATGCTGCCAGGATTGAAAGTAAATGACCGACTAATTGTTGAAAAACTTTCTTTGCGCAACAGATCACCTTTTCGAGGGGAAATTGTAGTTTTTAATTCACCATACTCCTTTGATAAGGAATTGATAGCTGATAGAACAAAACAACTTCCGTCTAAATTTCAATGCTCATTAATAACTTTCCCATTGATTTCTTGGATACCTACTATATCTGATCGTGCCTGTGATGCTTATATCAAACGTGTAATAGCGGTAGGGGGAGATCGTCTTTTGATTAATGGTCAGGGAGAGATTATTTTGAATGGTAGATGGCTCAAAGAACCATATGTTGAATATTTCTGCCCAAGTAAAACTAAATTTAATCTATGTCGTCCCATGACTACAACTGTTCCAAAAGGACATGTATTCGTGTTGGGCGATAACCGAGCTAATAGTTGGGATAGTCGTTTTTGGCCAGGAGGAGGTTTCTTGCCCCATAAAGAGATACTTGGCAAGGCAGCCTGGCGATTTTGGCCTATTAGTCGTTTTGGCAAGCCTGATTAATAAGCCCACAATCTATAACTTTCCCAAATATTTTTTGGCCTTCGATCGGGTGATTAGTTGTTGTAGTTAAATATTTTTCGTCGTAAGATTGGTACCATTCTTTGTCGGGATCAAATAATAACCAACGGTTACTATTTAAACTTAATTTTTCCTCAGCTTGATTTAAAAACTTAGATGGACCAAAACTAATTTTTTCCCATAATTTTTCCACTTCCCATCCTGACTTTTTCACTAATTGATTCCAGAGCAAAGGTAGAACAAGGTTGTAACAACTAATCCCTTTCTTCCTTTTATTTGCAGGTAGCTTGGTCTCGGAATCATGTATAGGGGTGGAATGAACAGATATTGCTGTTAAAACATTATCCTCTAAACCTTTTATGAGTGAGGCTCTATCTCTTGGAGATCCCAATGAAGGTGTTACGCTCCATCCAATATCAAAAGGAGAAAGACTTGAGTTGTCATTGACTAAATGCCACCAAAAGGTAGTTGACATTGGCTTAGAGGATGAATTCTTAAGTATTGAAACTCCCTGCGCTGTAGAAATATTCATTAATCTTAGTGCGATTTCAGGGTATTGCTTATGAAGCTCAAGTAATTGGATAAGAGGAATGATTTCGCTTTCAACAGGATCAGGAGGCCAACCTGCTCTGAGAGTATCTACACTTTGTCTAGCTATTCCTCCTGCTTGTAGTGACTTATCTCTTGGTGCAATAAGTACAGGGGAGTTTTTCATCTCTCTAAGTAAAAAACCTTGCTTAAGAAGCTCTATAGGAGGCATGTAATCGTCATCACTCAAGCCAATAGCTCCATTTTTTAGTAACTCAGCATGTCTAGAAAGAAAAACCCCCTCTCCGCTCAGACTAAAACCTCCCCATAAGTGTATTAAAACCTCACTTTTCAAAGCCTTTAAAGAAATAATCGACTCAATTTGATCTCTCCATAAATCACCTCTAGGAAGGATGCCTAATTGGCCATATCCAGAAAGTGTCGCTTTCTCGATAAGTGTATAGACATTCTCTTCTTTACCATTAAAGGGAGATTCCAAAAACGAATGAGGATCAACAAGACAAGGTGCTAAAAGCAATCTTTTAGCTTTTTGAGGCTTGATTCCTAAAAGCTCTGCATTTTTAAGAGCCTTACTACCAAATTCTTTGATCACACCATCTTTGATTAAAACAGTTTCTCTCCTTAAAGATGATCCAGCCTTTTCAAGGATTTGAATATTTTCAAACAAGTAACTACTATTCATTCAGTTAAAGTGCTCCGGCAGCTGTTGAGTCGATAATTCCTCCCAAATGTGAAGTGATATTTAGACACGTGATTTGATCTGGTTGGCCCTCTTCCTCTGAGAGATCAATGACTGTAATGCCTCCATTGCCTTGTTTTATCATCCAAATTTTTGATGGCATAAACCCCAATAGATGGCAAAGAATGGTTTTGTTAACTGCATCATGAGCGACAACCAATGCTGTTTCATCATTTTTGAGATCTTTGCAAATCTCATTCCAGCCGGTAATGGATCTCGCGGAGACTTCTTTTATATTTTCTCCCTCTGGCATCTGAACTTTTTCAGGAGAGATCTTCCATTCTTTGAGAAGATCTGGCCAGTCGGCTTGAATTTCAGACTCTAACTTCCCTTCCCATTTTCCATGACCTATCTCTTTGAGATTATCTTTGAGAGAAATTTCGATCCCAGGATGTTCGTTTAAAATTATTTGGGCTGTTTCTTTTGGTCTTGATAGAGAACTACTAAAAGCTTTATTAATAATATTGGTTTTTAAAAATTCACTTGCGGCCTTTGCTTGGGATTTACCATTTTCATTTAAGGGAATATCAATTTGTCCTTGGAACCTTCCCTGTTTATTCCAGTCTGTTTCACCATGCCTGACTAAAATAATTCTTTTTTTACTAGTTTTTTTTGGAATACTAGGATGTAAATGAGCGATATTGTTTAGACATTGAATTTGAACTTGTCTATCTTTCCAATCATTATAGGCAATATTACAAATTGAGATTGAAGTATTGTCTAATTTCAATCTTCTAAACCCTTTTGATGGCTCATTAATTAATTTCAGTATCAAGCATCTTAGAATTGCATTATGGGCAACTATCAAAATAGTTTTATTAGAGTCTGAATGATCATTAAATAAAGATTTTAAGAAATTTTCAGCTTGAAATAAAAGTTCTTTAATTGGTTTAAATTTTGTACCGTCATCTCTATTAATTGTTAGTTCCTTTGGTTCTTTTTGCCAAATAGCAAGCTGATCTGGAAAGTTGTTTTTTATTTCAGTTTTTGTTAAACCACTCCAAGACCCAAGGTCAACCTCTAGTAGCTCATCAGTATAAATAGCTTGAAGGTCGCTGTGATGTTCCTTGATAATGATTTTTGTGGTTTCTGAGGCTCTTTGCAAAGGGGAACTATAAATTGCATCTATTGGAATAGAAGAGATTGTTTTCCCAGCAGCTTCAGCTTGTAATTGCCCTTCTCTCGTTAACGTTGAAAGGTCGTTTCTTCCTTGAATACGACCTTCCTTGTTAAAACTACTCAATCCATGACGGATAAAAATTAGACGCAATGTCATTAAATAAAGTGTCTTCTAGATAATTATGGTATTAGCCCTGGGGGCAATCTAATGTTCTTTTAGTAAAGATAGAAGTCTTTCTCCATGTCAGTTTTCACAAGTTGATTTTATGAGACAAGCCAAAACCGGGTGGAAATGGGCTATGGCTCTATTTTCATTGCTTTTAACTATTCTGATATGGCGACAAGGTTTGCAAGAGAGCTTTGATAGACCCTCAGTAGCTCCAAAGATTTCCTTGATGCAAACTGAGATGGCAGTTTCAGCTTCCTCATCAATACCTGGAACCATACAAGATGTATTTTTAGGTTCAGAACCTAAACAAAAACTTTATTCAGCTCTTAGTGAGATTCCTTTAGAACAAATTGAGGATAGACAGAGACTTTTATTAGCAGCTCTGGAAGAGTCTGAGGATGAGCAGAAATTAATCTTAAAGAAAAATTTTAAGGATGAAAACTTTGAAATGGTTAGAGGTTATATATTAGATAGACAAAAAGGAAAAGAACTCATTAAATTCGCTGATTTTAATGAGATTAAATTAGACCCTTTTCTTTATCAAATTTCATGCTCTAATCTGGGATTCACGGATGAAGAATGTATTAATCAAAAATACAATTCATCCATCGCTTTAAGACTTTTAACATCACAATTATTACCATTTTTTGCTTCTTTTATAGGGAGTATATTATTGATTAGGTTCGCTTTGATTTTCCTAAGAAAGAAAAATACTCCATGGCCAGAGATGGTGGCACCTCCATTATCATTGATAGATATGGTTCTATTGATTTCTGGTGGTTTCGTTGTTATTGGTGAAGTTGTTTTTCCTGCACTAACTATACCAATAACTGATTTATTATTTAATAATTTATCCTCTCCGTTGAAAGAGGCTTTAAGAGTTTTTATTGGCTATTGTTCGATGACTATAGCTCCTTTATTTATAATTCGATATCAATTAATGGGTCTAGTCTCGTCGGGAATTGATGGAGGATGGTTGCAATGGAAAATCAAACCTATCAAAGAAGGACTTTTTAAATCAATAAGCGGATGGTTAATGATTATGCCTTTAGTTCTTTTTATTGGGTGGTTAATGAATGAGATTATCGGTGACCAGGGTGGAAGTAATCCTTTATTGGAACTGGTTTTAGGCAGTGATGAAGTTATTCCATTATTTTTGCTTTTGATTACAACAGTTGTTTTAGCCCCAGTTTTCGAGGAGTTAGTTTTTAGAGGTATTCTTTTGCCTGTATTGGTATCCAAAGTAGGCAAAATTAGCGGAGTTTTATTAAGTGCGTTGGTCTTTGCTTTGGCTCATTTAAGCGTTGGGGAATTACCGCCCCTTTTCGTTTTGGGAATTGGTCTTGGTTTAATGAGATTAAGTTCAGGAAGATTATTTCCTTGTGCTCTTATGCATTCTCTTTGGAATGGAGTCACTTTTATTAGCCTACTATTAGTAGCTTGATATTAAATAAAAAAAACAAGAGCATGCCTGCTCTTGCAGTTGCTTGATAGAGGTGTTTGACTTGAATTACTTTCGAAGTTTGATTTGGTTAGCCGCTCTTTATATAAACAAAAAGTAGGACAATTTCGAAAAAAGAAGTTGCCCAAGAAATTGTTAAACAGTGTTTTTTCATCAAAGCAGGTTCAACGAAAATTCCCAATTCAAGCTGCTCTTCATATTGTTTTAGATGGTGCATTGCTAGGCATACTCCTAACAGTGGCGATAATGTCATCCGTAGCTCTGCACTCTCAATATTTGTGGACTAAGTCTTTTACAAAACTTGAAATCACTAGAGACTTGAACCGAAGGATATGGGAATCAACTTCAATTCTTGAAAGTTACCTATTGAAAAATCAAAAGTTGTCTAGATATTTAGTTCCGACTAAGGCCGAAGATCTTATATATGTAGATAGACCAAAACCAGAGGAAACTAAAAACTTATTTGATTTGACATTTAAAAGTAGATTATTAGAGAGAATATCTACTTTCCCCATGAAGTCAGGTTATTAATAATTTCCATGAAAAGTATTAATTCTAGAAAGAGGCGAAAGACTTATAAGGTTAAAACTCTCTCTCCTCTATCTCAGTCTAGATTTAGACTTGTCTTTTTTTTATTATGCTTTGGACTTGGAGGCCTTTTTTTAAGAGTGGGTTGGCTTCAACTATTTCAGTCCGATCAACTAAGAGCGCTAGCACGCGAAGTTCAAACTGAAGAAAAGAACCCTTTGGGAACACGTCGATCTATTTTAGATAGAAATGGGAAGCTTGTCGCAATAGATGAGACCCGTTTTAAGATTTGGGCTCATCCCAGATATTTTAAGTTTCCTGGTGATTCATCTAGGACAGTTCGAAAACCAGTCGAAGTAGCAAAACTTCTTTCTACACCACTATCGAAAAGTGTTGATGAGATTCTAAACAAATTAGGAAAGCACTCATCAGGGGTAAAACTTGCAGAAGGTGTGACACCAGAGAAGGCTAACACGATTAAGAGACTTGGAATCAGTGGTATTGATTTGGAGGTTTATCCTCAAAGGCTTTATCCTCATGGATCACTTTTTGCAAATGTAGTTGGTTTTTTGGATTTAGATAGAAGACCTCAGGCTGGATTGGAATTAAGTTTAGATAGTGATCTCAAGCGTCTAGAGAAAGCAAGTATAATTAGAAGAGGAGCTGATGGAACACCCTTACCTATAGGTGTTCAGCGTGGTGTCTTTGATGAGGATCAATTGAGTCTTCAACTTACTTTAGACGTAAGACTCCAAGAAGTAGCCCTTAAAGAAATAAGTAATCAAGTAAGGAAGTGGAATGCAAAAAAAGGTGTTGTAATCGTAATGGATATAGATACAGGAGAACTTTTGGCATTGGCTTCTACACCAACTTATGATCCTAATAAGTATTGGGATTATTCTCCATCTCTTTTTAAAGAGTGGTCAGTCCAAGAATTATTTGAACCTGGTTCTACTTTTAAGCCAATTAACTTAGCATTGGCATTGGAGGAGGGAGTTATAGGTCCCAATGGAGAAGTTGATGATGATGGTCTGGTTACAGTAGGAGGATGGCCTCTCTCAAATTGGGATAGAAGGCCTAATGGGATATTGACTTTCCCAGAGGTTTTACAAGTCTCAAGCAATGTAGGTATGGTTAAAATTATGAATAAATTGAATGCGAATAATTACTGGCAATGGTTAAGGCGTTTAGGCATAGATGAAATTCCAGAAACGGATCTTCCAGGAGCAGTTGGTGGTCAAATTAAATCAAAGCAGACTTTTGTAAATCAACCAATAGAACCTGCGGTAGCCTCTTTTGGTCAAGGTTTTTCTATTACTCCGCTGAAACTAGCTCAATTGCATGCTTTGATTGCAAATGGAGGCAGACTTGTGACGCCTCATATCACTAGAGGACTAAAAAGTGATTACGAGTCGTATTTCAATACTCCTCCTGAATCTAAACAAGTTTTATCTCCTGAAGTTACAAACACTGTTCTTGGATGGATGGAAACAGTTGTGTCCTTTTATGATGAAAGCGGCATTGAGATAAATATCCCTGGCTATCGAATTGGAGGAAAAACAGGGACGGCACAAAAATCGCAAGATGGATTGAATTATAATTCTAAAATTTGCAGTTTTGTAGCAAGTCTTCCTATCGATGATCCTCGCTATGTTGTTCTTGCAGTTATTGATGAACCCCAAAAGTCAAATGCTTATGGATCAACTGTGGCTCTCCCTGTTGCAAAAAAAATTATTGAGACTTTGCTTGTGATAGAAAAAATCCCTCCAAGTATTTCTAAAAAAGAACATTTAGCTATCAAAAGCTAAGAGATGGCTAAATTTTCCCAAAAGTACTCCTTAAAGGGTGAAATCTATAAAAAATATAGCTAGTCTAAGACCTATGAAAGACGTTTTTTATTATGGAATCCCTTCTTAACCAGTTATCTTCAATGACTGTGGTGGTAGCTGATACTGGTGATCTTGAAGCGATCAGAAAATTTCATCCCAGAGACGCTACAACAAACCCTTCTTTAATTCTGGCGGCCGCACAAATCCCTGCTTATCAAAGTTTGATTGATCAAGCACTTACTACTTCAAGAGAAATGTTAGGTGCTAGCGCCTCCAGTACTAGCGTGGTTAAGGAAGCTTTGGATGAACTTTGTGTTGTCTTTGGTAAAGAGATTTTGAAATTAATTCCTGGCCGTGTTTCAACAGAGGTTGATGCAAGACTAAGTTATGACACTGATGCCACTATTGCAAAAGCAAGAAAAATAATTGCTAAATATAATCAGGATGGGATTTCTAATGATCGGGTTTTAATCAAAATTGCTTCTACTTGGGAAGGAATAAAAGCTGCTGAAGTCCTAGAAAAAGAGAATATTAATTGTAACCTAACGTTATTGTTTAATTTTTATCAAGCAGTTGCTTGTGCTGAGGCAGGTGTAACGCTTATTTCGCCTTTTGTTGGAAGGATCTTAGATTGGTATAAATCTGCAACAGGAAGAGATTCTTATCCAGCGACTGAAGATCCAGGGGTCGTTTCAGTGACTAAAATATTTAATTATTTTAAATCAAATGGTTATAAGACAGAGGTCATGGGAGCAAGTTTCAGAAATATAGAGGAAATAACCGAGCTTGCTGGATGTGATTTGCTGACGATTTCTCCAAAATTACTTCAGCAACTTAATGAAACATATTCGGAGTTGCCAATTAAGTTAAATGCACAAAAACCTTTAGTGATTGAAGAGACAATTCATTTAGATCAGACATCTTTTGAACTAATGATGGCCGGAGATAAAATGGCAACGGAAAAACTTGATGAAGGAATTAGTGGTTTTAGTAAAGCAATTGATAAATTAGAAAATCAATTGAACGAAAGACTTGAGTTGATTGAAGGAGGAATTGCCCTAACTCTTTGAACTTTGATTTTGAAAGAGTAATCTCTTGATTACTCTTTTTGCAATGTCTTCATAACTCATATCACCTGACAGGATTTGTGCAATTCTTTTTGGAGCAGTTGGTCTTTTTATACCTAATTGGTATCCAACTTTAGGAAAACGATAAAAAACTTGAGAAATTCTTTTTCCCCAAGCCATCGAATTCCCCCAATTTCTTTGCATAGTTTTTGTATAGACGTCTAAACAATTGCGTTCTCCATCAAGCCAATAAATAAGGCTTTTTGCAGCTTCGAATCCACTCATCAAAGCGGGCCTTAATCCTTCTGCTAAAAAAGGATCACATAATGAGGCAGCATCTCCAACAAGAAGGATCCCTTCTCCGTTTAGTTTAAAGTGGCCATTCCATACTCTTAATTTTTTTTCATGACCAATTACTTCACAAGGATCAAAACCTAAATCAGGAAGAAAGGATTGAAGTATTTCATTAACAGGAATTGAATTTTTTTTATCTACAAAAGTTCCAATCCCAATATTTACTTCATTACTTAATGGAAAGGCCCATGCAAAACCATTTTTTACTAAGCCAAATTCGAATCTAGCCGTTTCACTCTTTAAATTTCCTCTCCTTTTAATTCTTCCTGAGAAAGTGGATGCAAATCTTTGGTGATTTGGACCTAAATTAAAAGCTTTAGGCCATGGTGATTGAGATCCATCAGCAATAACAACTGCTTTTGCTTCTATTTGTCTCCCATCAAGAGCGGTGATTTGCCAAATATTTGATTGTTTTTTTACATCGACTACATCAAAAGTAGTCAATAAACTACAACCAGAATTTAGTGCTTGATCTAATAGGAATGAATCGAGCTTTTCACGTTTTACTATCCAAAAAGGAGAAGATCCAGATAGCTCAGCAACCACTTTGTCAGTATTGCACCAACTAAATTCTACGTTTGTTATTACCTCATCAACTATTGGTAAAAGTGTAAAAGGAAACCAATTTTGTACTGCAGCAGACATCCCCCCACTGCAAGTCCTCTCTAGATAGGCATCATCTTTTTCAAGAATACAAACATTTTTACTGTTACTAGCCAGATGAAAGGCTGTAGTAGTACCTGATGCTCCCCCTCCTATAATGGCAACATCTATGAGGGTCAAACTTTTAAAATCTCAGCTTCTTTTTCTGAAAGTTTTTTTTCAATATCTTTTATAAAATTATCTGTCTCTTTCTGAATTGTTTCTTGTGCATCTCTGCTTTGATCTTCGGAAAGATCACCATCCTTTTCAGATTTTTTGACTCTCTCTATTGCATCACGGCGTATATTTCTTAGGGCAACTTTCCCTTCCTCCGCATACTTGGATGCGAGTTTGCAAAATTCTTTTCTGCGCTCTTCAGTTAATGGTGGAACATTTATACGGATTATTTTACCATCATTGTTTGGAGTGAAACCTAGATCACTTGTTGCAATTGCTTTCTCGATGGAAGCTAATGCGCCTAGGTCGAAGGGTTGAATTGCTATCGTTTGAGAGTCAGGAGTAGTGATAGTTGCAAGTGACTTTAGTGGAGTTTCAGCCCCGTAGTATTCGACTGATATTCTGTCTAACAAAGATGTATTTGCTCTTCCCGTTCTGATGGTATTAAAATTCCTCTGAGTTGCTTCTACAGATTTGCTCATAGTGGTTTTTAGATCTTGATTTGACATTTAGATAAAGTTATTGCGAATTGATTTTTAAAAAGGGTTTAAAAAGTTTAGTTTTAACTTGAATTAGATATTCTTGATCCAATTGGTTCGCCAGAAATAGCCTTAGCAATATTCCCAGGTTGGAAAATATTAAAAACAACTATTGGGATTTTATTATCTTTGCAAAGAGCAATAGCGGTGCTATCCATTACTCCTATTTCGTTAGCTAATACATCTTGAAAGGTGAGATTGTCATATTTGACAGCATCAGTGAATTTTTTGGGATCTCGATCGTAAACCCCATCAACTTTCGTGGCTTTGAAAACAACTTCTGCGTTAATTTCAGCGGCCCTAAGAGCAGCAGTGGTATCAGTTGTAAAAAATGGATTGCCGCACCCACCTCCAAAAACCACTACCCTTCCTTTCTCGAGATGTCTTATTGCTCTCCTTCTTATATAGGGTTCTGCAATCTGTTGCATGTCAATAGCAGATTGAACTCTTGTAGGTACTCCAGCTCTTTCTAGGCCATCTTGGAGTGTAATGGCATTCATTACGGTAGCAAGCATTCCTACATAGTCAGCAGTGGCCCTATCCATTCCAGCCGCTGATCCCTTTAAACCTCTAAAGATATTTCCACCACCAACAACAATTGCTATTTGAGTGCCATTTGCAACTACTTTAGAAACATCTTTGGCAATTGATTGAACAATTTCAGGATCAATCCCGTAAGGTTTTTCTCCCATAAGAGCTTCACCACTGAGTTTTATGAGTGCTCTAGAGTATGCCATTAAAAATTCATAACAAATTGACAGTAGCAAGTCCTGGGAGAACGTCTTTATATCTGTATTGGATCCCTTGCGATGGAAATATTTCTAAGATTATAGTTAATATTCAATTCCCTCTTGTGCTTTTACTCCCTGCTCTCTAAAGGGATGGTGGATTAATTTCATTTCTGTCACAAGATCAGCTGAATTGATTAGTTTTTCTGAAGCTCCTCTTCCCGTCAAGATTACATGCGTAAGCTCGGGTCGCAACTTAATACCATTTATAATTTCATCTTCATCTATATATCCAAGTTTTATTGCAACAATGATCTCATCTAAAATTATAAGTTTATAATTTGGGTCTTTAATATAAGAGAAAGCCTTTCTCCAGCTTGACTTGACTAAATTTATATCTTTATTTCTATCTTGTGTTTCCCATGTGAACCCTTCCCCACAGGCATGAAACTTTAACTTGTCCCCAAATGTTTTCAAAGCTAATGACTCCCCTGGTTCCCATCCTCCTTTGATAAATTGAATTATTGCAACTTTGTGGTTATGACCAATAGTTCTTAATCCCATTCCAAGAGCTGCTGTTGTTTTACCTTTACCGTTTCCGGTATTAATTATTATTAGACCTTTCTCTTTATTTCTTTCATTTAATCTTTGTGTTTGAACTTCTTTTCTTTTTTTCATTCTTTCTCGATATTTTTCTTCAGTAATATTTGGTATTAAATTACCACCCATTCCTATTTTTTCTGCACTCTTATCAAGCTTATTAAGCCTTGAATCCTCTTTAGGGATTTTATTTTTCATTTCTTTAGCTTAAATTAAATAAGTTAATAAAAGAATAATTAATAGAAATTATATAGCTATGAATATTAATTATTCTTCTTGTTAATATTTGACTTTAGATAGAGCACTATCAACAGCAATTTGCTGATCTCTTCTTGTTATCCAATGATGATAGGTTTTTGTATGTATTGACACTGAGTGTCCCATCATTTTTGCCGCTACAGTATTTGGTAGGCCTATTAAGATTGTCCTAACTGCCCATGCATGCCTTAAATCATAGGGGGTAAAAGATATTTTATATCTTTTAAATTGTTCGGATACTCTTCTTCCTATATGTTGAAGAGTTGTATCTTTTAAATCTGTTTTTATATCTGGGAGTAAATCGGAAGTATCAGTTATCTTGTCTAGCTCAAACAATTCAACCCATTCAGGGTGAAATGGCCAAACTTGATGCTCTCCTGTTTTTGTCTTTGGGAAAACTCGGAGTATTTTATCTCCATTTTTTTTTAAACAAGATAAGTCACTAAAAAAGACTTCGTGATTTCTAAGCCCATAGGTTGCCATTAACCCAAAAACAAATCTCCATTTTGGATTTGGTATTAATTGAAAGCTATTAATAATTTTTTCATCACTAGGTAATTCTCTGAAATGAGATTCGTGTATGCCATAACCATTTTGAAGTTGTTTCCAGTTCTTAGGTAGCTCTAATTTGAGGTGTCGGGCTAAAGCACTTAAAGCTATTCCACATTGTTGTCTACTCCTTGAATTTTCTTGGTAACTTAAAAGGATTTTCACTAGAAGCTCCTCGTTTAATTTCAGAGTAGATTTATTACTTACTCCATTTAATCTATTCAGATATGGTTTGTAAGCAGACTGCCAAGTGCTGAACATTCCTGCGGGTGATTTGCTCCTCGATGTATCAGAAAAGAATTGTCTTTTAAAACTTTCTATTTCATCGCTCACTAGTGTTTTATTAGTCTTTGTTGATGAGATAGCTTTATGTTTAATCCAATTAGACCAGCAAAATTGACTTCTCTTAAGTTGAAAATCAATTAATTCTATAGCTTTTTTAGCCTCTTCTAGACCGTTAATGTTGTAAGGAAGTTTAAGACTTATTCTTTGAACTTTAGAAAGATTATGAGATTTCTTATCCGGCAAAGAACCGCGAATGTTTAAAACTTTACCCCTTTTCTCAATTCTTAGATTGATTCCCCTTGACTGAAGGTCTTGGTTGATATCTAGTAACTTTTGATTCTCGTCCATGATCCTGTAAATTTAGTTAGCTTTACTTTGATAAGGGTTTGTATAACCTTTTATAAGGAGTTTTTTCTAAAATGGCTCGGGTAGGTGTCCTCTTATTAAATCTCGGAGGTCCTGAGAGGATTAAGGACGTTGGCCCATTTTTGTATAACTTATTTTCTGACCCAGAGATAATTCGTTTACCAGTTCGTGCTTTTCAAAAACCTCTGGCTTGGCTGATAAGCTTATTAAGAAGTAGTAAATCACAAGAGGCTTACAGATCGATTGGAGGCGGATCACCTTTACGTCGCATTACTGAGCAGCAGGCAAGAGAACTTCAAAGTTATCTTAGAAAGATAGGAATAGACGCAACAACATATGTTGCCATGAGGTATTGGCATCCATTCACTGAGTCAGCCGTAGCGGATATGAAGGCTGACGGTGTTAACGAAGTTGTTGTTTTACCTCTTTATCCCCATTTTTCGATAAGTACAAGCGGATCAAGTTTTAGAGAATTAAAAAGGTTAAAAGATGGTGATTTTGAGTTTGCAGGGTTATCAATTCGTTGCATTCGTAGCTGGTTTGATCATCCAGCCTATTTATCTTCAATGGCTGAATTAATAAAGAAACAAATTTTAGCTTGTGATTTACCCAAAGAGGCCCATGTTTTTTTTACTGCACATGGTGTTCCTAAAAGCTATGTAGAAGAAGCCGGTGATCCTTATCAAGATCAAATACAGAACTGCTCACTTTTGATTATTGATCAGCTTGAAAGTTCGCTTGGATTTAGTAATTCATTCTCACTTGCTTATCAAAGCAGAGTGGGGCCAGAAGAGTGGCTAAAACCATATACCGAAGAAGTATTAGAAAGACTAGGAAAATCCGGTGTTAAAGAACTTGTCGTGGTCCCAATAAGTTTTGTGAGTGAACATATTGAAACTCTCCAAGAGATAGATATTGAGTATAAAGAAATTGCTCAGAAAAACGGAATTGTTAATTTTAAAAGAGTTCCAGCTCTTGATACCTATCCATTATTTATTGAAGGATTGGCGGATCTAGTTTCTTCTTGCTTAAACGGCGAGGGGATTAGTTTAGAGGAAGCATCAAAATTGCCAGAAAGAGTAAAACTTTATCCTCAAGAGAAATGGCAGTGGGGTTGGAATAATAGCTCTGAAGTTTGGAATGGAAGAGTTGCAATGATTGTTTTTCTTTGTTTTTTGATGGAATTAATAATTGGGGGCGGACCTTTACACCAAATAGGTTTGCTGTAAAGAATTAAAATAACTATTTGTAATGATAAGTTTAATAATCAGCTTGCTATTAAAACTTAGAGAATTTAATTAAATCTTTGCTTAATTTAGTTTAATTGAAATTATGCCTACTAAGATTTATTGTTAGTTTAGATTCTCTTTTGCCGTGACCCTGACTTCTAAGCCTAATCAAATAGGAGATTCAGGAACACAAACTCAAAATGAGATGTCAGGAGCTGATGCCTTGATGGATTCTCTTCGTAGGCATGGTGTAGATACTATTTTTGGCTATCCAGGTGGAGCAATCCTCCCAATATATGATGCGGTTTTTAAAGCTGAGCAAGAGGGTTGGCTGAAACATATTCTTGTTCGACATGAGCAAGGTGGAACTCATGCTGCAGATGGTTTCGCTAGAGCGACTGGGAAAGTAGGAGTTTGTTTTGGTACATCAGGTCCAGGAGCTACGAATCTTGTCACAGGTATAGCTACCGCTCAGATGGATTCTGTACCTCTTGTTGTCATAACAGGACAAGTCCCTAGACCTGCTATCGGTACTGATGCTTTTCAAGAAACAGATATCTTTGGGATAACACTTCCAATTGTTAAACATTCATGGGTCGTAAGAGATCCATCTGAAATCGCAAAAGTTGTAGCTCAAGCTTTTCTCATTGCCTCATCGGGTAGACCAGGACCAGTTTTGATTGATATCCCAAAAGATGTTGGACAAGAGATGTTTAAATATCTTCCTGTCGAGCCAGGTTCAATAAAGCCACAAGGCTTTGAACTTCCATTCGCGCCAGAACATAAAGCTATAAGTGCCGCCTTAGATTTAATCGAAAATGCTGATCAACCACTCCTTTACGTTGGCGGGGGTGTTATTTCTTCGGGGGCACATGAAACTCTTGCGGCGATTGCTAATAGATATCAAATACCCGTAACAACAACTTTGATGGGAAAAGGTGCGTTTGATGAACGTGAGCCTTTATCAGTTGGGATGCTTGGTATGCATGGAACAGCTTATGCAAACTTTGCAGTGACTGAATGTGATTTATTGATTGCAATTGGAGCAAGATTTGATGACAGAGTTACAGGTAAATTAGATACTTTTGCTCCTAAAGCAAAAGTAATTCATTTTGAGATTGATCCTGCTGAAATTAATAAAAATAGAGTAGTTGAAGTTTCTGTATTAGGTGATGTTGGAATTAGTCTTGTTAAATTATTAGATCTCAGTAATCAAAGGAAAACAAATCCAAGAACTTCTAACTGGCTTAACAAAATAAACAACTGGAAAAATAATTTTCCTTTGACAATTCCCCCTAAAGAAGGAGAAATTTATCCACAGGAAGTATTAATTGCTTTAAGAGATTTGGCGCAAGATGCTTACATTACAACTGATGTTGGACAGCATCAGATGTGGGCAGCTCAATATTTGTTAAATGGACCAAGACAATGGATTAGTAGTGCTGGACTTGGAACAATGGGTTTTGGAATGCCCGCTGCAATGGGAGTCAAAGTTGCTTTGCCTAAGGAGCAAGTTATTTGTATAGCGGGCGATGCAAGTATCCTCATGAACATTCAGGAGCTTGGAACCATCTCTCAATATAAGTTGAATTTAAAAGTAATTATCATAAATAATCATTGGCAAGGGATGGTTAGGCAATGGCAGGAAAGTTTTTATGATGAACGATATTCGGCATCTAATATGTCTGTTGGGGAACCTGACTTTGTTTCGCTATCTAAGGCTTTTGGGATTGAGGGTATTGTAATTTCAGAAAGAGACAATCTAATCCCTGAACTTCAGAAAGCTTTGGCGAATGAAGGACCAGTTCTTGTAAATGTAAATGTAAGAAAAGGTGAAAATTGTTACCCAATGGTTCCTCCTGGGAAAAGTAATGCTCAAATGGTTGGTATATCAGATATTAAGAAATCTTTGTAAAAAAACTTTTTATGAACAAATTTCTTACAAAGATTTTCATATTATTAATTTCTTTTTTTTTCTTATATTTGGAAGTTGATGCAGCTGAAATTTTGCAAGTGACTAGTTCGTCTGTTTTGCTGATCGGTGATCATAACCGTACTTATACTGTGAAATTAGCATGTACAGAAATCAGACCTGATTTAGAGGAAAAATCTGTTAATTGGCTCAAAAAACAACTACCAAGACATACAAAAGTAAATTTGAAACCCAAAGGATCAGTCGATGGTATTCTTGTAGCCAAAGTTATTCCTATTGATACTAATATTGATATAACTGAGAAATATATAAATGAAGGATTAGCAACAAATGAATGCTAAATTAATGATAAAATTCTAGTTCTTTATGATTATGAATATATGCAACTCCATTGCCTGGAATTAGTTCTATCTCTTCTGTAAGAATTAAATAACTTTGGATTTGAGTATGTGCAAATTTTATTTAGATTGATTTGATGCTGTTTGATACCCTCTTTAAATAATTGTAAGATAGCAGCAGCTTGAATATCAATAAATATTTTATTAGGTTTGGAATCATTTTTGAATAAGGGAATAATTATTCCTTTTTCGATTTTATTTATGGATAAACTTTTTCCCATAAAGCTTTTTCCCGTGAGTTGAAAGCTTAAATCTTCAACGTCTTTTTTCTCAACTTGATATTTATCTCCTTTGATACAAGGTCCTATTGCAATAATTAAATTATCTTTCTTAGAACCGATGTCTTCTAATCTTTTTAATGTCTTTGATATAATTTGCTTTTTAATACCTGTTAATCCACAATGACATGCTGCGATGTTTCTTGTGCTTACATCAGCAATTAGTATAGGAATACAATCTGCTGTGTATATCCATAAGCTTTGATATTGCTCTTTTGTTATTAAAGAATCAGCGATTTTAGGGTTTAAATTTAATGTATTATTTATTTCAATTACTTTATCGCTATGTACTTGCTTTGCATAATGAATATTAGAAAATAGATTAAGTTGTTTTTGTAATTCTGCAGGCTCATTATGATTAGATCTTTTCGTGAAAAATGCATGTATGAAATCATTTTCTCTTAATAGATCAGATTGAAAAAATTTAATATCCTTATGAGTTAATAACCTCATTTCTTTGATGATTCTCTTTCAGCTGAGAAATTTATTTGAAGTGTGTTCTTAGAGAAAATTTTTAAATCTCTCCAATATCCTTTAACATCCAAAAACCATCTAGAGAATATTCTTCAGGGCTTTTTTGAACTGAAATAAATTGAAGTCCATCTGCATTTAGTTTCGCATTTAGAAAATTATTTTCAATAGCTTTTTTTGCTTCTTCTTCGACATCAGTGACCAACCATCTATCAGCTTGACCTGCTTCTAAAATTATTTGGGTTCCCTCTATTAGAAGCTTTGCTGGTTCAAGTCCACCTAGCCAAGCTGCAAGTGCTAAGGATCTTTTTTGACTAAAAAGCCTAATACCTGGAATAGAAATATTTTGATTAATTGAATCTTTTATGGGGATTAAATTGGAAAACTCTATTTCCCATTCATCAGCCTCTTTAAGTGTATTTAGAGATAGGGAAGCAAGGCTCCAGGAGTCACCTCTTACTTCCTCTGGCAACGGGATGGCTTGGTTTGTAATTGGGTTTGAAGGGGGAGCAAGATTGACGCCAGTATATCCTTTTTGCTGAGGATAAAAACTCCTTTCTCTCTCAATAAGCCACTCCAATAATGAATATGTTCTTCTACTAGAAACAAGTTCAATTCCTATTTGATCTGCTGCACGTTTTATCATTGTTTTCATAGAGGATCGCCAACAACGAATAACAGAAGGTTTATCCCAACCTTGTGAATAAGCCTCATTAATTGCTTCGTCTAATGCATCTTTTAACCAAATAGAATTCACATTTGATGCTGGACATATCTTTTCCCATTTAAATGTTTTCGTATCTTTAAAATTATTTGTGGATGTAATTAATAATTCCCATCTTTTTTTTCCATTTTCATCAATTATGGGGCGGGAATAAAAGTCTATTTCCCAGTCTGTCTTTTTTAAATCAGATTTTTTTGAAGCAATCACAATTTTTTTTCTTCAATATAAAGTTATGAGGATAAGTTGATTTTTTCCTCTTCCTTTTGAGGGTCAACTTTTTCTTTATTCAAGCTATTTCGCGCTTTAATTGCTCGCTCTTCTGCCTCTTCCATCACTTTTGCTTTATCAGTAATGAGTTCTCCTGGAGGGCCTTCTAAAAGAGCTGTATTTAATCCAATCCGTCCCCGGGAAGGCTCTAAATCAGTTATCAAAGCTTTGATGGATTCGCCTGTTTGAAAAACTTCTCTAAGGCTTCTCATGCTTCCGTTGGTTACCATTGAATGATGCAACAATCCACTGACGCCATTCAAATCAACAAAAAAACCGTAAGGTTTTATGGTTAAGATTTGACCTTCGATTAATTGTCCTATTTCTAATTCTGAAAATCTTGAAGCAATTGCAGCTTTCTTTTCGGAGAGAACTAATTTTCGTCTCTCTGGATTTACCTCTAAAAAAGCGGTATTAATTGACTTTGAGACAAGAGACTGATGATTCTCTCCATCTTCAAGTTGAGATCTAGGAATAAAACCTCTTAACCCTTCGAAGTCGCAAGTAACACCTCCACGGTTAAAACCATTAATTTTGACTCGAATAACTTTTCCTTCTTTTGCAAGATTTTGAACTTTGTCCCAGCTTTTTCTTAGTTCTAGAGCTCTAGAACTGATTGTTACCATCCCATCTGCATTTTGTTCTCTAGTAACAAGAACTTCGACTTGTAATCCTTTTGGGAATCGCTCTTTTAAATTTGTAATGACACCTAGACCACATTCATTTTTCGGCATAAATCCAGGAGCTTTTCCACCTATATCTACGTAAATACCATCACTTTCAACTGCAATAACTGATCCTTTTGCAATTTCTCCAGTTGTGCCGATTGGTTGATTCTCTTCTAAGGCTGCTAAGAATTCGTCTTCATCAAAATCAAAATCATCAACTGTTCTACTTTTTTGTTCAAAAACATTTTGATCATCAAAAACCTCAATATTTTTTTGATGATCAAAATTATTTTCAGATCTCAGAAGATCTTCCATAGTCGTTGCATGGAAACTATTACTAATATCTTCTTGGATTAATTCTTTCTGTTCAGGCGCTTTCTTTAATTTAGAAATTTCTTTTTCAGCTAGAACTTTTTCATCAAATCTTTTATCTTTAGTTTGTTCAGAGGATTCTTTTTCAGATGCCCCTTTATCGATTGTTTCTTCCTCAGTCTTTCGACTGATATGCATAACCTGCAATGGCTTGCGCGGTGCATTTATTGCCGGCCTTGGGGGAGTTGCTTTTTTAGGCTGAGGATCTGACCCGGCCATAATACCCTTGGTAATAAGTGAAACATTCTTACAGTCAAGGGTAAGTTGTTTTTTAATTATTAGGAGATTTCTATCATTTTTCAAACTCGTCGATTTGAGCATTTTACTTGGCCTGAGGCCTCTAAAGCCGCTTCAGAGAAAGGATCTACATTGGTTTGGCCCTTTGGTGCATGTGAACAACATGGACCACATTTACCTTTGATTACTGATACTTTTTTTGCTGAAAATATTTTAATTAAGACTCTTGAAAGCTTGCCAGAAAATATGCCGATATGGATGATGCCATCTCAATCAATTGGTTTTTCTCCCGAACATCAGGCTTTCCCAGGAACTTTGTCTTTATCAGCTGATGTTTTGCTTTCAATGATTACTGATGTTGGTCAGCAAATAGCCTCTATGGGATTCAATAGATTAGTTTTTTTTAACGCTCATGGTGGGCAAATTGGTCTGCTCCAAGCTGTTTCAAGGCAACTGAGAATTCAGTGCCCCTCCCTAGCTGTATTGCCTTGTTTCCTTTGGAGTGGTGTTCCAGGATTAGATCAACTTTTACCTGAGAAAGAAGTTGAGGAAGGACTTCATGCGGCCTTGGCGGAAACAAGTCTTATGTTGCACATGGCTGGAGATTTGGTAAGAAACGATTCTTACTTAGAAAAAAAAGATTTAGATCAAGAAATAGTTACTACTCCAAAAGGGTGGAGCCTTGAAGGCGCATCACCGTGCGCATGGCTGACAGAAGATTTGAGCTCATCTGGTGTTATTGGAGATGCAAGTTCTTCAAACTCTGGATTAGGTGCCGCTTTAGAAAATGCACTAGTAGATCATTGGAAAGCCCTATTTACAAGCCTTTTGGAGAGTGATTGGCCTCCAATTATGTCAGAAAGGCCTGTTTCTAGCAGTTAAGATGTGGTAACTGAACTACCATTTTGGATTTAATTCTGTAAGATCACTCAGATTGATAAATTTCTAATAGATCATGCAAGCTTTTGCATCCAAAAATTTAACAGTAGAAAAAGAGGAGGTAATTTCTGACTCTCTTCCTGATTTCACCTCGGAATCCTACAAAGATGCTTATAGCAGAATCAACGCAGTTGTAATTGAAGGCGAGCAAGAGGCGTATTCCAATTTTCTTGATCTCGCTAAGTTGATCCCAGAGCATGCTGATGAACTTGTGAGGCTAGGGAAGATGGAGAAAAAGCACATGAATGGTTTTTGTGCTTGCGGAAGAAACCTTGCTGTAAAGCCAGATATGCCTTTTGCGAAGACCTTTTTCTCAAAACTCCATAATAATTTTTTAGACGCTTTTAAGGCTGGAGATACAACTACTTGTCTTCTAATTCAATGTATTTTGATTGAATCTTTTGCAATATCTGCCTATCACGTTTACATACGTGTTGCTGATCCCTTTGCTAAAAGAATTACAGAAGGTGTTGTTCAAGATGAATATTTGCACTTGAATTATGGCCAAGAATGGCTTAAGGCGAATCTTGATACAGTTAAGAAGGATCTTATGAAAGCAAATAAAGAAAATTTACCTCTTATAAAATCTATGCTTGATGAAGTATCAAACGACGCTGAGGTTCTTCATATGGATAAAGAAGAGTTAATGGAGGAATTTATGATTGCTTACCAAGATTCGCTTATGGAAATAGGTCTAGACAATAGGGAAATTGCTAGAATGGCCCTTGCCGCAGTGATCTAAAGAATTTTAATTTACATCTTTTTTATTTTCAACTATTCCTCAAGAACTTTAAGTTCTTGAGGAATTCTTTTATTTTTGACCTTGGTGGTCTAACCTTCAAACTTGGATAAATATTTAGTTTCAATTTTGATCTTGCTTGGTACCAAATGTTTGGGCTAATTGGACATTCAACAAGTTTTGAAGATGCCAAGCGAAAGGCATTGGGCTTGGGGTATGACCATATTGCTGAAGGCGATTTGGACGTTTGGTGCACTGCTCCTCCTCAGTTGGTAGAGCATGTAAAGGTTGTAAGTGCGATCGGAAAGACTATTGAGGGAGCTTATATAGACTCATGCTTTGTCCCTGAAATGCTAAGTCGCTTCAAAACAGCAAGAAGAAAAGTTCTTAATGCAATGGAGTTGGCTCAAAAAAAAGGGATCAGCATCACCGCTCTAGGTGGATTTACATCAATAATTTTTGAGAATTTTAATTTGCTTCAAAATCAACAAGTTAGAAATACGACTCTCGATTGGCAAAGATTTACTACTGGTAATACTCATACAGCTTGGGTGATTTGTAGACAGTTAGAGCAAAATGCACCTCGCATAGGAATTGATTTGAGCAAATCAAAAGTAGCTGTTGTTGGAGCTACTGGTGATATTGGCAGTGCTGTTTGTAGGTGGCTTACTAATCGAACGCGTGTTTCTGAACTTCTATTAGTAGCTAGACAGCAAAAACCTTTACTTGAACTTCAGGCTCAACTTGGAGGGGGAAGAATTCTTTGTCTTGATGAGGCTTTACCTGAAGCGGATATTGTGATTTGGGTTGCAAGCATGCCTAAAACCTTAGAGATTGATCCATCTAAAATTAAAAGACCCTGCTTAATGATTGATGGTGGATACCCCAAGAATCTAGGAGAGAAGTTTTCAGGACCTGGTATACATGTCTTAAAAGGCGGAATAGTTCAGTTTTTCAAAGATATTGGTTGGAGCATGATGGAATTGGCTGAGATGGAAAATCCTAAAAGAGAAATGTTTGCCTGTTTTGCTGAGGCAATGCTTCTTGAATTTGAGAATTGTCATACCAATTTCAGTTGGGGGAGGAATAACATTACATTGGAAAAGATGGATTTCATTGGGAAAGCCTCTGAAAGGCATGGTTTTTCTGCTGTTGGTTTGAAATCAAATATTCAGACATTAACCGTCTGAACATTTGGTTACTTTTTTTTATGGCTAGACGTTTTCTACTCGAATTTGAAAAACCTCTTGTTGAATTAGAGAATCAGATTGATCAAATCAGAGAACTAGCAAGAGATTCAGAGGTTGATGTAAGTCAGCAACTTCTACAATTAGAAACACTTGCAGCAAGAAGGCGAGAAGAAATATTTAGTTCACTCACACCAGCTCAAAAGATTCAAGTAGCTAGACACCCTCAAAGGCCAAGCACACTTGATTTCATCCAGATGTTTTGTGAGGATTGGGTCGAATTGCACGGAGATAGGAACGGGACTGATGATCAAGCTCTAATAGGAGGGTTGGCTCGAATAGGTGAAAAATCTGTCCTCCTAATTGGACAACAAAAAGGTAGAGATACAAAAGAGAATGTTGCAAGAAACTTTGGCATGGCAAAGCCAGGAGGCTACAGAAAGGCTTTGAGACTTATGGATCATGCTGATCGATTCGGGTTGCCAATAATCTCTTTTATAGATACTCCTGGAGCTTATGCCGGCCTCATAGCAGAAGAACAAGGCCAGGGAGAGGCAATCGCGGTGAATTTACGTGAAATGTTTAGGCTTAAAGTTCCGACAATTGCAACTGTAATTGGCGAAGGTGGTTCTGGTGGAGCTCTTGGGATAGGTGTCGCAGACAGGTTGCTTATGTTTGAACATAGTGTTTACACAGTTGCAAGCCCTGAAGCTTGTGCTTCAATTTTATGGAGGGACGCTGGCAAGGCTCCTGAAGCAGCATCATCATTAAAAATCACTGGACCTGATCTAATGAGGTTAGGAATTGTTGACGAGGTACTAAAAGAACCTGCTGGGGGAAATAATTGGGCCCCGCTTCAGGCCGGAGATACTTTGAAAAACGCCCTTGAGAAGCATTTATCCGAATTATTGGCTTTGTCTCCTAATGAATTGAGAGATAATAGGTATTCCAAATTTAGAAAAATGGGAAAATATTTGGAATCTCAGTCTATCGAAAATGAGATTTCAGTTTAAAGTTTTAATGTTTGCTTCTAACTTTCTTGTCAACAGTATTAATTACGGGTGCTTCCAGAGGAATTGGGAGAGCAACTGCTAAAGCTTTCGCTAACTCAGGATGGGATTTACTACTTTTAGCGAGGTCTGAAGATGATCTAGAAAGACTTCTTGAGGAAATCGATAATAGCAAAGTTAAGGTCTTCTACAAATCTATTGATCTGAGTAATCCCAACAATATATCCAAGGGAATAGATGAATTAATGAACAATGGCTTGATTCCTTCAGTTTTAATAAACAATGCTGGAGTTGCTTGGACTGGAGACCTTTTATCCATGACACTTGAGAAATGGGAATGGGTCATGCAAATGAATCTCACAAGCATCTTTCAGATCTGCTCTGAGGTGGTTCCCTTAATGAGAAAAAAAGGAGGATTGGTGATCAATGTAAGCAGTCATGCTTCTAGAAATGTTTTTCCACAATGGGGAGCCTATTGTGTTTCCAAAGCAGCTTTAGCAAGTTTTACTAAATGCTTAGCAGAAGAAGAACGCAAAAATTTAATACGTGCATGCACACTTACACTTGGATCAGTAAATTCATCCCTTTGGGATTCTGATACTGTAGGCATGCAATTTGATAGAGAGTCGATGCTCTCAGTTGAACAGGTTGCATTTGAGCTTTTACATCTTGCTACTCAGCCAATTAATCAAATTATCGAGGATATAACCTTGATGCCTTCCGCAGGAGCGTTCTGATTTTAGTTAAGTTAAAATCAATCTTATGAATTAGTTTTGATCTCTTATTTTGCGAACAAGAGATTCAACTTTTTTAATATCTTTAATACCTGGAGATATCTCTAGTCGACTAGAGGCATCAATCCCATCAGGTCTAAGTTTAGAAAATATCTCAGGAATGATTTCAGCCGATATTCCACCAGCTAGGATCCAAGGGGCAGTAAAAGATTTATTAATTAATAACTCTATTGGGACTCTATTCCCAGTTCCCCCAAGGGATCTACTGTCCCATGCATCTAATAGAATAGCATCTATATTCTTCTCGTATTGACTTATACTTTTTAAATCATTAATAGATTTTAATCTGAAGGCTTTCCATAGCTTCATACTAGGAAATTCATTCTTTAATTCACGGCAATAATCAACTGATTCATCTCCATGTAGTTGTATTACTGATGGTGGATTTGATCTATTGCTTATAAATCTTATCGCTTCTAATTTTTCATTTGCTATAACAAATACTTTCTCAATACTTGATGAAACCTTTTCAACTTCATTAAAAATTTTTATACATTCTTCTTCTGGGACAAAACGAGGTGATTTTTTTACGCCAATAACTCCAATAGCATTTATATTGAGTTGAGCTATTGAATTTGCTTGCGAAGTATTTGTTATTCCACAAATTTTTATTGCTGTTGAATTTTTAGAAGGAGATTTTCTGATCATTCCCAGAACTTTTATTAGGATTGAATGAAATAGATTTTTTTGAGAATTTGGAGGACTTTAAGTTTGGGTAGTTGGGAAGTTATGAAAATCAAAGGCATCCCTTTAAGGATCCATCCTAGTTGGTTTTTGGTTTTCTTATATTTTACTTTGTCAGCAAGAGATAATTTTGAGACACTTTTTGATGGTCAAGCATCGATTTGGAATGGATGGCTGATAGGTCTTATTACATCATTGCTTGTATTTTTATCTGTTTTATTACACGAACTGGCTCATTCTTTTATGGCAATTGGAGAAGGTCTAAAAGTAAGAGATATAACACTTTTTTTTCTTGGAGGAATGGCAAATCTTGAAAAGGAATGTAAGACTTCAAAAGGAAGTTTGAAAATTGCAATTTCAGGACCAATTGTTAGTCTTTTATTAGCTTTTTCAATGATTTCATTAAGCAATAATTTATCAGTATCAAATATTATTACTTCTAATTTATTTAAGCAAGTTGGTAGCCTTAATCTTTTAATAGGCTTATTTAACTTAATACCTATAATTCCTCTTGATGGAGGTGTAATATTGAAATCTTTAGTATGGCACTTTACAGGGAGTAAGAAGGCAGGGATTAAAGTTGCAATAGTTTCAGCAAGATTAATTTCTTTTCTTGCTATCTTTTTAGGTATCCTTAGTTTATTTAGTGGTAGTTTTTATACTGCAATTGGCTTATTTATTATTGGTTTATTTATCTTTACTTCATCTAAGTCACAGAGCCAAATCATTCAAATACAAAAGATATTATATGAATTAAATGTCAGTCAAGTTTGTAGTCGTTCATACAGGGTTCTAGATGATGATTTACCAGTTAAAGTTTTATCTAGAAATAATTCATTCAATAAAGATAATTCCTCTATTTTAGAATGGATTCTTTTATGTAGAGAAGGTAGATGGGTTGGTTATGTAAATGAAGATATTTTGAAGAATATTGCTGTTCAGTATTGGGATAAAAAGTATCTTTTCGAATTTGCATTACCAATAGATGAATTACCATCAATCAGTGAAAAAGAATCATTATGGAAAGCAATAATAAAAATAGAAAATACAAAAGATGCAAGACTTCTTGTTCTTTCTCTGGCTGGTCTTCCTATTGGTACTTTAGATAGGTTAGATGTAGGGAAAGCAGTACTCAAAAAAATTGGACTTACAATTCCAGACCAATTAATTAAAGTTGCAAGAAAAGAAAATATATACCCATTAGGATTGAACTTATCAAATATAGCAAAATCAATGCTTTTAAATGATTCAGAGGAAGATTAAGAACGACTTACCATGTAGAATTTTTAGCTAGACGTTTTATTACTTTGTAATCATTACTATCTAACTTATAATTTGATAGATTTAAATTGGGCCATGTTTCACTTAAAGATTTTTTTAAATAAATTATAACTTTATCTTTTTCCTTGAGTTCATTTTTTATTTTGGGTGGATCAGTATTAAAAACTTTTTTCCATAATTGTTTTGAAGGTTCCATTAATATCTCTCCATGCTGAAGTAAGTGACCCTTTTTCCAGTATTGAGCACTTCCAATATATTTATTTTTATATTTATCAACCAAGTCAGCTAATGTTGAAGTTGCAAAACAATTACTATTTGATATGTTGACCGGTTGATTTCCAAAAAATAGATCCACTCCAGCTTTTTTAAAACCATCTTTTAGCCATTGAGTTATCTTGAAATATGATTCTTTCTTATTTCTTGGTGGATATTTCCATATAAGTGCATAAGTTAGTCCTCTACTATGAAGAACAGCTTTACCTCCACTAGGCCTCCGCACAATTTTTAATTGTTTATTTTTTAAAAGTTTAAGCCATGTTTTTGGAAGTTCTTTTTGATTTTTTCCAATTGATAACCAGTCACCATCCCAGGTATAAA
The DNA here is from genome assembly GCA_003279585.1 of Prochlorococcus sp. AG-402-A08. Classification (GTDB taxonomy): domain Bacteria; phylum Cyanobacteriota; class Cyanobacteriia; order PCC-6307; family Cyanobiaceae; genus Prochlorococcus_B. The sequence goes on along the minus strand of QCHH01000003.1, from coordinate 9,999 downwards.
AACGTATTGCCATATTGAAATTATTATCAGTAAATGACTTCTCTAAGAGGAAAAGATCAATTGCCATTTGCTCTGGTCCACTTAATTCTAGAGGCTTTAAATAAAGGACTTCTTCTAGATTGCTCATTTTGATTTTTAGTTATTTGTACTAAAAACTTTTTAAGGAAATTTTGAATATCATAAACTTTAACTAAATTATAGCTTTATTTGATTCCAAGATAACTTAAATTTCTTTATATTTTCCTTTAGTTAATTTCTTTTTGAATTTATAAATTTGTTGATATAAGTCAAAGAATTGATTCCACTATTAATTAAGTTATTATAAAAAAAATTGGGAGATGTCATTTAATTTTGGGACAACCTCAACGAATTGAAGAGCCATTCAGAAGGAATCGTTCAAAAAAAATTAGAAAGAGTAATCCTTCTATAAATAAAAAAATCGATGCTTTTACTCAAGTCTCTGAATTTCAGAAAGAAGATGTCAGGCGAGAGCTTTTATATAGCAATTTGGGATTGATTTTAAAGTTTGGATTATTAATTGTCTTTACAACCAGTCTTGTAAACTTAGGTCTTGCTTCTCATCAACGTGTGAATAGAAATCTAGAGTTGTCATATTTATTAGAAAAGGAATCAAAAAAACTTCAAAAGTTAAGATTGCGTTTTGATGAAATGTTTACTAATGGTGGAGAACAAAGATTTTTGAAGGAGCAAGATCAGTGGATTACTCCAAATAGTGTCAGAGTTATCTGGCGATGATTAACTTCGCTTCTCTTAGGTTTAGATTTGTGTTTGAAATTGATTTAAAATAGTTTTTACTAAAGGAAGATGGCTCTAGTACAAGCGGCACCAGGAACTGTCTTAATTACTGGAACAACATCAGGAGTTGGGTTGTATGCAACAAAGTCATTGGTAGAGAGGGGGTGGAGAGTTATTACAGCAAATAGATGTTCTCTAAGAGCTGAAGCTTCTGCATCAGCAGTAGGATTACCTATTAATAGTCCAAGACAACTTAAACACATTCAAATTGATCTTGGCGACTTGGATAGCGTACGCAATGGGGCTAAAAGTCTTCTAGAAGATTTGGAAAACCCATTGGATGCTTTGGTTTGTAATGCTGCTGTATATCTTCCTCGTTTAAAAAAACCATTGAGGTCTCCACAGGGATATGAAATATCAATGGCAACAAATCATTTTGGACATTTTTTATTAATTCAGTTGCTTTTAGAAAATCTTAGTAAGTCTTCAAGACCAGTCTGGAAGGGAAGATCCTGGGGGGTGGAATCATCTAGGGTAGTTATTTTAGGAACAGTAACTGCTAATAACAAAGAACTTGGAGGGAAAATACCAATACCAGCTCCAGCTGATTTAGGAAATCTATCTGGTTTTGAAGAAGGTTTTTGCGACCCAATCTCAATGGCAAGTGGTAAACGTTTTAAACCAGGCAAAGCATATAAAGATAGTAAGTTATGCAATATGATTACAACGCAAGAATTACATAGGCGATTTAATTCTTCTCCAATTCTTTTTAGCTCTCTATATCCTGGATGTGTAGCTAATACCAGATTATTTAGAAATACTCCTAAACTTTTCCAGTGGTTGTTTCCATGGTTTCAGAAATTAATTACAGGAGGTTTTGTTAGTGAAGCTCTTGCTGGTGACAGGGTAGCCCAAGTTGTTTCAGATCCTCAATTTGCTATTTCTGGTGTGCATTGGAGTTGGGGTAATAGACAACGAAAAGATAGACAACAATTTTCACAAGAATTGTCTGATCGTGTAACCGATCCAGTTACTTCCAGAAAGGTCTGGGAGTTATCTATGCAATTAGTTGGGTTGAAATAAACCTCCAACTAGTTGTCTAGTCAAATCCAAGTAGATCAAATATTTCACGGTCTTTTAAAGGTTCAGCCTCTAATGGTTCTACATTATCTATCATTTTTTGGGCTAAGGAAAGATATTCATTTTGTACTTCCACTACACCTTCTTCTTCTGAATCCATCTCAAAAATTGTGCACTTTTTAAGCCGTGATTTGCGGATTGCATCTACGTTACGGAAGTGAGCCATTGTCTTTAGACCTGTCCTTTCATTGAATTTCTCTATCTGATCTAATTCGGCAGAGCGGTTTGCGATTACACCTCCAAGACGAACTTTGTAATTTTTTGCTTTAGCATTTATTGCTGCGACGATGCGATTCATTGCAAAAATCGAATCAAAATCATTTGCAGTAACAATTAGACAATAATTTGCATGTTGCAGTGGAGCGGCGAAGCCACCGCATACAACGTCACCAAGAACATCAAATATAACTACATCAGTATCTTCTAAAAGATGATGCTCTTTTAAAAGTTTGACGGTTTGACCTGTGACATAGCCTCCACACCCTGTTCCCGCTGGAGGCCCACCACTTTCAACGCACATGACGCCATTGAAACCTTTAAACATAAAGTCCTCAGGTCTTAGTTCTTCACTATGAAAATCTACTTCTTCAAGGATATCTATTACGGTAGGCACCATTTTGTGCGTAAGGGTAAAAGTACTGTCATGCTTTGGATCACAACCTATTTGAAGTACTTTTTTCCCAAGTTTTGAAAATGCAGCTGATAAATTCGAAGAAGTGGTTGATTTTCCAATGCCTCCTTTGCCATATACAGCAATAACAAGGGCCCCCTCCTGGATTTGTGCTTTCGGATCTTGTTTTACCTGAACGCTACCTTCACCGTCCTCCTTTCGAGTTATTGTCGAAGTCATTAATCTTTTTCTTTCGAAAGTCCTTATTTATATTCTTGCAGGCAAATATCTCTTTAGGAAATGTTTAGAGAATTCGATACATTTAACATTAAATATATATCTTCAAACGAAGACATATATACACTTTGCGCCTTAGATGCGTATTTTCACTCATGCCTATGCCTTACTTTATTAGTAAGAAATTGTCCTTTAAACATGCCGTAGGCACTTAGGGCCGCTAACTACTGGAAGAGCAAAAGTTACCGTAGCCAAACATTAGGTAACTAAAAAGTAACTAAATGCGAAAGAGATTAAGTGTTTGTTGACGGTTTACCCTTTTTGGATGCAACTTGAATATATACATGTATTAAATTTATTTTTATGAGCGGTGCAACGCTCCTTAAGGAATCTGGTCCAAGAGAGGTTTTTTGCGGCCTGACATCTATAGTTTGGCTCCACAGGAGGATGCCTGATGCTTTCTTTCTGGTTGTAGGTTCTAGAACCTGTGCCCATTTGATTCAAAGTGCGGCTGGTGTGATGATTTTTGCTGAGCCGCGTTTTGGGACAGCCATTTTGGAAGAAAGAGACTTGGCAGGATTAGCTGATGCCCATGACGAGTTAAATAGAGTAGTAAAAAATCTTTTAGCAAGACGTCCGGAAATTAAAACCCTTTTTCTAGTTGGTTCATGTCCAAGCGAAGTAATAAAAATAGATCTTTCGCGAGTTGCCGAAAACCTGAATATTGAACTTAAAGGTCAAGTAACAGTACTGAATTATTCTGGTAGTGGAATTGAAACAACCTTCACGCAAGGCGAAGATGGGGCTTTAAAGGCATTGATTCCATTGATGCCGAAGAGCGATCAAAAAAAATTACTTTTAGTTGGTACTCTTGCAAATGCTGTAGAGGATCGGCTTATAAGTATCTTTAATCGACTTGGAATAGACAATATACAAAGTTTTCCACCTAGGCAGTCAACTGAATTACCTTCAATTGGTTCAGAGACTAAGGTCCTACTTACGCAGCCATACTTAACTGATACGGCAAGAGAGTTGAAAAATAAAGGCGCTGAAATAATTGAAGCTCCCTTTCCTTTGGGAGTCACTGGAAGTACATTGTGGATTCAGGCCGCAGCGAATTCATTTGGAATAGAAAAATCTCTAGTTGATTCAATATTAAATCCACTGATAGCAAGGGCAAAGAAAGCTTTGGCTCCTCATGTAGAGAAACTTTCTGGCAAGAAATTGTTTCTTTTGCCCGAATCTCAATTAGAAATACCTCTCGCCAGATTTCTAAGTAACGAATGTGGAATGGAGATTGTTGAAATAGGAACTCCTTACTTAAATAGAGATCTAATGAAAGCAGAAATAGACTTATTACCTCCCGATTGTCGTATCGTTGAGGGACAACATGTAGAGAAGCAATTAGACAGAGTAAGAGATAGTTCGCCAGATCTAGTTGTTTGCGGAATGGGGCTTGCTAACCCGCTTGAAGCAGAGGGGATATCAACTAAATGGTCAATTGAAATGGTTTTCAGCCCAATTCATGGGATTGATCAAGCTTCTGATTTGGCAGAATTGTTCTCAAGGCCACTTCGCAGACATGACATTCTAAATCCTAAAACTCTTACAGCAAATTAACTTCATGGAATTAACTCTTTGGACATACGAAGGCCCTCCTCATATTGGAGCAATGAGGATTGCTACGTCGATGAAAAAACTGCATTATGTTTTACATGCTCCTCAAGGAGATACATATGCTGATCTTCTTTTCACGATGATTGAACGTCGTGGTACTAGGCCACCTGTAACTTATACAACTTTTCAAGCTAGAGATTTAGGAGGTGATACAGCTGAACTTGTAAAAGGACACATAAAAGAAGCTGTTGATAGGTTTAATCCAGAGGCTCTTTTAGTTGGAGAAAGTTGTACAGCCGAATTAATTCAAGATCAGCCTGGTTCACTTGCTAAAGGTATGGGGTTTGATATCCCAATTGTCAGCCTAGAGTTACCTGCTTATAGCAAAAAGGAAAACTGGGGTGGCTCTGAGACTTTCTATCAAATAGTAAGGAATTTACTAAAAGATCACTCGGAAGAATCAAAACAAACTTGGCAGGAAGAGAAAAGAAGACCGAGAGTAAATCTTCTTGGTCCAACTTTGCTTGGCTTTAGATGTCGTGATGATATTTTAGAAATACAAAAACTACTAGGTCAGCACGGTATAGACGTCAATGTTGTAGCCCCTTTGGGAGCTTCACCCGCAGACATAATTCGAATACCAGATGCAGATGTGAATGTTTGCCTTTATCCAGAGATAGCGGAATCAACTTGTATTTGGCTTGAAAGAAATTTAAATATTCCTTATACCACAACAGTTCCTCTTGGTGTAGGGGCTACTCAGGATTTTCTTAGGGAATTACACGAAGTTTTGGGGATGGAAATCCCTCAATCAGTAAACGAATCAAATAATTCGAAATTAACTTGGTACTCGAATTCAGTAGATTCAAATTATCTAACAGGGAAAAGAGTCTTTATTTTTGGAGACGGTACACACGCACTTGCTGCAGCAAGAATTGCTAACGAGGAGCTTGGTTTTAAAGTTGTTGGCCTAGGAACTTATAGTCGTGAAATGGCTAGGAAAGTTCGTCCAGCCGCTAAGGCACTTGGCTTAGAGGCATTGATAACAAATGACTACTTAGAGGTAGAAGAAGCGATAAAAGAAACATCTCCAGAATTAGTTCTTGGTACACAAATGGAGCGACATAGTGCAAAAAGACTTGGGATTCCATGCGCTGTAATCAGCACACCAATGCATGTTCAGGATGTACCTGCTCGATACAGCCCTCAAATGGGATGGGAGGGTGCAAATGTAATTTTTGATGACTGGGTACATCCACTAATGATGGGACTTGAGGAACATTTAATTGGAATGTTTAAGCATGACTTTGAATTTGTGGACGGTCATCAAAGTCACTTAGGCCATTTAGGTGGGAAAGGAACTGAAAATATTAATCAAGGAGTTAAAACTACAATTTCGAATGATTCAACAAATACTAGTGCAGATCCTATATGGACTCATGAAGGTGAAAGGGAGCTTTCTAAAATCCCATTTTTTGTAAGAGGTAAAGTAAGAAGAAATACAGAGAATTATGCCCGCCAAGCTGGATGCAGAGAGATCAACGAAGAAACTCTTTATGACGCTAAGGCTCATTATAAAGCCTAGATTTAATATTTCTAATTACGCCAATGAGAACTTTCTTGGCTTGATTTAATTAATCTCCAAACATTTCTTGATATCTTCTTAGCAATGAGACCACCTCTCTCAACTTTTGAGGATCCTGGCCTAACGCCTAAAAGTTTAGAAACTTCTGCAGTGCTAAGTGGAGCACCTGTTTCTATAGCTAGAGAAGTTAGTTCAAGTCTTTGACGCAGCTCATACGTATCACATTTTTCGTCTTCTTTTAACCAATTCAATTTGTCAATACCTTTATCAGACAATTTTTGCATAAGACTTAATGAGACTAAACCAAGCGCTTGTTCAGAATTGATTTCAGTATTTGAGGTATTGTTTTTTGAATCCTTTGGCTGAGGTGCAGACATTCTTCATTCAGATCAATATATATTGAATTTATCGGCTTAAATTCAGCATGCAAGTCTAAATTGCTAGCTAAAAAGGCAATCTTTGAGGTAATATCCCGCCCATGACAAGATTCGCCACATTTGAAAATAATGAAAGGCGACTAGGTGGCAGCCAGAGAGTTACTGGTGCAGAGGTAAATGAATATCTTGCTGACGATCCAAAGAGAGTAATAACAACTGATTCGGAAAAATCGTTGGTTGCTCGGCAAGCAAGTCATGTAAAACAAATTGAATTAAGAACCTATGTGTTCCTAGATTCTTTGCAACCTCAACTTGCGGCTTATATGGGAACTGCAAGTTCAGGATTTTTACCCATACCTGGTGACGCTTGCCTTTGGATGGAGGTTTCTCCTGGAATGGCTGTGCACAGGGTTACTGATATTGCACTAAAAGCCAGCAACGTTCGATTAGGCCAAATGATAGTTGAAAGGGCATTTGGATCTCTTGCTCTTTATCACCGAGATCAAAGTACAGTACTGCATTCAGGCGATGTCGTTTTAGATGCCATAGGAAGCACAATTGACAGGAGAACTAATCCTCAAGTTACTTGGACTGAAGTTATTCGTTCTATTACTCCTGATCATGCTGTTTTGATCAATCGTCAAAACAGACGTGGCTCAATGATTCAATCAGGCATGAGTATGTTTATTCTTGAGACTGAACCAGCGGGATATGTTTTGATGGCTGCAAACGAGGCAGAGAAGGCATCAAATATCACAATCGTTGATGTGAAAGGAGTTGGTGCTTTTGGAAGGCTGACTTTAGCGGGTAAAGAAGGCGATGTTGAGGAGGCGGCGGCGGCGGCAATGAGAGCTATTGATCACATAAATAGAAGTTAATTATTTTTTAATTCCTATCGCTTTCAAAAGGTAAGGAGCTAATTCTCTAGCTGCTTTACCTCTACTTCCATGTTTTGATAATTGGGCATTATTTAATTCTCCATAAGTGCAATTAGTTTCACGAACCCAAAATAATGATTCAAATTCACCATTTGGATAAGCAGGCTTTTTTAAAATTTCACCCCAGCAAATCCCTATTGTATTTTTGATAATCTCTCCAGTGTTTGTACAGAGCACCATTACGCTGCAAACTTTTGCACTTCTGTATGGACTGTCGCCAAGAGCAGTAAGAATCTTATCTATCTTTTTTTCATTTGTGTCCGCAAGTCGCGCAGAAAAGATACCAGGGGCATTACCAAGAGAATCAATTTCAAGTCCAGAATCGTCCGCAATAGTCCAACTGTTAGTTATTTCTGCCGCTGCTTTTGCTTTCAATATTGCATTATCCAGGTAGGTTTTTCCTGTTTCTTCAACATCCAGAGAGCTAGGTTGTTTCTTGACTTCAATTGGGAGTGGCCCAAGCATTGCTTCTATTTCGGCAACCTTCTTGGGATTACCACTAGCTATGGTTATTAGTGGCTTTTCCAAATCAAATAATTTAATTAGATCTATATAGTCTTACAGGAAGAAGTTAAAAACAATAGCCGTTGAATTTTTTAGATGATTTTGAGACAGTTTTTGGGCGAACATTCCAACCCTGACATGGCCAGGAAGCTGTCTCATGGGTAAAAATAACTACATGAACAAGTTTACGCAATGCAATATGAGTATGTCCTAACCGTTGATCGAACAGCGTTACTCAACTGTCGTAGCAAGGGTGATAAGCCCAGCTTATATGTGGGACTAGAAACTGTAATCAGCGCTATTAGAAAATCCCCTTGACTAATTGCTCTTTGGCGGGCCATTGTCCCTCCTGAACATTCCATCCCTTTACTGAAATAGGACATGGCTAGCGAAACAATGGGTATTGCTCTCGGCATGATCGAGACACGCGGATTAGTACCAGCTATAGAAGCTGCTGACGCGATGACCAAGGCAGCAGAAGTGCGGTTGATTGGTCGTGAGTTTGTTGGTGGTGGTTACGTAACAGTTTTAGTTCGTGGTGAAACTGGTGCTGTAAACGCTGCAGTTCGTGCAGGTGCAGACGCTTGTGAGCGTGTAGGTGACGGACTCGTTGCAGCTCACATCATTGCTCGTCCTCATCGTGAAGTTGAGCCAGCTTTGGGTAACGGTAACTTCTTGGGTCAGAAGGACTGAATTTTGACTAAGTCCTAAGAGGAGAGGACTTTTCAAATTTTCAACCTTCTAAACTAATTAACAGGAGCTATCAATGGCTAAAAAGTATGATGCTGGAGTTAAGGAGTATAGAGATACTTACTTCACTCCTGACTACGTCCCCCTAGATACTGACTTACTTGCATGTTTTAAATGCACAGGTCAGGAAGGTGTACCAAAAGAAGAGGTTGCAGCAGCTGTTGCAGCCGAATCATCCACAGGTACATGGTCAACAGTTTGGTCTGAATTACTAGTAGATCTTGAGTTCTACAAAGGCCGCTGTTATCGCATCGAAGATGTCCCTGGAGACAAGGATGCCTTCTATGCATTTATTGCTTATCCATTAGATCTTTTTGAAGAAGGATCTATAACTAACGTTTTAACATCACTTGTTGGAAACGTCTTTGGTTTTAAAGCCTTGCGTCATCTTCGCCTTGAAGATATTCGCTTCCCAATGGCATTCATCAAAACCTGTGGTGGACCACCTAGTGGAATCGTAGTTGAACGTGACCGTCTTAATAAGTACGGTCGTCCATTACTTGGTTGTACTATTAAGCCGAAACTAGGTCTTTCAGGTAAAAACTACGGTCGCGTTGTATACGAATGCTTAAGAGGCGGTCTTGATCTAACTAAAGATGATGAGAATATTAATTCTCAGCCATTCCAGCGTTGGAGAGAGCGTTTTGAATTCGTTGCTGAAGCAGTAAAGCTAGCCCAGCAGGAAACTGGTGAAGTTAAAGGTCATTACCTTAACTGTACTGCGACTACTCCTGAGGAGATGTATGAGCGTGCTGAGTTTGCGAAAGAACTCGATATGCCCATCATCATGCATGACTACATTACTGGTGGTTTTACAGCTAATACAGGTCTGGCTAACTGGTGTCGTAAAAACGGCATGCTTCTTCATATCCACCGTGCTATGCATGCGGTTATTGACCGTCATCCTCAGCATGGTATTCACTTCAGAGTTCTTGCGAAGTGTTTACGCCTATCAGGCGGAGACCAACTTCATACAGGAACAGTTGTTGGAAAACTAGAAGGAGATCGTCAAACAACTCTTGGCTATATCGATAACCTTCGTGAATCCTTTGTCCCTGAAGACCGTACTCGCGGTAACTTCTTCGATCAAGATTGGGGTTCTATGCCTGGTGTATTTGCTGTGGCATCTGGTGGTATCCATGTTTGGCATATGCCAGCATTGCTCGCAATCTTTGGAGATGATTCATGTCTCCAGTTTGGTGGTGGTACTCATGGTCATCCATGGGGATCAGCTGCTGGTGCGGCTGCGAACCGTGTAGCTCTAGAAGCATGTGTTAAAGCACGTAATGCAGGTAGAGAAATCGAAAAAGAAAGTCGCGATATCCTTCTTGAAGCTGCAAAGCATAGCCCTGAGCTTGCAATTGCTCTTGAGACATGGAAGGAGATTAAGTTCGAATTCGATACAGTCGATAAACTCGACGTTCAGTAAAAAGATATAGAGGTGATATTTAAAAGTTACCTCTAACTTTCTTCAATTCACTAGTC
>QCHH01000002.1 GCA_003279585.1 Prochlorococcus sp. AG-402-A08 | reverse complement strand
ATTAATTGGTTAGTGAGACTTAATACATAATTTTGCCGAGTTACTGCATGAGATAAAACTACCAGCGGCTGAAAAATGCTTTTTATAGAAGATGATGATGAAAAATACATAGAAAAATGGATAAAAGATGGACAAATTACATTTAGTTTAGAAAAACTCTTCTATTGGATCAACGTCGAATACAAACTCAAGAAGACAAATTTAAATCGGGAAGAATCGCAAATTGCAGAAGAAGTAAAAAAGAGATTTCCAGCAGAAAAATGGCGCGTTATTAAAGTTTTCAGCGATCATCAAAACAAATATAGATACTACCAAAAGGCAATAGAAGATGTTAAAAGAAGACTACTCCTCGCATGAGAGAACAAGCAATTACGTCCATCTTCAGCCAAGACTGGGGTATAAATACCTAGTATGGTATAATTACCTATAAGTCATCAGCTTAAATCTAATGATCGAAAAGTATCCTTTGCTCCCTTTCCTTATTTTCGCCGGAGCATTACTTAGCACAGCAACAATTGGTTTACCTGTATTTGCAGGATGAATTGAATATAAATTGGAATAGCACAAATTAAATATCAACTTTTTTATATGAATGATAATCCAAAAAAAATATTTGGTTTATATTTTAAAAACTACTAAAAATATATTGAATTAAATACCTATTAATTTATTTTAAAGAAATATTATTTTCTAAAATTGAAGACCAGTAGTTAAATAAAAAATAAGAAGAATATAAAAATATTCCAAGGTAAACCCAGTTAAGCCAAGCTGGGCGCCTATTATCGCTAGTCATTAACTGTAATAAATATATTATCCTTATATTATAATTGGTTTGACTAAAAGCTTTTAAAGCTTTACTTTAATTAAAAAGTTAAAAACCAAAAGTAATTACATAAGAGGTGGTATTTATGAAAAAGCGATATAAGTTTCTCCAAAAGCACATGAATGAATTTATTAAAACATACAAAAGTTTACGAGGAGATATATGGTCATTGAACTTTCCAGTTTTTCTTTTTGATAGAGATTGGTTCAAGCTCAAAAAAGTCACCCTTTATGATTTAACCAAAGAACTTAAACCAGATAACTCAAAAGAAGCCCCTGAAATAATTCAATATCAACAGTTACTCAAAGCAGGACACGATCCTTTACTTGCAATTCAAGAATGTTGGAATGAATTTGGAATTGAAGATTTTCATCGATCACTAAGAAACTCTTCTGAATGGGAATCAAAAGGTAACAATGGTTGGACATTTAAAAAATACGCTGCACTTCTTATTGAATATAGAAATATTATTGAAAACAAAGAAGTTTGTATACCAATAATTATCTTAGGAAGAAACTCAAGTGAAGATCACCAACTTGAGTGGATAAGCGAAGAATTTATTGCTGACCTAAAAATCTCTGATTAGAAAAATAAAACGAATCTATTCAAATGCCATTCAAGCAATAGTTAGATCATCAGACCTCGTTCCCCAATCTGTATCTTCCAAAAGATCAGAGTAACAAGAAGCATTAACCAAATTGTATTTCTGAAATTTCCAATCTGAATCTTCAAGGTAATCTGAGTACTCAAAAGTTTTCGCAAGAAGAGAAAATTCCTTACTAAAAGGGCACATAGAGAATATGTATTTTTTCAATCATTCACACTATTAAGGGTAAAAGCAACTAAAAATTATAATTCCTAAATATTTAGATAGCAGATGTAAGTAAAAAAATAAGAGATTACTTCCTTTTAATGTCTGATATAGGATATTGAAATGAGAAAAATCTCTTTATGAAAGGAATGGGTAACGTCAGCAGAGAAAAGAATGGAGAGTTTGATTTCGACAAGCTTCCCGAAGGCGTCTATTTCTTTTCAGGACAAGAGGGATTTGTAAAAGTTGAAGTAGATAAAGATGGACATCAGTCTTGGGATCTACAAAATTGGTTTGCAACTTTAGATCCTGACAAAAATGAGATGCAAGATCAAAAAATAATTCAAGACATAAAAAGAAGACTAAATGAAGATACTGGAATGATTAATCCACCTAGAAAGCAAGGGAAGAAAAGTTTTTTAAACCCTTTTAACAAATAAGCAAACTCATGCGTTATGTAAAGAATAGAAATAATTGATTAACTGCTAATCCAATCAAAGAATATCTTAATAACGTGCACCAAGCATATAAGTAGACACAATCATAATCTGCCTTTGAGAGTTCCTCTCCTTTTTGTTTTAATAAAAGATTAAATTTATAGTTTGAATTATTTTTAATAATAAAAACAACACATAATGCTAATGATAGCAATACATTAGCATTCATTAAGGAGATAAAAGCAATCATAAATGAAATGTTTGATATCAAGTCAATTGCAGGAATAAGTGTAGCTGGCAAAACTATCAAGTTAGATAATATATATATAAATCTGCTATGATGTAACCAAGAAGACATTTGCTAAATCTGGATATATATATCTTTAGCAAATAATTAAGGTGATCGCAATTTTGAAAACAGATTTATTAAAGATAAAAATCGAAAACAACTAGAAAAACTAATCTATCAAGAGAATATTAAAGTTTTTAAACGCGAACAAAAGCTAGAAATAAAATAAAAGTTACTGATCTGATATATATTTATATATATTTTCTAATATATATAACAAAGGTTTCAAAGCAGTTATGGTTAAACAAGTAAAATCAATGACATGAAAATATTTCTTCTTCTTTCTATAATAATTTTAGCAATTTTTTTTGGTGTCAAAAAAGTTCTTAATTCTGCAAAAAGAAATCTTTTCAGGGATCAAGAAGCATGGTCTGGAAAAGATATAAACATAAAATACAGTAAGACAAAAGAAATTCTAGAATCAAAAAGAGACAATAATTATCTAAAAATAATTGCTGACGAATCAAAATTATATTTAGAAGATCAGTCAAGCGAAGAGAACTAATGAACAATTTAAATTAAAATATCGAAAAAATTAAACTCCGTATCTAAATAAAATGTACTTTCAATTATTAATGATTAATGATCTATATTTTCTTTTAATAAAAAGTATTTTACTTGATATGACAATAAACAATCCTATTTTTATTTTTGCACTAATAACAGTTATTTGGTTCACTCCAGGAATTTTAGTTAGAAGTATAAATGAGTCAAATCAGAAAAAGAAAAAGAAAAAGATTCAAAATGATGCTATTAAAAAACTATATCCAAATCCCGAAGATGTAGAAGATTAAAGTGTTTGTATAATTTTTTATCTAATAACTTTTTATCCCTTTATATGCAAAAACCTTTCTAGATTTATAGTTATTTCAATTTAAAATGCTAACTAAATATTAAAAATAATTCATTAAATAACTATATTTTAGTATTAGAAGTACTCTCTATATACAATGAGTTAAGCTAAAAAAAGTAAAGCAATTGATGATGATGATAAGGAAACTAGGACAATATGGTGGATACTTACTAAGTGGAATATTAATAGCATGGCTAATAAATCCAATAGCAGCACTAGCTTTTCTTGAGATTTTTTTTAAAATGACTTTATTAATATCTATTCCCATCTTAGGATCTTATCTACTAGATAAGATTATACTTTTAAAGCATCAAAAAGCATGGAATATAATTCTCCCTTTGTGGATAACAGTAAGTATATATTTAAGTTTTAGGCTAGTTAAATTAATAGAAAGCCTGATTAATTAAATATTTTCAATTTTTTTTAGAATATATCGAAGCATAATATGTGGGGAATTATTTTTTAATAGATATTCAATTTATTATTCGATTATATATTGTCGGCCAAATCATTTGAGGAATTAAAATACATAACAATAATTTTAAAATGTAAGGAGGGTAGCTCTACTTATGCATTTACAAAATCTGTAGCATTTCTAGAAGTTAAAATATCCTGCTTTATTGAGAGAATTCATGCTTTATGGATAATGATTAATACAGTAAAAATTTGAACAACATGGCACTTCCTTTTATTACTGCAATATTTTTCCCTGATTATGGTTATCAGGGTATCCCTTGGGATTTGTACTTACTTCATTTTTTCTTCTTTGCAATTGTAATTCCATTTCATGTAATTATTTTTGCTGCTCGTAGTGCTCAGACCGTCAAACCTAACGGAGTGAAGGACTGGCTCAAGTGGGATTCCAAGGCATCTAAAGACAACTTAGATACAATATTCCCAAACAATTTCCCTACCGCTTAACTCTCAATACAGCCTTTTAAAAATGTCTGAATTTATCAAGGTGCTACAACTTCATTAAATTTGGGCAATTTTAGGTTTATATATATACCTGCATCTAAAAAAAAATGCTTCATTTGTCATTCTTAACCTTTGCTTTAGGAGGGGGAAGCCTCTCAGCAACAATTGTCGGTGTTGTATCCCTTGTTCTTTTTGGACTAGTTGGTGTAATTGCTGGACCAAATCTATCTAAATTTGATTCCGAAGCTTAGAAAGATAGCCTTTAGTCAAACCTATTAGCTAAATTTCTCGCCTAAAAATTATTTAGATTTTTCAAAATCTATCTAGGGAGTCAAATTTTTATCATAAACCTAGTTCCATCAAGTGTTTTAACTCTTGGTGGATTTTTTATATCAATTCAAAGTCCTTAAAGAATGAAATTTCAAAATCCACGCAAAATTTATAATTCATAGAAATAAATAGAATATGCAGAAGAGCCAAAGCAGTAGCATGCATAAGTAAAACTTATAGCTTATATGACCATACAATATGATGCTTGATTAGTTAGTGTTCTAGCTTATACATTTGTTTAGTCAAAAAATTTACAAAGATTCGTAAAAATGGAGATGAATCCTTATAAGCCTTTGATACAGGCTTTTCAAAAAATCTACAGAAACTTTAAGTAAACGGATGGGAAATTTAATGTGCTGATTTAAATTCTCCACCTCTTCCTCCAGCTTCTGAAGCTTGTCCAATTCGAGAAAATAAATTCAAGCTTTCATCATTTAAATTAATCACTTCAACCTCAGATCCCCCTAATTTTATCCTCCTAATTACTTGGTCAAGAACGGTTACACCACTTTGATCCCAAATATGAGCTTCAGCCATATCGATTGTAATTTTTTTAGGATGTTCATGAAGTTCAAATCCTTGCCTAAAGTAAATACTACTAACAAAGAATAATTGACCTTTAACTTTATAAACTCTGTGGTCTTCACCAGTTAAAGAAGAGTCAACCTTAATAACTTTTGCAACCTTTCTACTAAATAATATTGCGGCAAGTCCCACCCCTGCAAGAAGACCTAGTGCTAGATTATGAGTAATAACAGTAACAAATACAGTTAAAATCATAACTGAACTATCGCTTCTTGGTATGCGGCGTAAATCTTTTATTGACATCCAATTAGCAGTATTAATTGCAATCATTATCATTACACCAACCAATGTTGCCATTGGAATTTGATTTACCCAATCTTTAGCCGCAAGAATCATTGCTATTAAACAAACCCCTGAACTTAATGTTGAAAGTCGCGTTCTTCCCCCATAGCCCACATTCATAACCGATTGTCCAACCAAAGCACATCCAGCCATACCTCCAAAAAGAGAACTAACAATATTTCCTATGCCTTGACCTCTAGCCTCAACATTTTTATTTGTGCTTTTATCAGTCATGTCATCCAGAATATCTTGAGTGAGAAATGTCTCCATAAGACCTACCAAAGAAATCGCCAAAGCTGTTGGGAGTATCAAACCAAGGGTTTCAAAATTAAACGGAACTTTTGGGAAGCCAAAGCCAGGCAATCCATTTGGAAGAATTCCTAAATTCGACACAGTTGGAACATTTAATTTAAATCCAATAGAAATTGCAGTACAAATAAAAATTGCAACCAATGCTGAAGGTAAAATCTTGGTAACTCTTGGTAGCAAATAAATAATCAACAACGTAAGTATGGTCAATCCCCAAACTGCAGGTAATTGTGCTGCAGTAACTACTTTCGAGGAATGCGCCAAATCAATCCCTAAATGAGGCAATTGAGCAAGGAAGATCAATATAGCCAAACCATTCACAAAGCCGTCCATAACAGGTTGAGGGACAAATCTCATCTGATGTGCAAGTCTCAAATACCCCCAAGCGATCTGGAGAACTCCCGTAAGCAATCCAGCAGCCAAGAGATATTGCAGACCAAGACCAGGGCTTATATTTTCTCCTTGTTGAACAATCCCAGTCATCAAAAGAGCAGTTGAACCAGTTACTGAAGTGATCATGGCCATTCTGCCCCCAAAAATTGCGAGGGTTACAGAAAGCAAAAAAGCACCAAACAACCCAACTCTTGGATCAACACCTGCGATACCAGAAAAAGCTATCGCCTCTGGAATCATTGCGAATGCAACAACTAGGCCTGCGAGTACATCTCTAGAGGGCGAGATAATTCTCTCCTTTGCTAACAAATTGTTCAATTTCAAAACTACGCTCCTACCATCCTGCCTTATTAGCTAAGAAAATTCATATTAGTAAGAAGATCTTCTTACTAATATGAAAAAATCAATCAGATTCTTCCTTCCTTTCAATAAATGAATCCATCAATTTTTTGTATTCATTCTCTCTTGAGCTTTTTGCAAAGCCAACTATAAAAACGATCGATGAAACTACTATTAAGGCTAGTATTGAAGGACTTAGGCCCATTTCACTAGCAGTCAAAGCAAAGAAAAAATGAGCTATCATTAAATTCACAGATAATTTAAGAGACTGAGTTTAACAACACTATCTTGAAGGTTTTTTAGACAGAAATTTATTTTTAATATAATTTAAATCTAATAAATAGAAAAATACTGTATCTATTTTTCTTTTATTAATCTAACAAACTCCTCAGTAGATAAGGCAGGTTTATACTCCCAAGTCATTCCATATTTATCTCTCCAAGATCCAAAAACCTTAAATAAAGTTGATGCACTTGAAGCTCTACAAATAATCACTCCTGTTCCATCCTGCGGAGTATGAGCCCATGCAATTCTCTCATAGCCATCAATAAGATCCTCAGACTTTCCACTTTCGACATAATCTACAAATGCTTCAGATGAATAATTTTGATCCTCAGATGATTCGAATTTCCAAGAAACTATATAAAGCTGCATTTTTTATTTTGATAGGGCTTTTATTCTATCTGAGAATTATTTCTTATTCCTAAAACCAGGCTCAAATTGCCTTCGTGCTGCCTGCGTTCTTAGGATTAATTGCCTTCCAGAACTTGATAGTGTAAACCTCAATGCTTTGCCAGACTTAAACATCGCCTCTCCGATTGCCTTTGTTCTAGATAATTCAATTTGGTATGCACGACTAACCGCTCTTTCAGCATCAACATTTGCTAACTTGGCCTGTTGAGCTAAACGTTTGGTTTTTGATTTAGGGATTACTGAGAGTTCGCTTTCAGGTTCTGCCCACCTCCATAACCAATTAGAATTTGATTTTGTAATCGCAGATGATTTCTTAACCATAGCCCCATTTCCATAAGACAAAGAGGCTTTTCACCTCTTATAGACACTAACCGCTTCAGGTAAAAAAAAAGGATTAAGAATGCAAAAAAAAATGAAAGTTAAAAAAGTGCTAGAAAACACAAATACTAAAAAATTATTATTTTAAACAAGGATCTTTTTTTTTATTACAATCTATAAAAGGAATGATTAAAATTTAAAGGGTAAATCCATTAAAGCCCAAATATACAAAGATATATTTAACGCTATCGCCGCTCCTACTGTAAGTTTCTTCATAATAAGTTAATTTCTACATTTTTAATTCTGCAAAAAATTATCTTTTTAGAAAGTATTTATATTCTCATCAACACATTAGTTGTTGACCTCTTGGTTTTCAGGAAGGAAAAGAAGTCCTGACCTGCAATCATCAAGAAGTTCTTTAATCTTAGTTAATTTTGAATCAATAATTTGGTCAGCCTTAACAGATATCCAAATAGGTTTTATTAATTCATTTTTGTTACCAAGTCTTACCCGAGCTCCAAACCAATTTGCATGCGAAGGTATTGAGGCTCTGCATTTTGTCTCATTATTTGTTAAATCAACCTTCCTCTCTAAAAGCCAATCATCAACGTAAATCAGATTAGTAAAACTATTTAACCCAGCATTTACTGATGTAAAACTGAAAAGCAAAAGGATCCCAAAAAAATAATTCTTCAAAGATTTAGAAGTGGTTGTCACTTCAAGTTATCTAGAAATACGCTTAAAAAAATGGGTCGCCTGAGATTCGAACTCAGGACCAGCCGGTTAAAAGCCGGATGCTCTACCACTGAGCTAGCGACCCCCCTATAGACCAATATTAATAGTCCAATATGAAAAATATCACGTTGTCGAAGCATTAACGGACTTAATGTTCCTTTTTGAGGACTAAAAAACAATTTAAAGGTATATTTTTTCCTTCCTCATTGATTTTTCAGATATTTTTGAAGTCTTAATAAATAGTTGAGGGACATAAGAATATTATTTAATTAAGCTTTTAAAAAGAAAAATACGACAGTTTGACAGAAGATCCATCGGTAATCGTAATAGGAGCTGGTCTCGCAGGTTCAGAAGCAGCATGGCAAATAGCTAGTGCTGGAGTCAAAGTAACTCTCTTTGAAATGCGACCAAAGAAGAAGTCTCCAGCTCACCACTCACCCGAATTCGCTGAACTTGTTTGCAGCAATAGCTTTGGAGCGCTTAGTAGTGATAGAGCGGCAGGACTTTTACAAGAAGAGTTGAGAAATTTAAAATCTATTGTCATCGAAAAAGCTGATCAACACTCTGTCCCTGCAGGAGGAGCACTTGCAGTAGACAGAAGTCAATTCAGCCTATCAATCACAAATGAACTTTCCTCTCATCCCCTAATAAGAATCATTAGAGATGAATGTCCCTGCCTACCAAGTGCTGAACAAATTACAATTCTGGCCACAGGTCCTTTAACAAGCGAATCGCTAGCTGAAAACATCAAAGAATTCACAGGAGAAAGTGAATGTCATTTTTTTGATGCTGCTAGTCCAATAATTACAGGGGAAAGCATTGATTTTTCAACAGCATTTCGAGCTAGTAGATACGACAAAGGCGATGCTGATTACGTTAATTGCCCGATGAATGAAGAGTCATATTTAAAATTCCACTCTGCGTTAATCAAAGCTGAACAAGCTGAACTAAAGGATTTTGAAAAGGAATCAGCTCTTTTTTTTGAAGGCTGCCTTCCCATAGAAGAACTTGCGAAAAGAGGTCTAGAGACTATGCGTTATGGCCCATTAAAGCCAATAGGCCTCTGGGATCCAAGATGGGGGGATGTAAACGACAAAAGTCTGCGAAGGCTCAAAAGAGCTCATGCTGTCGTTCAATTAAGACAAGAGGATAAAGCAGGTCAACTATGGAATCTCGTTGGTTTTCAAACAAATTTAAAATGGGGCGAGCAAAAACGAGTATTCAGAATGATTCCTGGCTTGACGAATGCAGAATTTATTCGCTTGGGAGTAATGCATAGAAATACATTTCTAGAATCTCCAAAGCTATTAGAGCCAACACTTCAGTTCATAAATAGAAAAACTTTATTCGCTGCTGGACAGCTCACTGGTACAGAGGGGTATGCTGCAGCTATAGCTGGAGGCTGGTTGGCAGGAACTAACGCAGCACTGTTGGCAAAGGGATTAAATACAATTACTTTGCCATCGTCTACCATGATTGGGGCATTGACAAACTTTGTCAGTAATAGTCAAGCAAGCTTACGAGTTCAAAATAAAAAACACTTTCAACCTATGCCAGCCAATTTCGGATTACTGCCTGAACTCGAGAATAGAGTTCACAACAAACGTGAAAGATACAAAAAATATAGAGATAGAGCTTTGAGTCAAATAAAAAAATTAAGAGAAACATTATTAGATAAAAAATCTACTCAACCATCCAATTAAAAAATTTCTTTTAAATCATGACTCAATTAACAAATAAAACTAATGCTGCTTGCAATTGGGATTCGATAGTTATTGGTTCCGGTCTTGGTGGATTAGTGACTGCAAGTCAACTTGCAAGCAAGGGTGCAAAAGTTCTTGTGCTGGAACAGTACAAAATTCCTGGTGGAAGTGGTGGTTCATTTAAACGAAAAGGATTTACTTTTGATGTTGGAGCTTCAATGATTTTTGGCTTTGGTGAAAAGGGGTATACCAACTTACTTACACGAGCACTTAAAGATGTTGGACAAGAATGTGAAACGATTCCTGACCCAACCCAATTGGCATATCATCTACCTAATCAATTAGAAATTACAGTTGATAGAGATTATAAAAAGTTTGTTACTAAGCTAATTGATTTATTTCCCCATGAAGAGAAAGGAATAAATCATTTCTACGAAACATGTTGGGATGTTTTTAATTGTCTAAATTCTATGCCTTTACTTTCAATAGAGGACCCAGGATATCTAATGAAAGTTTTTTTCAAATCACCCTTATCATGCCTAGGGCTCGCTAGATGGTTACCAGTTAATGCCGGAGATGTCGCTAGACGATATATCAAAGATCCTACCCTTTTAAAATTTATAGATATTGAATGTTTTTGCTGGTCAGTCATGCCCGCAGACTTAACACCTATGATAAACGCAGGAATGGTCTTTTCTGATAGACATTATGGAGGTATTAACTATCCAAAAGGAGGTGTAGGAATTATCGCTGAACAGTTAGTGAAAGGAATTGAAAATTTCAAAGGAGAAATTAGATATAAAGCTAAAGTTAAAAAAATAATTTTTAAGAACGGAAATGCAATAGGTGTTTCATTAGATAATGGTGAAGAATTTTTTGGTAAAACAATAGTCTCTAATGCCACAAGATGGGATACATTTGGTGGCGAAGGAATCAATGACCCACTTGTGGAGCAAGATAAAGCACCAAAAGCCGAGACCAAATGGAAAAATAGATACATCCCTTCTCCTTCATTTTTATCTCTACATTTGGGAGTAAGTAAAGGCTCAATTCCTTCGAATACCCATTGCCATCACTTACTTCTCGATACATGGGAAGAAATGGAACAAGAACAAGGTGTTACTTTTCTATCAATCCCAACTCTATTAGACCCATCATTAGCACCTTCAGATAGCCATATTGTTCATGCCTTTACTCCTTCTTCAATGGATTGTTGGGAGGGATTAAGCAACAAAGAATATCTTGACAAGAAAAAAGAAGATGGAGATAAACTGATATCTAAGTTAGAAAAATTATTTCCAAACCTTAGTCAAAATATTTTACACAAGGAGATAGGTAGTCCAAGAACACATAAAAGGTTTCTTGCAAGAAATAAAGGCAGCTATGGGCCAATACCTTCAATGAGGTTACCTGGTCTTCTTCCTATGCCATTTAATACAACAAAAATAAAAGGACTCTATTGTGTTGGTGATTCTTCTTTCCCCGGTCAAGGATTAAATGCAGTGGCCTTTAGCGGCTATGCCTGTGCTCACAAAATAGGAGCAAAACTTGGGTTGAATAAATGGGAACTTCCAGAATAAATTTTTAAAGAGCTATTAAAAGCTACGAAGGTAAATTATCAAGGCTAAATCTATAACCTTGCTGTCGAACAGTTGTAATTCCTCCTCCATCACCAAGGCCTGCTTGTTCTAGTTTTCTTCTAAGCGTCAAAACCTGTGTATCTACTGAACGGGGACCACCACTAAATGGAGGCCAAGCCATTCGAAGTAGCTCATGGCGACTTCTAACCATTCCAGGTGGCATCAGCAGGGCACACAACAAAGCAAACTCCCTAGGACTTAGTTCGACAGGTTTTTCTCGCAAGGTAACCTGCCTGAGGAGTAGGTGGACCTCAAGAGGACCAACAGCGACACGTTCCTGTAATCCAATTCTTCCTCTTTTAAGTAAAGTCCTGCACCTAGCAGCTAATTCTTCTAGGCCAAAAGGTTTCCTTAAAACATCATCAGCGCCATCATCTAAAAGGCCAACAACTGGTTCTACCCCTGTTCTTGCCGTTAGAACAATGACTGAACATCCCAATTGCTGTGCAAGTCGAAGTGCTGAACTTTTTTCCAATAGCTCAGCACTAACTAATAAATCTGGTGATTGGTCTCGACAAAGATCAACTGCCTCCTCAGCGGAACCTACTGCTGCGGCCAGCTGTCCATCTTGCCTGAGCCTCTGAACCAAGACAGTTCTGAGAGTTGGATGTGGTTCTACAACAAGCACCTTGGAGGGTGATTGAGTAGTTGATTGCATAGGAGAAGAACCTGATGAGGATCCTTGGATTTGCTCAGTAGCAAGCTGATCTGCAGGTATTAATGTCACAACTTAGAAAAGTAGACCCTTAGACTAGAGAAGATATTAAAGCAAACTGTTCGCCGACTATCAAGAATAGTCTGTGTCTTAGCAAACCATGACATCTTTTGATTCTCCAGAAGCAATAAAACACTTCCAATCAATTTGTGATGCCTGTCAAGAGTTAACAAGTCGATACCACAGTCCATCTGAGCTGAGGATCTATGCAGATGGGTATCTCCATTCTCTCAGAAATTGCAATAGATTAGGCCCTAAAGATCAAGAGAAGTTAGAAGCATTAATCGATAGGTGGATCATGGATCCTTCAAGCTTTGTTGGTCCTGATGGTGATATCAATAACCTGTTTTTTCAAAAAGAACAGGGATAATAATCAAAAAGTCACAAGTTATGAAGCTAGTGCAATTTCCAATTTTTCCTTCAATTCCCCAGAGTTATACATGCTTATCAGAATATCGGATCCGCCAATAAATTCCCCTTTTACATAAACTTGAGGAATTGTAGGCCAATTTGAAAATTCTTTAATACCTTCTCGGATTTCCATATCTGACAGTACATCAAAAGTTTCAAAGCTCATTCCCAAAGAATTGAGAATTTGAACAACATTGTTAGAAAAACCACATTGCGGCATCAACTTATTACCTTTCATGAAAACAAATATTGGCTTTGAATTAATTAATAGTTCAATTTTTGAACGTGTTGTGGAATCCATGTTGGAAAAGTTATTGAGGAGTTGAGGTTTTCAAAGCCAAAGCATGAATTGTTTCTGTTTGCAATTCATTTTTTAACGCACCATAAACAAGTTGATGTTGTTGCACAAGAGATAATCCAGAGAATCCTTCTGATACGACATTTACTTCAAGGTGATCTCCACCGCCCATATCTTTTACATCAATTTGAGCATCAGGAAGGGATTGCTTAATTAGAAAAGTAACTTCTTTGGCTGTAATCATCTTCAAATAAGGAATAAACGTGAATTAAGGGGAAATAAATTCAATGTAACTGTTAAACAATAAATTAAGTAAATCATATTATCTTCTACCAACAGCTAACAAAGCCGATTGTTCAGCACTTCTCATACTTCTAGAAAGTGCAATATTAAAGTCATTAGTAGATTGCTTAAAATCTCTTGAAATAATTATTGGTTTAGAGAAACAAATTGATGCCGATCCAAAAAACTTAGGGATAACATCGCTATAGGCCAAACCGACTGGAACAATTTTAATTTCTAACCCTTTGTTAGAAGCCAGTTGAGCCAAACGAATCAAGCCTTTTTTTAGTTTTACAGGTTCGCCAAATCGATTTATCTTTCCTTCTGGGAATACAACCAATTGCTGACTTGAAATCAACAAATCCACGGCATATCTAAGAGTAGTTAAAGAAGGTCTTCCTTGATCTATTGGGAAACAACCCAACCTGTTTAGGAACCATCCTTGTAACCCTTTCATTTCTGATCGTGTAACCATATATCTGCAGTCTCTCTTTGTGATCCTTCTACCAGCTGCCATGGTCAGCATCAAAGCATCCCATCTAGATCTGTGCGTAGGAGCAAGTACGACAGAGCCACTTAAAGGTAAATTTTCTCGACCAATAACTATTCTTCTACGAAAAAAATTGTTTAACGCAAAATCCTGCGTTGCAAACATGGCTAATCGACTCCAGAAAGGATCAACCCCGAGGCATATTTTTTTTTCTCTATGAAGAAGGGGCAAAAAACCCTCTTTAACAAACCATGTAATGAAGTTAACTCCGAAAGCTTTATTATTAACGGTCAGACTGGGCAGTTACTCCAGCGGCTAAACCTTATTTTGCTTTTGATGAATACAATCAAAGTATATTTTAAATACCTATGGCAAGTCTTGGCGTAAACATTGATCACATAGCAAATGTCCGAGAAGCTCGTAAGACATTTGAACCTGACCCAGTAAAAATGGTTATTTTAGCGGAATTAGGTGGTGCTGACGGTATAACAGTTCATCTAAGAGAAGATAGACGGCATATTCAAGATAGAGATCTAAATCTTCTAAAAGAGACTGTGCATACTCGACTAAATCTGGAAATGGCTGCAACTGAAGAAATGACTTCAATAGCACTTAATCTCAAACCAGATATGGTTACATTAGTTCCTGAGAAAAGGGAAGAAGTCACTACAGAAGGGGGACTTGATGTGATTAAAAACAAAAACAAATTAAAGGAAATAATCCAACGTCTATCAGATGAGGATATTCCAGTTAGTCTTTTTGTTGATCCAGTCCAGGCTCAATTAGAAAATTGTGCTGAAGTAAAAGCCGCCTGGATTGAATTGCATACAGGTAAATATGCAATCACAAAAAACAAAGCAAGAAATTTGGAATTATCCATTCTTAAACAAAGCACAGCCAAAGCAAAATCCTATGGTTTGAGAGTAAACGCAGGGCATGGACTGACCTATCAAAACGTTGAACCGATAGCGGCTATTGAAGGGATTGAAGAATTAAATATTGGCCATACAATTGTTTCTAGAGCCCTTTCTGTAGGTCTATCTCAAGCTGTAAAAGAAATGAAAAGCCTAATTATCAATCCAAGAAAAGACAACTTCTTACTTTAAAAATATTTTTAAATCGCATTTTGACTCT
The DNA here is from genome assembly GCA_003279585.1 of Prochlorococcus sp. AG-402-A08. GTDB lineage: Bacteria > Cyanobacteriota > Cyanobacteriia > PCC-6307 > Cyanobiaceae > Prochlorococcus_B. The sequence goes on along the minus strand of QCHH01000002.1, from coordinate 88,375 downwards.
TGCTAACAATTTATCGAAGTAATAAAGCTGAATGGTTGGCAGAGATACTGGGACAGGAACTCCGATTAAATCCTCCTGAAATAACAGAAGAAGTTAATATTATCGTAAGTACATGGCCATCAAGCAGATGGCTAAGTGAAAAACTTTCAATAATTAATAATATCAATGCATTAGTTAAATACCCTTTCCCTGGTACATATTTAAAAAGATTAGTCAAGAGTATTATTGGTATTGACCCTGATGAAAAAGATCCATGGGAAAAGAATCAACTTGTTTGGAATATTTTAGAATTATTACCAGAATTAATGAAAGAGAAAGATGCTCAAGTAATTCTTTCCTGGCTAGAAATAAGTGATAAAGAAAATGCAGAAATTGATCTGAATTTATGGGATCTAGCAAACAATATTGCAGAGATATTTGATGATTACATTCTTTATAGGCCTGAAATTATTAAGCAATGGTTAAGCAAGAAAATGAAGAAACATTTTAGAGAACTTAGTGTTAATAAAAATATCCTATGGCAAGAAACATTATTTAATTTATTATATAAAAAGATAAACAAAGATCCGTTCTGCATCCAAGTCGAAAAGGCTATTAAACGTTTAAAGAAAGATGATATTTCTAAACTAGATTGTCCAAAAAATCTATACATCTATGGACTTAGTAGTCTGGCACCATTGCAAATAGATTTAATTCAAGCATTTTCAAAAGTAATAAATATTAAAATTTATATAATTTCCCCTTGCAATGATCTTTGGCAAAGATGTGAAGCAAGAAGACTGCAATTTAGAAACACATGGAATACTCCTCCCGACAGAAAATGGTTACTAGAATCTCCAAGACTTGAAGCCTTCCTTGGACGGATGGGGGCTGAATATCAACAGTTACTAGAAGGGAGTGGTGAATATCAATTGGGAGATAGAAATGAGGAAGATATTTTTTCTCTTACAGCAGATATCGCCACCAATAAAGGGAACAAACCAAATTTATTAGAACAACTACAACAAGAATTGTTATACACAAAAAGTGAAAGTATTTTAACTAAAGAAAAATCTGACAAATCACTCCTTTTCCTTAAATCTCCAGGAAAGTATCGACAAGTGGAATTAATACGGGACCATATATTACAGCTCATCAGCAATGACAAGAAAATTCAACCCAGAGACATTTTAATAATGACACCACAAATTGATAGCTATGCGCCAATAATTACCTCAGTGTTTAATAATATAGATCAGAATACTACACAGCTACCCTGGGTAATCACAGATAAAAGTCAAGAAGATAAAGTAGGTTTAATACATTTTGTGTTAAATCTGTTAGAGATTTCTGCATCTCGTCTAACCGCATCAATTTTTGAAAACTTATTAACTAATCCAGCTATACGAACGCAACAGAAAATAAGTATTGACGACGTGAGTGACATAATCAAAAGCCTTCAATCCGCTGGCTTTACTTGGGGACTTGATTCATCAGAAAGATTTGGGGAAGAAACTCATAGCCTATGTTGGTGTCTAGAAAGGTTTCTACTTGGTCTTGTTTTACCAGATAATCCAATTAATGGAATAAGCAATATCTCCCCTTATTCCGAGAATATTTCAAGTACAGAGTTTATAAAAGCTTGGGGTATAATTTCAAAACTTTGCAATTATATCGATGCGATTCGCAGTAAACGTTCATGTAAAGAATGGATAAAACTTATCACATCACTCGTAAAGGATTTATTTGGAGATGGTGGAGAATGGGCTTGGGAAGAGCAACAACTACTAACTGTTGTTAATAATTGGGGTCTCATAACAGCTAATTGTCAACTAGAAATTGATTGTCTAGTAGTCAAAGACATTATCACCAAAGCATTAAGTTCTACAAATGGCAAATTTGGTCATAGGACAGGGAAAATCACGATCAGTGCCTTAGAGCCAATGAGAGCAATCCCTCATCAAATCATCATCATCATGGGACTAGAAAGTAGAACTTTTCCAAGAATAGAGAATAGAAGAAGTTTTAATCTCCTAGAAAGAAAAAGAGAGCTTGGAGATCCAAACCAATATGATAAAGACCGCTATTCATTGTTAGAAGCTTTAATCTCAACTCGTCAAAATCTTTTGGTTTCTTGGAATTCAAAAGATGAAAAGACAGGAGAAGATCTTGAACCTCCAAGCCCTATTCAACAATGGCTGAATTACTTAAAAATAAAATTAGGAGCCAATACCTTTAAAGAGATTCTCATTGCGCCACCAGCAAATCCTCTTGATAATTACAACTTTATAAAAAGCGAAAATTCACAAATCATGAGTTGTGATAGGAAGAATCTAGAAGCTAGAGAATGGATTGAAAAAGCAATCCCGATTAAAAATATCTCACTAGCATTACCGCTAAAGTGGAAAGAAATAAACGTAAGCGAATTAAAATCTTATTCCTTCGAGAAAACCAAAGAATGGTTACTCAATCCACAAATAACATGGTTAAAAGAGCACGAAATCCAATCAAGAGAATTTGTCAATCTTATTGAAGACAATGATTTTCTCGAGCTTTCAGAATTAGAAAGATATAAACTTCTTAAACATCGACTGGAAAGTAGTGATCTCCTAAATATTAAGGATATTAAAAATAACTCAGACTACTGGAAAGATAACTATTCTGGCAAAGGTGTTTTCCCTCCAAAAGGCTCTGGATTAATAGAGAAGGAACTTCTTCAGGAGCGATGGAATAATTTAATATCCGCAATATGCGCTACGGGTCAAATCACGAAAAGGAGTATTGAGATGAAAGAGTTCGAGGGTGAATTTTACTTTGGAGGTAAGAATTTAATACAGATTGAAGTTGGAAGTTTAAAATATAAAACCCTTATGAATGGATGGTTAAATCATTTATATTTATCTGCAAATAGTTCATTTAATTATAAAACACTGATAATTTCTAAAAAAACGGATTATCGAAAGAAAATCCAATTCGAAGTAAGTAAAGAGATTTCACCAATCAATACGAAAGAGGCGACAAAAATTTTAAGACAAATACATAGATTAGCAACCGCAGGAAAAAATAATTGTTGGCCCATACCACCAGAAAGTGGCCTGGTTTATGCCCTTGCTACAAAAGACAATAATAAAAATGAGAAGGATTTATTTCAAAAGAAATGGGAAGGTGATTTATATATGCAAGGAGAAAGAGAGAATCTAGCAATGGAACTTTGTTTTGGAAAAAAATGCAAAGCCTCTACTTTTTTAGACTTTGAATCATTTAATGATGTATTGATGAGTCTCTATGAACCCATTATAAAAAACACCAACTAACTGGCCACTAAAATGAAGCTTAAAAGCAATCTCTTTAAGAATATTATAACTCTCTTATCAAGATGGGGATTTAGTAAGCAGGGTCTATTTAATAATTCAAAAGGAGAGTGGTATTTATTTTCTCAAATAGTTTTAATTCTCCTACATTTAATACCTCCCTACCCAGAGATAAAGCAAATACCATTTTTAATAAATACTTTTTGTATAATTCTTGGATTGGCAATTTCCATTCTAGGTCTATTCATTGTCATTAAAGCATTTATAGATTTAGGAGAAAATCTAACACCGCTACCTTATCCAATGAATGAATCAAGTCTTATAAAAAATAATTCATATCAAAATGCTCGGCACCCCCTTTATAAGGGATTATTATATATTTCATTAGGAATATGTATTTTTTCATTGAGTCTAATACATCTATCTCTACTAATATCATTAGCTTACATTTTAAAAATAAAAGCCATAAAGGAAGAAGAAAGGTTAAAAATTAAATTTCCTGAATACAAAAAATATATCAAAGAAGTACCAGCTATTACAAAAAAAATAAAATATTTAGACTGGAGATCCTAAATGTTAATTAGAATAAATTTAAAACATCAATATCAAGGAATAATAGAAAGCGAAAGGCTTAGTTCTTATTTTATTATCATACCTATGAAATAAATATGACTAATATAGAATTGTTTCAAGCAAATAAATATCCTTTATCGAATGGAATGCGTCTAATAGAAGCAAGTGCCGGAACAGGGAAAACATTCTCTCTTTCTCATCTTGTCTTAAGGTTATTAACTGAAAAAGAATATTCAATAAACGAAATACTAGTTGTTAGTTTTACAGAAGCGACAGCATCAGAAATAAAGGCAAGAATTATTGAAAGATTAATTCTTGCATTAAAGATAATTGAATCAATAAATACCAACGTAAAACCATATCAGGTTGACGATGTACTAAATGAATGGGTCGAATTAAATATAACATCTAAAGAAAGAGCTTTATATATAGCAGCACTACTCTTAGAGGCATTAGAGAGAATTGAGAATGCAGATATCACAACAATTCATGGATTTTGCAGTAAAACTCTTCGTAGAGAAGCTATTGAGAATGGAAATAATTTAAACCCAACCATCGAAAAAGATTCAAAATCACTAATAAATGAAATTGTAGAAGAATATTGGAAAAAAGAAATATTAGAAATAGAAATTTCAGAATTGAAAGGGTTATTTAAAAGTAATTTTAATCGTAATAATTTGATTGAAGTTCTTAGTTCATTGGATAATGACCCAAATAATAGCTTTAAACAAACTTTTAATGACTTAAAAATAGAAGAAAGTCTTTCAAATCAATTAAACAACTATATTGAATCATTATGGATAAAATTTACTAATATATGGGAAGAGAAGGGCCAGGAACTTGAAGATAGCTTCATAGAGATTGCTAAGGATCTAAGATCTCATGGTATTAAAGATACAAAGCCATACTCATCCAAGCCCAGAAAAAATCGTTATGAACTTTTAAGTAACTGGATTGAAGCATTTAAAGAGAAAAAGCGACCATCTTATGAAGATATTCAAAATCAAAACCTTATAAATAAATATTTTCATCCTAAAAATATTTACCAACTAGAGATGAAGCATAAAATTGATTTTTGCTCAAAAGAAATGGAGCTAATCCTTGATATCATAGGAGATTTATATGATAGTCCAGGTGAATTCGTTTGGGAGCATGCTTTGTTATGGACTAAAAGAGAACTTGAAAAAAGAAAATCTAAAAAGGGTTTGATAAATTATTCTGATCTACTTAAATTGTTAGATCCCAAAAACCTAAATAGTAATGAAATTAAAGATGAAGTTAATACAAATAATATCTATAGAAATCTAGAGCAAAGATATAAAGTTGCCTTAATCGATGAATTCCAAGACACTGACCCAGTCCAGTTAAGATTACTAAAAAAAGCCTTTGGTAACCGATCATCACATCTCTTACTAATGATTGGAGATCCAAAGCAAGCAATCTATAGTTTCAGAGGTGGAAGCTTAAATACATATATGAAAGCAAGAGAAGCTTGTGATCGAATTCATTTAATGAATGCTAATTATAGAAGTACAAAACCTCTAATTTTAACACTAAATAAATTATTTCTTGATGGTTTAATAAGATCAAATCTATCAACTCAAGAACTTAATCCATGTTCACAAGAAGATCTACTAGAACTAAATGGAATAAAAGAACCTTTTAAGATAATAAATCTAATAGATAATAATCAAAAAGATAAAACTCAAAGAATAAAGTTAGATTCAAAAAGCAAAATAGAGGAAAAAATTCCGAAAGTTATTGGATCTTATTTGTTAGAGCTATTAAGCAATAATCCCAAAGATTTAAACCCCTCAGATATTTGTATATTAGTCAATAGACACGATCAAGCTAAAAACATCCATCGGCATTTATCAAAAATAAAAATTCCTTCGCAACTCTTAAGTAATGAAAATATATTTACTAGAGAGGGTGCTCAAATCCTACAGATTTTCATTAACTGTATCGTCAGTCCACATAATGAACAAAAACTTGCTCTACTAGCTTGTTCTGAGCTAATGCAATGGAAAAAGGAAAAACTTATTAAATCAAAATTTGATGGCGATTTTGATTCATTATCTTCGAAGTTCTATGAACTTTCAAAATTATTTCCAACAATTGGATTATTAGGCTGTTTGTCTAACTTTCTAGAAGGGAAATCAATAGCTGATCTTTCTAATAGAGGAACTTTATTAGGTGACCTTTACCAAAGCTCTCAGTTAGTAGATGAACAGATACATCGACAGAAATTTAATGCATTAAGAGCATCGCAATGGCTTAGTAGTCAAAGGTTCCAGTCCATTGAGCAAATACCTGAAGAATATCAACCTAACAGTGCCATTAGTAATAGCTCCGTAAATATAATTACAATTCACAAGAGTAAAGGACTTCAATTTAAAATAGTGATTTGTCCATACTTGTGGCAAAAGCCTCCAGATAGAAAAAGTCATTTATGGAAAGATAATCAAAATCTATTAATTTCTAAAAAGTATAAATGGAATAAAAAATATAGTTCATACCAAGATTTTATTAGAAAAGAATCCTTAAATGAAGCAGAGCGGTTAGCTTACGTTGCTTTTACAAGAGCTAAAAAACAATTAATAGTCCTGTGGGCAAATGCTTCTGGTCAAGAAGGGAACCCTCTTTCAGGATTTTTATTTGGCTCTGAATCAATAGATCTAAAGATAGAAGACCATACAAAGGAAATGATGGAAAATTCATTCAAGAAAAAGGAACTAAAAGTTGATATTCAAGATATAAAAACAATTGAAACAAATAAGACATGGACTCAACCTAAAAGTGAAGTCAAATTATCGCTTGGAGCAATTCCTACCCATCAATTTGAGAATAGTTGGGGAAGGTATAGTTTTTCAAAATGGATATCACAAAAAAATGACGAATTAATTCTAAAAGACTTTTCAGATGAGTTAAATGAAGATCATGCATTTAAGGATCAAATTGAGGATAGATCTTTCCAAGAAATTGATCAAGTGTTTGTAGAGGAAGATCAAATTATTAACAGATTAGAAGATCATGCATGGTCTAAAGAAAGTCCAATTGGTAATTTTCCAAGGGGGCCTATAGCAGGGACTTGTCTTCATAAAATACTTGAAAGAATAGATTTCAATGATATTGAAGATCAACTAAAAGTTTCAGCTATAATAGAAGAAGAATTAAATATAGTTAATATAAGTAATTCATTTATTGAACCAATTAATATTTTATTAAAGAGAATTGCAAATATCCCTTTAGGAGGTCCTTTAGGAAAATTTAAAATGAAAAATTTAAATTCTAAAAGCTCTATCAAAGAATTAAAATTTGATATTCCAATTTGTCATGAAGCTAATCCAATTAATACTCTCGAATTATCATCAATATTTAGAGAAGATGTTCAAAATAAATATGGCTCAGACTATATAAATAAACTGAAAGATCTAAATATCCATAGCAGCGGTTTCCTCACCGGGTCCATAGACCAAGTTTTTGCAGACAACCCGAATCATGAAATTGCGAAATGGTGGGTTTTAGATTGGAAAAGTAACTGGATAGGAAGTCCCCTATCAAAAGAGCATAGTTCTTCTTGTGGTCCCTCAAATTATTCAATTTGCAAAATGGATGAAGAAATGTACCATCATCACTATCCACTACAAGCCCACATATATTTACTTGCTTTACATAGATTTTTAAAGTGGAGACTCCCCGATTATTCACCTCAAAAACATCTTGGAGGTTACATTTACGTATTTTTGAGAGGGCTTCCAGATAAAAAAGAGTTAGAAGAAAAAAATTTTCTGGAATGGACTCCAGGCTTAATCGTCGAAGCTGCTCCTATAAAAAGAATTAAAAAATTAGATTTATTGATTAAAAGGCAACATAAATGAGAGAACCCTTGAAAACACTTTTTTCAACTGATTTAAATAAATCATTATTAGCTACTCTAATTCGCTATTTCCCACCTATAGAGTTTAATGAAGCTTTAATAGATGTTGTCAATGTATTAATGGATGGATTATCAAGAGGCGATGTTTACATAGACATGAAGAAAATCCCTAAAAATCTTGAACTTAAATATAAAGATTGGCCCAGCTATCATATGAAAGCATTATTAGAGAGTGGCTGGACTAAAGGAGATAACTCCCCAATAGTTTTAAATGGAGATTTGATTAGTTGGCGGCGTACACATAATGAGATAGTAGAGACAATTCAAAAAATACTATTAAGGAATCAACCTATTAATTACTTATCTAAACAATTACCTGTGCATATAAATTCTAGAAGTCTAGAGCATTTAAATATTCAACAATTAGAAGCTGTTAATCTAGTTAAAAGTCAACAAATCATCTTATTAAGTGGTGGCCCCGGTACAGGTAAAACTAGTACCATCCTTCAAATGCTTTTACAAGCACTAACAAGGAATCCAAATCTTAATATTGCAATGGCTGCTCCAACAGGGAAAGCCGCAAAAAAACTAAAAGATACCATTCAGGCGGGTATTGTTGATTTTGAAGATCCGATAAAGGATAAGCTTTCTAATATTCCTTCAAAAACATTACATAAATGGTTAGAAGCAGGAGCAAATGGCTTCAGAAGAAACTCTAAACGTCTATTAAAATTAGATCTAATAGTCATAGATGAGATGTCAATGGTTGACTTGTCAACCATTAATGGGTTGCTCGATGCATTAACAAAATCATGTCAAATAATCTTAGTAGGTGATCCTGACCAATTATTACCAATAGGGAGTGGTGGTATATGGCAAATTTTACAAGAGAAAGAAACGAAAACAAACCTTCAATCAAACTCAATCAAACTTACAAAGTCATACCGAAACAAAGGAGATATTGTTTTATTAAGAAATACTCTAAAAGATGAGGGTGTTGATGCCTTTTGGCACCTGCTTTCGAAGAAAGAAGATTCATCAAATACAAGTCAACACGTTTCATCACTAAAAAGAATTCCAGATCCCGTAGTAAGTACTCTTTTTAACTATAGAAAGAAGCTTAAAGAGCTAACAGAAAATTGTCTTAATTATATTCCTAATGAAGCATGGCAATCAAGCATGGTTGAAATAGAACAATCAGATGAGATTCAAAAACTCTTTAAATTCATAGATAATCTGCTTATACTTTGTCCGCAAAGATATGGGCCCTGGGGTGTAAATAAAATCCACGAGTTAGTTTTAGGAAAGAGATTTGATGAGGAAGTACACAAGTGGGAGCAGGGAACACCAATCATGGCAAGAAGTAATCAACCTGAGATAGGTTTAGCAAATGGAGACGTTGGGATAATTATTGGCAACGGAAAGAAAAGACGTTTTTTATTTAATGTTTTTTCTGAGGAGCAAAGGCTAGTAACTCGATTAATAAACCCATCAAGGTTAAATATATTTGATGCGGCATATGCAATGACAATTCATAAAGCGCAGGGAAGTGAAGCTGATCAAGTTCTTTTACTTTGGCCGAGTTCCTCAAAAAATTCAGAAGAGAATACCTTAGAAAAATTCTATTCTGATGATAGTGAAAAAAGAATGCTTTACACAGCAATAACTCGTGCAAAAAAACAATTACTAGTAATTACCAATAAAGAAGAAGACTTTTAATGATGTGATTAACTTATTCCTAAAAGGATTTTTGAGATGATAAAGTGAATTATATAATCCCTTTAACAAGGCGAGTCAGCAAAGCACGGTTATACACCGATCGGAAGTTGTCTGCCTAATTTGAAGGTCAAAAAGGCAACCATTATTAGATGACAAATAAAAAACTACATGAGGATACCTCATGTCCAGTAGATCCAGATGATCTTGAAGAATCTACTGAGCAAATTCCGGATGAAGTCAATCAAAATTCAGAAAATGGATTTTCTGAATTTAATTTTAGTGAAGAACTAATACAAACAATCTCTGATCAAGGATACTCATCACCCACTCCGATTCAGAAAGCTGCAATTCCTGAATTACTACTTGGGAGAGATTTAGTTGGGCAAGCTCAAACAGGTACAGGAAAAACAGCCGCATTTGCTTTGCCAATACTAGAAAGACTACAAAAGAATGTTGGACATCCACAAGTTTTAGTTCTAGCACCAACACGCGAGTTGGCTATGCAAGTGGCTGAATCATTTCGCACTTATTCCGCAGGGCACCCGCATTTTAAAGTACTTGCGATATATGGAGGCTCTGATTTCCGAAATCAAATCAACACCCTAAGGAGAGGAGTTGATGTTGTCGTAGGAACTCCTGGGCGAGTCATGGATCATATGCGTCAAAAGACTCTCAATACTAGTCATTTAAGTTGTCTAGTTCTAGATGAAGCTGATGAAATGTTGAGAATGGGATTTATTGATGATGTTGAATGGATTTTAGAACAATTGCCAGAAGAGAGACAACTGGTTTTATTCTCAGCGACAATGCCATCTGAGATAAGAAGATTATCAAAAAAATATTTAAATAGTCCTGCGGAAATAACTATAAAAGCAACAGAATTAAAGGAAAGACTTATCAGGCAAAGGTATATAAGCGTTCAAAATGTTTATAAAGTTAATGCCCTTCAAAGAGTACTTGAAGCTGTTTCAGAAGAAGGAGTAATAATATTTGCAAGAACAAAAGCTATTACAATTGTAGTAGCTGAAAAATTAGAATCATATGGATATAATGTAGCTGTTTTAAATGGAGATATTCCTCAGAATCAAAGGGAACGAACAGTTGAAAGATTAAGACAGGGTTCTATCAATATTTTAGTAGCTACCGATGTCGCAGCAAGAGGGCTCGATGTGGATCGAATTGGTTTAGTAATAAACTATGATATGCCATTTGATCGTGAAGCGTATGTTCATAGAATTGGCAGAACTGGGCGTGCAGGAAGAAATGGTGAAGCTATTCTTTTTGTTAATCCAAGAGAAAGATCATTTTTAAGTAATCTTGAAAGAGCTGTTGGTCAACCAATTGAGAAAATGGATATTCCAGACAATGAACTTATAAACAGCAACCGAATTAAGAAGCTGCAAGCAAAATTAATCAAAGCCGCATCAACAGAAAGAGATAACCCAGAAGAAGCCAATATTTTAGAAGAGTTAATAAAAAATGTTGAAAAAGAATTACAGATAGATCCGAAAGAGTTAACACTTGCCGCATTAAATTTAGCGGTTGGTTTTAATGCACTCCTTGAGACTGGAAATGAAGATTGGATCAGGCAATCAGCTCAAAGGAATACAAGAAATGATCGAAGAGACAATAAATTCAAGCAACGTCGAAGAGGTGATTTCGATAACAACAGACTTGAAGATGAAATGGAACGATTCAGAGTTGAAGTTGGACACCGAGATAGAGTTAAGCCTGGAAATTTAGTTGGAGCAATTGCTAACGAGTCCGGATTAAAAGGAAGATCTATTGGCAGAATAAGAATATTTGAAAATTACAGCCTAGTAGATTTGCCAAAACAAATGCCAGAGAACATTTTTCAGGCTCTAAAAAAAGTGAAAGTAATGAATAGAGAATTACAGATCAACAGAACTGACTAAAAGAATTAAAATGAGTAACCAATTATTTTTCATAAGTATAATTATATTATTTATTCTAGAAATAAGTAATCCTTTAGAGAATAAAGCAGCACATAAAAATAATCTGATTAACAAGTTTTGCGTTGCATCAATAAAATCAAAACTTAAAAACACGAATAAACAAAAATTAAATGAAATTAGTCACTTCACATGTGAATGTTTCATTGACAAATATCGCTCTGGATCGTCAATAAGAAAATCACGTAAGTACTGCAAAGCTAAAGCTGAAGAGGAATACAATCTCTAATTCAAAACGAAACCTTAATACAATGATTAATTCAAAATCTAATAAACCACTAATAAGACTTTTGAGCAATCTCAAAAATCAAAAGCGTCTGATTTATTCAGCTGTTATATGCTCTATATTAAACAAATTCTTTGATCTTGCACCACCTGTTCTAATCGGTGTATCAGTTGATGTTGTAGTCAGGAAAGAGAGTTCATGGCTTGGCTCTATTGGATTCAATACAGTCCCAGATCAATTGGCTGCTCTTGCATTTATCTCCTTTTTAATATGGAGCGCTGAATCATTCTTTGAATACTTATATGGATTAATGTGGAGGAATTTAGCTCAAAAAACTCAACACTATTTAAGAATCAAGGCATATGACCATTTGCAACAACTAGAAATGACATTTTTCGAAGCAGATAATACTGGGAGGCTGATGACAGTGCTTAATGATGATATCAATCAACTAGAAAGATTCTTAGATGAAGGTGCTAATAAAATTATTCAATTAATAATTACTGTTTGCATCGTAGGTGGAGCGATGATTTTCTTAGCTCCAGGTATTGCATTACTAGCATTCGTTCCTATTCCATTTATTCTTTGGGGTTCGATTAATTTTCAGAAAAACTTAGCTCCTCGTTACCGTGAAGTAAGAGAAAAAGCTGGAGATCTTGCTTCAAGATTAAATAATAATCTCTGCGGAATGCTTACCATAAAAAGCTTTGCTACTGAAGACTGGGAACTTGAGAGATTAAAGATCGATAGTATGTCATATCAAAAAAGCAACAGAAAGGCTATTAAGTTATCGGCGGCATTCATACCCTTAATTCGTTTTGCAATACTATTCGCATTCCTAGCGATACTAATCGCTGGAGGATTTCAAGCATGGAAAGGTTTTATGCCTGTAGGAACTTATAGTTTTTTAGTATTTATAACTCAAAGATTATTATGGCCATTAACCACGTTAGGTCATATTTTAGATGATTATCAAAGATCAATGGCATCAACAAATAGAGTTTTAGATCTAATAGATACTCCAATTAAAATTAAAACTGGAAAAGTAAAATTAGATCCGAATAACATTAATGGTGAAATCAGATTTAAAAATATTGATTTTACATATGAAGGCCGATCTCAAGTTATAAAAAACTTTAATTTAGATATTAGTCCTGGCATGAAAATAGGTATTGTAGGTGCTACTGGATCTGGCAAAAGTACACTTGTTAAACTGTTATTAAGGCTTTATAAAATCAGTAAAGGTTCGATAGAAATAGATGGCAAATCAATTGAATCACTAGATTTAAAAAGTCTACGGCGTTGTATTGCACTAGTGAGCCAGGAAACCTATTTATTCCAAGGAACAATTGAAGAAAATATTTCTTATGGATCAGAAAATATTGAATTATCAAAAATAACTAATGCTGCAGACGTTGCTGAGGCTACTGAGTTTATTAATCAACTGCCATACGGGATAAAAACAATAGTGGGAGAAAGAGGACAAAAATTATCAGGTGGACAAAGACAAAGAATTGCTATTGCAAGGGCAATCCTAAAGAATGCACCGATATTGATATTAGATGAAGCGACGGCATCTGTAGATAATGAAACTGAAGCCGCGATTCAAAGGTCTCTAAAGAAGATAACAAATAGTTGTACCACAATTGTCATTGCACATCGTCTAAGCACAGTAATAGATGCTGACGAAATTATCGTTTTAGATAAAGGTAAGATTATCGAGAAAGGAACACATTCTTCTCTTCTAAAAAATAGAAATTTCTATTACTACCTTTGGAAAATTCAAGCTGGTGAAAATAATAATTAGATTTTCAAATTATATGAAAAAAGTAAAAGAACTAACTACTCTTTTGAAAGTATCTTGCATTTTTGACCAGCGTTGTTCATTAGTGCTAGCAGCAAGTGTATATAAATAACCTCTATCTACGACAACAGTGGCAATTTCGTGCCTACTACTTCCTTCTAAATCAACAGAGTATTCAAGATCATAGAATTTTCGTTCATCAACTTCTCTCTCTGAAGCATCAATTAATTGAATAGGATTATTACTATTTTTTTCACCAAAAAGTCTTTCCCCTACTGCATCCGCCCCACCCAAATCATCTAAATTCACTTCATTTTCTAATTTAGAAATAACAAGACTGAGAGTTTCATCAGAGTTGATCAAGTCATGGTAAACGACTTCTGGACCATTATCGACAGCCACTCTCGTCCACCCTGTGGGGAAAAGGAAACCATATCGTCCATCCTGACTTTTAAAAGGTTCCAATCCTGCGGCCCCTCCTGTAGAACAAGCTCCGAGAGTCAATACCAAAGCTATAGCAAAGAGGGATTTTAAAGATGTTCGAAAAAATTTGATCATTTTGGAGACTCAAGCATCACTATTCTGATACATTTCTAATTTAACTCACGGTAATCTTCTTTAAATTAGTGCAACCCAGATAAAACTCTGACTAAATTCAACTTAATTGCTTCAGAACTCTGAGCGGCTTCACTAAACCATTATCAAAATTAATTGATCAGTTTGAGCAATTGCCTGGTATCGGCCCTAGAACTGCTCAAAGATTAGCTCTTCATCTTTTGCGTCAGCCAGAAGACAAAATAAAATTGTTTGCAGAAGCTCTAATTAATGCTAAAAGTCAAGTAGGTCAATGTAAGACTTGCTTTCATTTAACTGCAGGAGAACAATGCGAAATTTGTCTAAATAAGCAAAGGGATCAAAAACTCATTTGCGTTGTTTCTGAGTCAAAAGATTTGCTTGCTCTTGAGCGCACTAGAGAGTACAAAGGTCTCTACCATGTAATTGGTGGGTTAATCTCACCGATGGATGGGATTGGACCAGAAATGCTTGAAATATCAAGTCTTATCAAAAGAGTCGATAAAGAAAATATCCAAGAAGTCATACTAGCCCTAACACCAAGTATTGAGGGGGATACTACTAGTCTTTATGTAGGTAGATTATTAAAACCATTCACAAAAGTCACTCGTATTGCTTATGGACTACCTGTTGGAAGTGAGTTGGAATATGCCGATGAGGTAACACTCTCGCGTGCGTTAGAAGGTCGTAGAGGACTAGATTAACCATCAAACATATGGCAACAACAACAAGAAAAACATCAAAATATAGTAGCTCCCTCCCTGAAGAGCGTTTACCTAATTGGATCAAGCCGTCCATAGGTAACGCAACTCAACTGGAAAAAGTTCAAAAGCTCGTAAAGGAAAACAAATTACATACGATCTGTGAAGAAGGTAGATGCCCGAACAGAGGTGAATGTTACGCCGCTGGTACGGCTACTTTTTTATTAGGCGGCTCAATATGTACAAGGAGCTGTGCCTTTTGCCAGGTAGAGAAAGGGAAGTCACCGGAAAAAGTAAATATTTTTGAAGCAGAAAAAGTAGCAAATGCTGTTCAGGTATTGAATCTCAAATATGTGGTACTAACCGCAGTCGCAAGAGATGATTTACCAGATCACGGTGCAAGTCTATTCACGACAACAATGGATGCAATTAGATCATTGAATCCTGGTGTAGCAATAGAGGTACTAACACCAGATTTCTGGGGAGGCAACAATAGGGACAATGTCGAAAAGCAAAGAGAGCGGCTTAAGCAAGTTCTCTCGGCTAATCCTATTTGCTTCAACCATAATCTTGAAACTGTCAAGAGACTTCAAAGAGAAGTCAGACGAGGAGCTACCTACGAACACTCACTAAACCTTCTCAGATTTGCAAGAGAAATAGATCCAAAGATTCCCACAAAATCAGGAATTATGCTTGGATTGGGAGAAAAGTTTCATGAAATAATTCAAACCCTTAAAGACCTTAGAGAAGTCGACTGTCAATATTTGACTATCGGTCAATATTTACGACCTTCACTTGCTCACATTCCAGTTTCTCATTATTGGTCACCAAGAAAATTCAATGATTTTGCTGATATAGCAAAGGGATTAGGTTTTAAGAAAGTAAACAGTGGCCCCTTAGTAAGAAGCAGTTATCACGCGAATGATACCTTAGATTAATCTCCTTGAAATAGTTTTAGCTACTCCGACCAACTCCGATAACTTCTTTCAAATACTTTCTCACAATTACCTACCATAAATGCACCTGCACCTCCCCAAACAAGTCTCAGAGGTAGGTCTAAGGGAGAAGATCCGACTTTACGCACAGTATTAAATCCACGCCTACGAAAATAACGTTGCAAGATTTCATGCTGATTGTTTTCATCATAAATAGCCAATAATCTCGCACTAAGACATGGAGTCTCTTCTAAAGCCCAGGCCATAGTTGCAGCCCAGATTAAATCACCAACATTAGAGGTGGCATTCCTACCAACCTTCATCGTATCAAGCTGAAGTCCTTTAGTATTTTGATAAGCCCATCCTTTCATTTCACCCAACAACTGAATTTTAGTATGACTGGTTATTTCGCCAACGACTAGCCTAAACGACCAAATATTGAGAGGTCTCCTAACTTGTATTCTCAGAATTAAATTCCTTTCAGAGGCTTCTTTTTCTAATTGAGATAAATTGGGTTTAGTCATGAAGATGGCCATATAGAGTTTTCAGGTAGACGTTTCATTATCTCATCTATTTGACGTTGTCTTTCTGCAAATCTAGCTCTATCACTATCTGTAAATTTATTAACGCAAGCCTCACATTGCAAGCCTTTAATATACGTTGGCTTTTTCAAGTCCTCCGGAGAGATGGGTAATCCACAAGCATGACACATACGATGTGAACCAGGTAATAGATCATGATCTAAAGAGACACGTTGATCAAAAACAAAGCACTCACCATTCCATAAACTATTATCAGAGGGAACATCTTCTAGATATTTTAGTATTCCACCCTCAAGATGATGTACGTCAGAAAAGCCTTCTTCTATCAAATAAGAGGTCGCTTTTTCACATCTTATACCACCTGTACAATACATCCCTATTTTTAAAGAGGGATTCTCTTCTATTAAAGGTTTTAAATACTTTTGCACCCATGCCGGAAATTCACGAAATGAGTTTGTGTGAGGATTTAAAGCACCTGCAAAATTTCCAATTTTTATTTCATACTCATTGCGTGTGTCAATAACAACACTATCAGGATCTTCTAAAAACTCGTTCCATTCACCAGCTTTTATATATTTACCAACAGATTTATTAGGATTAATTTGTTTTAGCCCAATCGTGACGATTTCTTTTTTCTTACGAGCTTTAAAACGACGAAAAGCTTGTTTCTCACTCCAACTATATTTGACATCAATATCCGATACCTTTAAAAGTTTCTCTAAGGTTTCAATAAATTGAACTATCGCATTTTCAGTTCCACAAACCGTACCGTTAACACCTTCAGATGCTAATAAAATAGTCCCTTTTATTTCCTGATTAGTTGCTAAATTCGTTAGTTCTTCTTTGATTAAAATAATTTCTTGATCAATAATAGATATAAAATTGTAGAATGCAGCAACTTTATATTTGAATTTCTTGAGGCTATCCTCTGTTTTCATACCTACTTATTCTTGAGAGAAATTAGCATTAATTCCGGCATCTGCAAGAAGTCTACGGTCAGCCTCTACTTCCGGATTACTTGTAGTCAAAAGTGTATCTCCATAAAATATAGAATCTGCTCCGGATTGTAGACATAGTATCTGAGCTTCCCTACCTAATTGTTGTCTTCCCGCGCTAAGCCTTATTCGACTTTTTGGCATAATGATCCTTGCTGTCGCGACCATTCGAACCATCTCTAATGGATCAATAGAAGACAAATCCTCCATGGGTGTACCATCCACTGCGACTAATGCATTAATCGGCACACTTTCAGGATGTGGATCTAAAGTTGCTAAAACTTTAAGTAGAGATGATCTATCGGAAACAGATTCGCCCATACCAATAATCCCACCGCAGCACACTGTAATTCCAGCCATGCGTACTCTTCTCAATGTTTCAAGTCGATCTTGATATGTTCTTGTTGAAATGATATTGGAGTAATACTCAGGACTAGTATCTAAATTGTGGTTATAGGCCGTTAAACCTGCTTCTGCCAATCTAGAGGCTTGAGAATCAGTAATCATTCCAGCCGTCACACATGCCTCAAGGCCAAGTTCTCTAACACCTCTGACCATTTCAAGCATCGAATCGAATGCGTTTCCGTCTTTAATCTCACGCCAAGCCCAACCCATACAAAATCGATCTGCTCCTGCATCTTTAGCCGCTCTTGCTCTAGCAAGAACTGTCTCAACTTGGAGGACCGGATTGGGGTTAATCGTTGTATCGTTGTGTACAGATTGAGGACAGTATGCACAATCTTCTGAGCACCCTCCTGTCTTCACACTTAGAAGGGAGGCAAGTTGAACTTTATAACCTGGATTATAAGACCTATGAACTATTTGAGCTCTCCACAACAAATCCATTAATGGTAACTCAAGTATCTCTTTGATTTCATCTAAAGTCCAATCATGTCTAACATCTCCGCCTTTTATAGAATTAAAATCTAAATATTGTTCATCTTTAAAAGTGAATTTATTAGATTCCTGAATATTAGGATTAATTAGCGTCATAAAAGAATTTGAATATAAAAATTTAATTGCTATTTAGTTTTAGCTGATAATCTATAAAAAATCATAGAACTCAAGATATTCAATTATTTTAGTTATACACCTCCAAATCTCCTTCTTCTAGATTGATAGTCTAGTAGTGCCTTAGCAAGAGTATCGGCATTAAAATCGGGCCATAATACATCTGTAACATGTATTTCAGCATAAGCTAACTGCCATAGCAAAAAATTACTTATTCTTTTTTCACCGCTAGTTCTAATAAGTAAGTCAGGATCGACCTCACTAGCTGTAAATAATTCAGAAGCGAAAACATTTTCATCTATCAAAGAAGGATCTAATTCACCTTTGACCGAACGTTCCGCCAATTTTTGCGCAGCTCTGACTAATTCTCGTCGTCCCCCATAATTAGTGCAAACATTAAAATGAATGCCTTTGTTGTTAGAGGTTGATTCAACCGACTCTTTTATTAAGTCCTTTAATGCAATAGGTAATGGATCAAGATCACCCAAGAAATTAATTTTTACTTCTTCGAGTTTTAAATTAGTCAATTCACGCTTAAGAACATTTTCAAAAAGGGTCATTAAAAGATTTACTTCTTCGCTGGGTCTTGACCAATTTTCAGTTGAGAAAGCGTAAACAGTTAATGCTCCTATTCCCCAATTACTACATAAATGCAAAGTGGTTTTCAGAGCCTCAACCCCAGCTGTATGTCCAACCGTCCGAGGCAAACCCTTTGCTTTTGCCCACCTACCATTTCCATCCATAATTACCGCAATATGCTCAGGCATACGAAGACGATCCAAGTCTTCAGGTAATGGCGAGACCTCTCTAGAATTATCGGTGCTTATTACAGAAGGGTAAGTCAATTCAAAGACTCCTTGCTGTCATTAATTTTCCCAAGATTAACTCTAGATTGAGCAACTTTAGTTTCAATGTTAGAGGAAGTTGTTTTCAATGAAGAATTAATGCTGGTTGACTTAGAGCCAGATGCATTTGAAGGATCCAACAATTCTTTCAAAAGGTCAAGTAATCGACTGCTTGTAATAGGTCTTTCGAGTCGCCCTTGACTAGCTAAAGATAAGGTACCTGATTCTTCTGAAACTACAACGCAAATACATCGATCAAATCGTTCTGTAATCCCAAGAGCTGCCAAATGTCTAGTGCCGTATCTACTAATTCCTTGCCTTGAGAGAGGCAAAATCACACCTGCAGAAATAATTCTATTTCCCTTTACTAAAACAGCTCCATCATGAAGAGGAGTGTCAGCGGCAAAAAGATTTAATAACAATTCAGATGATAATTGAGCATCAATTGGAACTCCAGGGAACAGAAAATCTTCAGGACGTAAGTCACTGCCCATATCAACAACAATTAATGCTCCTTTTCTATTTTGTGATAAGCGTCCTGCCGCCTCAGTTAATTGAGCGAAAGTATTAGAACTTGCTCTAAATTCTTTCTGAGTATTTCCAAGAATCACAGCCAATCTACCAGTGCCTAATAACTCCATTAATCTCCTTAATTCTCCTTGCCATAAAATTGCTAAAGATAATGAGCAAGCTAAAACCAAGGCATCAACAAGTTTTGAAGTAATTGGTAAATTTGCAAACCTTTGAACGAACCAAGCTAATGAAACAAGAAAGAGATAGCCTCTTAAAAGCCATAATGTTCTTTGTTCTTTAACTCTTGTAAAAAGAAGCACCCCAAGAGAAGAAGCAAACAAGACATCAAGGAGAACACGCAAGTTTATAAGCCACCAGAAATTCACTCCTACATCCCAACGTAATTTAAACTTACCTAATTCTTGGGAATAAAGCGATCAGGTAATACATCTAATTGCAATAGATCTTCAGGAAGTTCTCTTCTTTGAGTCAACTCTGCCATACCTTCTCCAACCAAGATTGTCGCAGGTCGAGGAATTCTATTGTAGTTGGAACTCATTGAATAGTTGTATGCACCTGTTCCAAACACAGCAAGAAAATCTCCACTTTCACAAGACGGAAGAAGAAAATCTTTCAATAAAACATCTCCAGACTCACAATGCTTGCCAGCGATAGTAACTTTTTCAAAATTTGTACTTAATGGTTTATCTACTAAACATGCACTATATAGAGATTGATATGTTATTGGACGAGGATTATCACTCATCCCTCCATCAACAGACAAATAAGTTCTAACACCAGGAACCACTTTCTTAGCTCCAATCTTGTAAATAGTTAGCCCCGAATTAGCTACAAGAGATCTCCCTGGTTCACACATCAATCTTGGCAAATCTAGATTTCTTTCCCTACAAGCATTGAGCACAGCATTAGAAATAACTTCAACCCATTCTTCAATAGAAGGAGGATTATCTTCTTGAACATATTTGATCCCTAGACCACCTCCTAAATTCAGATCAACTATTGGATGACCAATTTCCTTAGCAAGCTTTAAAGCATCAGCCATAACACCAGCAAGGTCAATATGTGGTTGAACCTCAAAAATTTGAGAACCTATATGTGCATGTAAACCAGTTAAATTTGCCCAGTTGTATTTTTTCAATTCTTCTAAAACCGACTTAAGCTCATCTGGGTCAAAACCAAATTTGCTATCTAAATGTCCAGTCCTAATATATTCATGTGTATGGCATTCGATGCCAGGAGTAAATCTCAACATTAACTTTGCTGGCTTTTGGTCAGAGGCAATATTTTGTAGCAACTCAATATCGTGATAATTATCTAAAACAATCGTCACATTATTTTTGTAGGCCAAATTCAATTCCTCATGAGATTTGTTATTTCCATGAAAAACAATATCTTTACCTTTCACACCACCTTTTATTGCAGTAAGTAATTCACCTTCTGATACTGCATCAAGTCCAAACCCCTCAGAAGAAATAACTGCACAAATAGCAAGAGAGCTGTTAGCTTTTGAAGCATATAGAGGAAGTGATTCTCCTGGATAATGTTTTTTTAAAGAAGAGATATAAGTTTTACATGCAGTTCTAAGTGACAACTCATCAAAAACGTAAAGAGGTGTGCCATATTTTTTTGCAAGTTCACTAAGTTGACATCCCCCAACAACTAATTTTTTATTTTCATTAATTTCAGAAGAGATAGGAGCTATATTTCGATTTGGACTATCTATATCCACATTGGGTTCAAAAGCCTTTGTTCCGTGCATAGAAATTTTTACTTTAATATTTAGCTAATCTAGAGATTAATCAACCAATTAGTATTCTTTTTAAAGAAAGAGGGATTAATTAATTAATAGCTAGAAATGAATCTCAGAATAATTCAACTTGGGATAACGCATTTAAATGAATGCGTAGATCTAGATCAAAAAACATTAAATGGTCTTTGGTCGAGATTTCAATGGGAAAGAGAACTCATTGAACCTAATAGGATTTGTCTTGGAATCATAGAGTTGGAAACTAAAAAACTTTTAGGCCTTTGTTCAGCTTGGTTAGTGATAGACGAATTACAGATAACTTTTATAGCTGTTCATCCAACATATCAAAGGAGAGGGCTTGGGAAATTTCTCTTTTCAGAGTTAATCAAATATTCAAAATCACTTCAAACAAATCACATAAATTTAGAAGTAAAAAAAAATAACGAACAAGCTAAAGCTTTTTACAAATCCTTGGGCTTCAAAACAGTAGGCCTAAGATCTAATTTTTATAAAGATGGAAGTGATGCTCTTATTCTCAATAAAGAAACCCTCAACAAATCATAAAATCAACAATTAAGTACGGTTAACCGAAATCAAAAAACAATAAATAGGCTTTTCTTTGCATCAATTAATACTTTTAATTATTTTTCAACGAACACTTAATATTTACCCTTTATAAAAAAAAACCTAACCATACACATTTCACACTTAACCCTGATAAATTAGATTAAATAGTTAATGGCTAAAGCTAAATGTTTGAGAGGTTTACAGAAAAAGCAATAAAAGTGATCATGCTTGCTCAAGAAGAGGCAAGACGCCTAGGCCATAATTTTGTTGGAACTGAACAAATCCTTTTAGGACTAATAGGTGAAGGAACTGGTGTAGCAGCTAAAGTACTAAAATCAATGGGAGTAAACCTTAAAGATTCAAGGGTTGAAGTTGAAAAAATAATAGGAAGAGGTTCAGGATTTGTTGCTGTAGAAATTCCCTTCACACCAAGAGCAAAACGAGTCCTTGAACTTTCATTAGAAGAAGCTCGTCAACTGGGTCACAACTACATTGGCACTGAGCATCTATTGCTTGGACTTATTAGAGAAGGAGAAGGCGTGGCTGCAAGAGTTCTTGAAAATTTAGGAGTTGATCTAACAAAAGTCAGGACACAAGTTGTCAGGATGCTTGGTGAAACAGCGGAAGTTACAACTGGAGCTGGTTCACCTAAAGGATCAGCAAAGACGTCAACACTCGACGAATTTGGAACGAATCTTACTCAGTTAGCAAGTGAATCAAAGCTTGACCCAGTAGTGGGAAGACATTCAGAAATTGATCGTGTGATTCAAATTTTGGGAAGAAGAACCAAAAACAATCCAGTTTTAATAGGAGAACCAGGTGTAGGAAAAACAGCAATAGCTGAAGGACTAGCTCAGAGAATTCAACAAGGAAACATTCCCGACATACTTGAAGAAAAAAGAGTATTAACACTCGATATTGGTTTACTCGTAGCTGGAACTAAATACAGAGGAGAATTTGAAGAAAGATTAAAAAAAATTATGGAAGAAATTAAATCTGCGGGAAATGTAATTTTAGTTATTGATGAAGTACATACATTAATAGGTGCAGGTGCTGCTGAGGGAGCAATCGACGCTGCAAACATATTAAAACCTGCCTTAGCAAGAGGAGAACTTCAATGTATTGGTGCTACAACTCTAGATGAATATCGTAAACATATTGAAAGAGATGCTGCATTAGAGAGAAGATTCCAACCTGTAATGATTGGGGAACCTTCAATCAAAGATACAATCGAAATTCTTAAAGGATTAAGAGAGAGATATGAGCAACATCACAGATTAAAGATTACTGATGAAGCTCTAGACGCTGCTGCCAATCTTGGTGATAGGTATATTTCAGATCGTTTTTTACCAGATAAAGCTATAGACCTCATAGATGAAGCAGGGAGCAGGGTTAGATTACTCAACTCAAAGTTGCCTCCAGAAGCGAAAGAAGTTGATAAAGAATTAAGGAAGATACAAAAAAGTAAAGAAGAAGCAGTAAGAGACCAAAACTTCACCCAAGCAGGCGAACTCAGAGAAAAAGAAGTTGAACTTAGAGATAAAATTAGAAATCTTTTGCAAAATATAAGACAAAAGCCTTCATCAAATGAAAATTCCGATCCTAATAATATTTCAGATAAAAACAATAAAACTTCTGACCAAGTTGTTGTTCAGCCTGATGAATTACAAGCTTCTCAACCAATAGTTAATGAAGAAGATATTGCTCATATCGTAGCCTCCTGGACAGGCGTTCCTGTCCAGAAATTAACTGAAAGTGAATCAGTCAAGCTACTAAATATGGAAGATACATTGCATCAAAGACTTATTGGTCAAGACGAGGCTGTCAAATCTGTTTCAAAAGCAATTAGAAGAGCAAGAGTAGGCCTTAAGAATCCAAATAGACCAATTGCTAGTTTTATTTTTTCTGGTCCAACGGGGGTAGGAAAAACTGAACTTACTAAAGCATTAGCAGCATATTTCTTTGGCAGTGAAGAAGCAATGATACGTTTAGACATGTCTGAATTTATGGAAAGACATACTGTTAGCAAATTAATAGGTTCTCCTCCTGGCTATGTAGGTTTCAATGAAGGTGGGCAACTAACTGAGGCTGTGAGGAGAAGACCCTATACAGTAGTTTTATTCGATGAAATTGAAAAAGCTCATCCAGATGTGTTTAATCTTCTTCTTCAATTACTAGAAGAAGGGAGACTAACTGATTCGAAAGGAAGAACTGTTGATTTCAAAAATACATTAATAATAATGACTTCTAATATTGGATCTAAAGTTATAGAAAAAGGTGGAGGCGGATTGGGATTTGAATTCTCAGGTGAGAATTTAGAAGATACTCAATATAATCGAATTAAATCATTAGTAAATGAAGAACTAAAGCAATATTTCCGCCCTGAATTTCTTAATAGATTAGATGAAATAATTGTATTCAGACAACTATCTAGAAACGAAGTGAAAGACATCGCCGAAATAATGTTAAAGGAGGTTTTCTTGAGGATAAAAGAGAAAGGAATATCATTAACTGTCTCAGATGATTTCAAAGAAAGATTAGTTGAAGAAGGATACAACCCTTCTTATGGAGCACGACCTTTAAGAAGAGCGGTAATGAGGTTACTGGAAGATAGCCTTGCAGAAGAAGTTTTATCTGGAAGGATAAAAGACGGAGACAAAGCAGAGGTTGATATTGATGAAACTAAAAAAGTTGTTGTAAAACATCTTGGCAAAGATAGTTCCACGCCTGAACTAGCTAGTGCCGCTATTTAACTTTCAACAGAACAGTTAAATGCCTATAAATAATCACAGCATTTCACCCTCAAAGGTAGTGAGGGGTGATGGAGCGTGGATTAAATCGTTGGACCTCATAACCAAATTATGTAAAAGACCTTTGCTAATAGGTAGAAGTAGCGCTACAAAAAAAATAAGAGAATCATTTAGAAAAGATCTTCTTTTAAAAGGTATTCATACAATCTCATTCGAATTAGATCATGATTGTTGTGAATTAGATATCCAAAATGCATATCTCATCTCGAAAAACAACAACTGTGATGGAATTATTGCAGCAGGTGGTGGGAAAGTACTTGACGCAGGAAAATTAATTGCAGATTTACTTGGTATCACTTGCATTACCGTGCCATTAAGCGCTTCCACATGCGCTGGATGGACTGCTTTATCTAATATTTATACCTCCGATGGTAAATTCGTAAAAGATGTAACTTTAAAAAGCTGTCCAAACTTATTGATCTTTGATCACAAAATTGTTAGAGCTGCCCCACCAAGAACACTTGCTAGCGGCATGGCAGATGCTGTAGCAAAATGGTACGAGTCATCCTTAACAAGCAGTACAAGCCAAGACGGTTTTGTGCAACAAGCAGTTCAGATGGCGAGGGTCTTACGAGATCAGTTATTTTTAAACGGCTACCAGGCTTTCCTAGATCCACTAAGTAATTCTTGGGGAACTGTTGCAGAAGGATGTGCATTAACTGCTGGAATAATTGGAGGTCTTGGCGGGGTTAAATGTAGAACAGCCGCAGCACATCCCATACACAATGGATTAACACAACTTTCCTATACAAAGAAACCACTTCATGGGGAACTTGTAGGATTTGGTTTGCTAGTACAATTAAGCCTAGAAGAGAAAAATTCAGACAGTCAATTACCCAAACAAGCAAAGTCACAACTAGTAGATTTCTTCTCTCAACTAAATCTTCCTATTTCAATTGAGTCTATTTCTCTTAGGAATATGACCTCGAATGAACTACTAAAAGCCTGTAAATTTGCATGTAATGATAACTCTGATATAAATCAATTACCTTTTCCAATAAACGAAAATGATCTGTTTGAAGCAATTCAAAGTTTTCAATCCTTTCATAAAAGCTCCAAAATAAGAATAAAAAATACTTAAGAGCATTGAATCAAGAAGTAAATAAAACAAATGCTACGAAGGCATACATCAATGAGATACGAAATACAATTATTGATAAACAAGCAAGCAAACTTTTTGAAGACCTTAAATGGATAGAGCTGAAAGAAATTTCATCTAATAAATCTGATTTATTTCCAACAGTGCTAACAGGTTCAGGAGCGAAGATCCTTCTCATTCATGGTTTTGATAGCTGCTTTCTTGAATATAGACGTCTCACACCTTTTCTAAAAAAGAAAAATAAATTAATAATTCCTGACCTATACGGATTTGGCTTTTGTCCAAGATCTACTGGTAACAAATACGGATTTAAATATTTAATGAAACATTTAAATTCTGTTTTGAACTATTTTTCAAAGAATCAACCTATTGGAGTAATAGGTGCCTCAATGGGTGGAGCGTTAGCTCTAGAACTTGCAAGACAAAACCCAAAGAAGGTGAATAAATTACTACTTTTATCACCAGCAGGTTTGGCAGGCAAAAACCCAAAAATTCCATGGCCTTTTAATCATTTAGGGGCTTTTTTCCTGAGTCAAGCTTTTGTTCGCAGGGGATTATGTAGACAGGCATTCGCAGATCCCAAAAATAGCGTTGGTGCTGCCGAAGAACAAATCGCCTCCATACATTTAAAAGTTCCAGGTTGGCAATCATCTCTGGCAGATTTTGCGGCAGATGGAGGAGTATCCGCTTGTGGACTCCCTAAACCGACTCAACCTCTCAAAATTATTTTAGGGAAATATGACAGAATTATTCCTAGGAATGAAAAAGAAGAAACCAATAAGAACTATAACTCCAATATAGAAATAGCTAATAATTCAGGGCATCTTCCTCATTTAGAAGAACCTAAATTAGTTGCTGAAGCATGGGAAAAATTTAAATACTAAAATGATATCTAACCAGATTAAGAAGAAAGGAATTATTGCTAAATTTTTAGAGCAAGGCCTAAGGATCTTGCTAATAAAAGAGTGTAAAAAGATTAGCAATATTAAAATAAATATTATCGCAAGTTCTATTAGTATAATCAAAGGTGAAATACAAAAAATTAATATATTTGCTCAGGATATAAATTATAAAGACCTCTTATTCGATAAAGTTGAGCTAGAAGCCAATCATCTAAAAATAAATTTTAAGCCAACAACTAAAGAATTATATTTTAAAAATGACCCTAAAATAAACTTCAAAATTTCTTTATCTCAAAACTTACTCAATACAGTTTTATTATCTAATAATTGGAATTGTATTGGTGACATGATAAGCAAGGAAATATTTGATCAAGACAAATCACAAGAAATAAAAATAAAGAATTGTAAATTCGTAATGCAATCTTCTGAAGAGAATAAAGAAATCAACAAAATACCTCAGATTGAAATCAATACAGCTAGAGGTAAAATCTATTTAAAAAATAGAACTAATAACAAAACCATTCAGATACCGATTGAAGAAAAAATTTATATTAAAAATGTAAATATAGAAAATAATTTAATTAATATTTTTGGAAATTCATCCATTAGTTTTTAAGTTTTCAGGAAATAATTAATGGCGACAATAAAATTACTATATAAAATACAATTGCTGGGGTAAATAAATAGCTATCTATTCTATCAAGAATTCCTCCATGACCAGGTAAAAAATTACCTGAATCTTTTAATCCAGCATTCCTTTTCAACATCGATTCTGTAAGGTCTCCAACCAATGAAAACAAAGCTACTAAAGTACCAACAAATATTCCTATTAATATTCCAAATTCCCATCTAAGCAGATATCCAAAAGAAGCTCCTATTAACAAAGAAAATAATAATCCACCAATAACACCCTCGATGGTTTTAGAAGGTGAAATTGGTGATAATGAGTGATTGCCAAACTTTTTACCAATAAAATAAGAGCCAATATCAAACCCAACGATCATAAAACAAGTAGAAAAAGTTATTAGCATTCCAAAAGTAATAGATGATGACCAATCAGTGGGAATCAAGTTGAAGTTATTTGTTAAATCAGTTTCTAAAAGATTTCTTAACTTAATCCAATGACTTGGCAAAAAGCCTAAATAAAATAATCCGAATATTGATGCTGCCACATCTGCAATAGAACCAGTAACAGGTTGGAGTAATAACCAACCACAAATAGCAGCACCAGATAATGGCAAAATAGCATCAGATATTTCAATAGATATATATCCTTGAGATGATAATTGCGTGAAGAAAAGTAATATTTGACAGGCTAATAATGTTGTCTTAGTAGCCGGTCTTATCCCAGTAAATTCTGCCATCCGAAAGAACTCTAGAAGAGCTAAATGAACAATTAAACTTATTGAAATAGAAAACCACCAATTGCCAAGAGAGACTATTAAGAAACCAAAAGCCCCAATAATAAGTCCACTTAATAATCTCTTTTTCGAAACAGCTAAAAACATTAAATTAGATAGAAAAATATAGCTTTCTTTTAAAAAACATACTTTAAAGGGGTTATTAATAATAAATTTTATTATAGCTGATGAGAAGATATTATTAATTAAGAAATAACTCTTACAAAATCAGAAATTTGTTCTGGCCAAAAGCTTTTTTGCTCTATCAACCAATCAACTCGCGCTTCGTCCAAAATCTCACCAGGAATCAATAAAGGTATTCCAGGAGGATAAGGGCAAACCATCTCAACAGAAATTCTTCCTATAGCATCCTTTAGATTTACCTTCTCAAAATCAGATCCCCAAGCATATGAACATGGCTTGTATGGCTTAGAAACAATGCTGAAAGGTGGTCTTTTAAAAAAACAGGGTTTTTGTTGGCCACACGATGTAAGGATTTCATTCCAAGTTCTTACAAATCTTTTTCCTAATTTCTTGTGAGATGAGAACCCAAGACAAAAAGTTAGCGTTCCTGGTTCAGCTAATTCACCGATTATTCTTTTTTTTATAAATCTTTTATCAACTTCAATACCACTCAAACCAAATTTTGATGTGTGAAGAATGATTCTTAGTGGATCACTATTTTCAAGAAGAGGAACTTCTTTATTAACCAAAAAATCTTTTAATAACTCAGATTCTTCTATACGGGATTTCAACTTCTTTAGCCCATTAGATTCAATAAGTTGTTTTATTGAACTTTCACAAGAAGCCAGCAACAAAGAACTTGGGCTTGAAGTTTGAAGCAACTCAATACTTCTCTCAATTTTAAATGGATCAACCTTGTTACCTTGCGACCATAAAACTGCAGATTGAACTAATCCGGGTGCAGATTTATGAAGGGAGTGAACAACAAGGTCTGCACCAAAAGAGATAGCAGACTTAGGTAAATCTGGTCTTATTTGACTGATTAGGTATGCTCCATGAGCCTCATCAACCAAAACTGGCAAAGAATGTGAATGAATCTCCTGAATCAGAGATTCCATATCTCCAGAATATCCCTGATATGTAGGATTAACTAAAACCACCGCCGCAATATCATCTTCAAGTTCTTTTGCTTTTTTAAAAACCCTCTTAAGCCATTTCCTATCAAAAACAGAGGCATGGCCTCTATCAGTTAAATAAGGAACATCAAAAAGTAATGGTACTAAGCCTCCAAACAGGCATGCCTGAATACAGCTTTTATGAATATTTCTTGGCATGAGCACAGCTTGACCAGGACGAGCTAGAGCCAGCAATGAACTTTGAAGTAAACCCGTCGCACCGTTAACTCCATACCAACATCTATCAACACCCACTTCATAAGCGGCAGACTTTTGACTTTCTGCTATTGCTCCTTCACTAATCAACGGGCCACCAATCTCAAAAAGCTCAGGTAAATCCCAAATACCTGGCTTTAGCTTCAATAGTTGTTTTATTTTTTTTGGGAGAGCATTTCCTCTTCCATGGGCTGGCAAGAAAAGGTTTTCACTTCCATTAGCAGAAAGCAAGTTTAAAAGCCTCATAGCAAAAGGGAATTACCTAAAATCAATGTAGTTAAATTAATCAGTAAGCAAATCAAAAGAACTTCTTAAGGGAGTAGCTAAAAGAACTTATGATGGATTCATGAAATACGATTTCAAAAGAGATTTAATCTGGTTAATTTCAAGGCCGTGGATATTGGTGCCTAGATTTATTCAGATAGTTGGCGCAATATCACTTCTATTAGCAAGACTTATTTTTCAAGGTTCAAGTAAAGACGATAAAACTCAAAAGAATCTAGCTAAATTTCTACTTAAGACACTTATTGGTCTAGGCCCCTGTTTTATAAAAGTAGGTCAAGCACTTTCAACTAGGCCAGATCTAATAAGGAAAGATTGGCTGGAAGAATTAACAAACCTACAAGATAATTTACCCTCATTTTCTCATGAAAAAGCACTTGAAATTATTGAAAATGAGCTAGGAAGACCAGCGAATGATATTTTTGATGAATTTCCATCTAATCCAATAGCCTCAGCTAGTCTTGGTCAAGTTTATAAAGCAAAGTTAACTAACAATTATTGGGTAGCAGTAAAAGTTCAGAGGCCTCATTTGATTTTTAACATTAGAAGAGACATTGTGATTATAAAAATACTTGGAGTTCTCAGTGCGCCAATACTTCCATTAAATCTTGGGTTTGGTTTAGGTGAAATAATAGATGAGTTTGGAAGAAGTTTATTTGACGAAGTTGATTACAAAAAAGAAGCTGATAATGCTGAAAAATTTTCTAATTTATTCCACAATAATAAATCAGTAACTATACCAAAAGTTGAAAGACATTTATCATCAGTAAAGGTTTTAACTACAAGCTGGATTGATGGTACAAAATTAAAAGATAGAAATGAATTAGTTTTAAATAATCTAAATCCATCAAAAATCATAAGAACTGGTGTTATCAGTGGAATACAACAATTATTAGAGTTTGGATACTTTCATGCAGATCCTCATCCAGGAAATATGTTTGCACTTGAAGGTCACAATGGTGATTTAGGAAATATAGCCTATGTAGACTTCGGAATGATGGACTCAATTTCAGAGGAAGATAGACTAACTCTTACGGGTGCAATTGTTCACCTCATAAATAATGATTTTCATGCTGTTGCAAAAGATTTTCAAAAACTGGGTTTTTTAAATGAAGAACAAGATCTTAAGCCACTAATACCTGTATTAAAAGAAGTACTTGGAAGTGCAATAGGTAAAGATGTTTCATCTTTTAATTTTAAAGAAATTACAAATAAATTTTCAGAATTAATGTTTGATTACCCATTTAGAGTTCCAGCAAGATTTGCTTTGATTATTAGAGCAGTAATTAGTCAAGAAGGACTCGCTCTTCGTTTAGATCCTGATTTTAAAATTATAGATTTAGCCTATCCCTACGTAGCAAAAAGATTACTTACATCAGATACTAATGAGATGATAAATATATTATTAGACGTTATATTTGATCAAAATGGACACATAAGGGTCGAGAGAATAGAAAATTTATTTGATGTCTTAGTACAAGACTCAAGCACACCTGCAAAAGAGCTAATTCCAGTAGCAGGTGCAGGTCTTAAGCTCTTAACCAGCGCAAGAGGATCATTAATAAGGAAAAACTTATTAATGAGCATTATTAAAGATGAAAAAATAGATACAAAAGATATGAAGCAATTAATCAAACTAGTCCGAAAAACATTCAGCCCTCTAAGAATGGCTTCAGGTCTAACAAAACAAAACAATACACAAGTTGCGTAGATGATATTTATAAAATATAATACCAAATAATTTAATAGAAATTGAAAACATGATCAGTA
Organism: Prochlorococcus sp. AG-402-A08; assembly: GCA_003279585.1. Lineage (GTDB taxonomy): Bacteria > Cyanobacteriota > Cyanobacteriia > PCC-6307 > Cyanobiaceae > Prochlorococcus_B. Next base: position 56,842 of record QCHH01000002.1, on the reverse strand, counting down.
GCAATATTCAAAATATAATCAGGTTTATTTCAATTAGTATAAGTGATACAAATGTAACGAATATAGAAGAATTTATTTCAGACTATCAACAAATCAAGCCAATTGAAGATCCTATTTTTTGGCTATCTTGTGGTGCATTCATTTGTCTGATGTCTGGATTGATATTTGCCGACATAATGAAATCAAAACTAAACAACTGGACAACCAAAAAGATATCACCTTTACCATTAGAAAATCTTAGAACAATATCAAGTTGGTTTTCATTCTTTACAGGTCTAACAATTATTTTCGTAAGTGCCTTAAGCATCATAAACTTTTCTATTATTAAATCTTTAATTTTTTCTTCAATAATATCAATACTTTTCGGGATAAGCATGTGGAAAGCCATTAAAGATTTATTAATCCAAGTAGAAGCAGGAACAGTTAAAGAAATAGATGAATTTTTCTAATTAAATTAGAACATCTATATTGCATTTTATGGTTTTAAATTTCCCCTTTAAAAAACCCTCATCAGGCTCATCAGATGTGCCAGTTAAATCTGTTTCCGATAATGATTTTTCTGAGGCAATTAATTTATTTAAAAAGCAAAGAAAGAAGGTTGGAATCTCGTTAGAGCAATTATCAAAGGAAACAAAAATCTCAAGAAATGTTCTAAGAGCTATTGAAAATGGATGGAAAAAGTATTTACCAGAGAAAACTTATTTAGTTTCAATGATCAAAAGTCTTGAGGTTAAGCTCAATATAGAAAGGGGAAGTTTAAATGGTTTGTTAGCAAGACAAGGTAGTGTTAATAATATATCTAGATTTAAATTTAATTTTATAAATATAGACTTTCTTAATAGCCCGATTGGAAGCTTATTGTATATTATCTTTATGCTTTTATCTATATTAGCTCTTAATAGTCAACAAAGATATCTTATAAAAATAAATAGTGTTTCAATTGAACCAATAATTACAGAAAAGAGTTTTATGAAAGATTCAAATATAATTAATAACAAAAAGAAAAAGTGATTTTATCTTTGATTTGCTTTAGCTAAATCACCATACCTTTTTAAAGTTTCTTGAATATTCGAATCATTTCTGGATAATCTCCATGACCAATTATTTTTTATTGTGCCAGGTTTATTTAATCGAGCTCTATCATCAAGATTTAGTAAATCTTGCATAGGCGCTACAAATAATTTGGCTTTAGTTGCCATACCAATTCGAATCAATTCCCAAGAAGTGAAATTCTCATAATCAAGAATCCTTTCTCTGATTTGTTCTTTGCTGTTTTGATCCATTTCTCTCCACCAGCCTTGAGAAGTTGAATTATCATGAGTCCCTGTATAAACAATCCAATTTTCATCTTTGATATTTTCTGGCAAATAGGGATTATCTAAATTTCCATCAAAAGCAAATTGAAGTATCTTCATTCCTGCTAATTCATATTCATCGCGTAACTTTTCAACTTTTGATGTTATGAGACCTAAGTCTTCAGCAACTAATGGAAGCAAACCACTGCAATCTTTTTTGATTAAGCCGAGTATCTCTTTCCCAGGCGAGGGTAACCAAAAACCATTCTCAGCTGTTTTATCTTTACCAGGAATTGCCCAAAAAGCTTCAAGAGCACGAAAATGATCAAGACGTAAGAAATCAACTTGTTCTAGATGTCTTTTAATTCTTTTTCTCCACCATCTAAATTTACTAGCTTTGTGCCTGCTCCATCGATATACAGGGTTTCCCCAAAGCTGGCCGGTCTCAGAGAAATAATCAGGCGGCACTCCACTTTGAAGGAATGTGTCTGAATTACTTAAAATAGAAAATAATGATTGATTACTCCATACATCAGCACTATCTTTTGACACATAAAAAGGAACGTCTCCAAATAAAAAAATTCCCAGGTTTTTTGCAAGTTTTCTAATTGATTTCCATTGCCTGTACAAATGCCATTGAATCAGATTATGTCCTAACAATTCCCTCTTGTTATTTTTTTTCCAATTTGATAACTCTTTCTTATCACGAACTGCATATTTATCTGGCCATTCCCACCATGGAAGATCATTGTATTGAATTTTTAGTTCCATAAATATTGAATGGTCATCTAACCAAAACTGCCTTGAGCACCATTTTTCAAATTCTTCTTGAATAGTTCTATTCTGTTTGTCCCAATAATCAACCAAAGAAAAACGTAAAGAATTAACTTTTGAATTAGCTAATTGAAAATCAACTCTCCTATCAAAATAATTATTTTCAGAAAGAAATTTTTCTAGATTATTAGCTAAAAAACCATCCCTCACTAAATCATTTTGATCAAGGAACCATGGATTAAAAGCAAAACTTGATGGAGAACTGTAAGGAGAGCCAAATGAATCAGTCGGAGCAAGAGGTAAAAATTGCCAAACTCCTATTCCAGATTCCGCAAGTTCATTAAGCCATATTCGAGCAGGGTTACCAAAACTACCGCAGACAGGACTATCAGGTAATGAGGTTGGATGAAGCAGGATTCCTGAATTTCTTTCCAATTTCACTTTTTGTTATCTCTAAAAAAATACTAAAAATTCTATTTTTTTATTAAGTTCAAAATGGATTCCATTGTGAAATGGAAAATCTTTTTCTTAAAAATCAAAAAAATAAATTTAGTAATTAGATATTAACAAATCTATTAATAATCCAAACATTTATATTAGAAAAACTAAATTTTTTTCTTTCCAAAAATAGCATTATCAATTTGAACAGCTTTAGAAGATTTCAAAGCAAACAATCCACAAGAGGTAATATCAATATTTAGATTATATTTTTTTCATTTTAAGCAAACTCTTAGTTGCAAAGACCAAAGTACATATATCAAGCTCTCTTTAAATGACTGTTTTTTGCAGAATCCCGGTCAAAAATTGTTAAGCCTTGACCTGAAGTCAAATCGTGAATGTTTTCAAAAGAAAATTCTTCAGAAGAAATTTCTTTTAATCAAACACCCCAAACAGAAGACAGGGCAATGATTTACCATTACAGAAAAGAGAATAGTACCTTATGAGAAAAAATTTAAAAAATCTTTTGGATGATCATGGATCAACATAACGGTAGATTAGTAAATATTATTTCTTGCTTGCGGTGGAACCGTGACCAGTTTTATTACTGCAGCGCATCCTGAGCCTACTAGTCTCGAGCATGACACTAATAGACTCAGATTAATTAGTGGGACATCTAATACAGCATTAGCAAAAGAAATTGCGACTTATATGGGGATAACAAATGTCCCTCTAGTTTCAAAAAGGTTTGCGGATGGAGAACTCTATGTTCAAATCCAGCAATCAATCAGAGGGTGTGATGTTTTTCTTATACAACCAACCTGTGCTCCTGTTAATGACAGCTTAATGGAGCTTATGATCATGGTAGATGCTTGCAAAAGAGCATCTGCCAGACAAATTACAGCTGTAATCCCATACTTTGGTTACGCAAGAGCAGATAGAAAGACAGCAGGCAGGGAGTCCATAACTGCGAAACTAACCGCGAATATTCTTGTCAAATCAGGCGTAGATAGAGTATTGGCAATGGATTTACATTCGGCACAAATCCAAGGTTATTTCGATATCCCCTGCGATCACATATACGGTTCACCGGTTTTAGTTGATTATCTATCAACAATGAAACTTAATGAAATCGTAGTCGTCTCTCCTGATGTAGGGGGTGTAGCCAGAGCAAGAGCTTTCGCAAAGCAAATGGAGGACTCACCTCTAGCCATCATTGACAAACGTCGCTCAGGTCATAATGTTGCTGAAAGCCTAACAGTGATTGGAGAAGTCTATGGCAAAACCGCAATATTGATTGATGACATGATTGACACTGGGGGAACTATTTGTGCTGGGGCTGAATTACTTAGAAAAGAGGGTGCAAAAAAAGTTATAGCATGCGCATCTCATGCTGTTTTCTCTCCACCTGCTTACGAGAGACTCTCAAAAGAAGGTCTTTTTGAACAAGTTATTGTAACTAATAGTATTCCCGTACCAAATAATTTAAATTTCTCACAATTAAAGGTCTTATCAGTTGCAAATATGCTTGGAGAAGCTATTTGGAGAATACATGAAGAAAGTTCTGTTAGCTCAATGTTCAGATAATTTCCAGAATTCACTTCAAAATTAGTTCCACTACTTCTCTTGTGTTTGCTGATATGTTTGCTTTATTTATTTTTAATATTGATTTATACATTCCTTCCTTATTTTTTTCTACGTAAGTTTTCCATTTACTAAAAACTTTGACCATTCTTGAAGCCGTTATTGGATTAATTCTATCAACTTCAATTATTTTATCAGCCATAAATAAGTAACCTTGTCCATCATGAGAATGGAATAATTCAGTATTTTTACTAAATCCTCCGAGAACAGCTCGTATTGCATTAGGAGCCTTCCAATCAAATTTAGGGTTACATAGTAATTTTTCAATAACATCAATTCCATGCTTATTAGGTCTTGAGGCCTCATAAGCGAACCATGAGTCTAGAACCACAGGATTTTCCTTCCAAATATCATAAAATAAATTAGAAGCTTCCTCTGTTTCAGGGCTATCAAGCGGCTTTAAAGCCCCTAAAGCTGCCCTTGCAATGGTCATTGAAGAATGACTAATTGATTCAACACAATTTTTTTGAACATTTCTATCGCCTGCAAGAGTTAAATAAGACCAAATAGTTCCTAATAGTTTTCTTTCTCCTTTACACATTGGCCATTCATGATTGATATTAACTATTAAATTTTTAGCTACTATTCGAAACTCTTGAATAATTTCATTACCAATTAAAACTTGGAAAAATAGGGACTCTCTATAAATATTTATTGGATCCACTTTATCAAATAAAGATTCCAATTCTGCAAACCCAGGAATTGTTAAAAGTGTTGATAAGAAAAAAGGATCATTAATTTGTAAAGACTTTATAGATTCTTTAAGAGATGAAATAAACCTCTCTTCCAATGAATAATTTGCTTTATTACAAAGCCTATTTTTAATGATTTCACGCATCAAAAACTGACCAGATTCCCACCTCGAAAAATAATCATTATCATTTAAAAAAAGGAAAAGATAATCATCTAGAGACAAATCAGATTCCCAAATAACAGGAGAAGAGAAACCTCTGAAAATAGATAAAACTGGAGCCTCATTCTCACTTGAAGGAATATTGATTTGAAGATTCTTTTTATTTTTATCTAAAACAAATAAATTATCTTCTACTAGAGGAATATCGCCTTTTTCTCTGCTATAGCAAGAATAAAGAACTGGAATAACCATTTCTATACTTTCACTAGTTTTATCACTTTCCATTCTTTGCTCAAAAGAAACGTTCAAAATTGAATTCTTTGAATCCCAAGATTGATTTATATAAACTTTTGGTGTACCTGATTTATAATACCAATTAAGAAATTTTGTTAAATCAAAAGGGCAATTTTTTTCTTCTAAATAGGCACCTTTAATTAATGAATTAATGAAATCCTCAGTTGTAGCCGCATTACCATCGAAAGTTTCAATAAAAAGATTAATACCTCTGAAAAACTTTTCTTTACCGAGTAAAAGCTCAAGCATTCTTATCAACTCGGCACCCTTTTCATATATTGTTGTTGTATAAAAATTATCAATAGCTATATACTCTTTAGGCTTCACAGCATGTGAGGTGGGTCCCTTATCTTCAGCAAATTGAAAATTCCTAAGGAATGAAACATCTTCTATTCTTTTTAGTCCTGAACTATGAAGATCTGAAGTAAAAGATTGATCTCTAAAGACTGTCAAACCCTCTTTTAATGAAAGCTGAAACCAATCTCGACATGTAATTCTATTCCCAGTCCAATTATGAAAATATTCATGTGCTATTACACTTTCTATTCTCTCTAATTCATCATCAGTCGCAGTTTTCGAGTCTGCCAATATCAACTTTGAATTAAAAATATTTAGTCCCTTATTTTCCATTGCTCCCATATTAAAATGCCTAACAGCAACAATTTTATATTCATCCAAATCATATTCAAGGCTATAATTTTCCTCGTCCCATTTCATTGCTTTTTTTAGAGAATTTAAAGCATGTCTTGTATACTTTTCATCTCCAGATTCAACATATATTTTAATATCAATCAATCTTCCTGAATTTGTAACATATGTATCCAAAACAGAATTTAATTTACCAGCTACCAATGCGAATAAATAGCAAGGTTTAGGAAAAGGATCTTCCCAAATAATTTCATGTCTATGATTATCATTTGTTAAATCACCTGCATACTTCTTGTTCCCATTAGACAATAATATAGGATATAATATTTTATCCGCCTCTAATCTTACCGTATACCTACTCAAGACATCTGGCCTATCAGGATGATAACAAATACTTCTAAATCCTTCCGCCTCACATTGTGTAGTCAACATCCCCGAACTTAAATACAATCCCTCTAGTGATGTATTCCTAAAAGGATCTATTTGAGATCTTATTTTTAATTCAAATTCTGACAAAGGAGGACTATTTATAATCAAGTTTTTATCGGAAATTGAATATTCGTCTAAGTTCAATTCTTTTTCATTTATTGATATTGATAATAATTTAATTTTATTTCCTTGGAGAATAAGCTTTGAAGATTCATTCAGCTTTGGCTTAATTATCATTGAAGACTGAACAACAACATAATCAGTTCCAATATCAAAATCTAAATATATGCTAGGTATAAAGAAAGGGTATTCAACGTAGTCTGATAATTTAATAGATTCCTGAGTTGACATATTAAATAATTTTTACTTAAATTAAATTTATTTCTTTTGGTTTAATTGTTCAACAGCTTTTAAGAATTTATTCTTATCTTCTTCTGGAACCATATCAGGACAATTCTTCATAGCACCATCAAGAACTTGTAAAACTGCTCCATTATAAATATTTTTTTCAGGTATTCTTTCTTTTCCTAAGTCTTTAATAAGTCCACCATGTCTACTAGAAATAAGCAATGCATAATTTTTTGCCGCTAAGGAAATAGCCTTTGGGAACTCAACTTCTATCTGTCTTGCCATGCAGAGATAGCTAATTCCAATTTGTCTGTATAAAAAGATATCTTCATCAGTAGCAGGAAGAAAATTAACTTCATTTTTTTCAGAGCTAATTTTGGAGGGACTAGATTCTGACTTTATGGAGGAACTACAACTTGATAAAAGTATTGAAGCGACAAAAATAGATACAGCCAAGAGTGTTTTTCTTGGAGATTTTTTCATTTTTCTCAAGTGATTTTAATCCGTAAAAAACATTTGATGCAACAAAAAATTTATAGAAAATTCTTCACTTGCATATTAAATACATAATATACATTGAGGCTCATCAAAAAAGATTTTATAAACTCGTCAGTTGGGATTCTTAATCCTTATTTCATGATGATTTTCAACTATTTTCAACTTATCATTAAACCAACTATAAATAATTCTAGATCTAAATCTATCTTGATCTATTAAGCGCGTATGTTCTAAGACATGCCAATTTTCGTAATTGGACTCAAAGATTAATTCATGTTCATCCACTTGCCTAATATTTGATATGCCTGAAGAATCAGACAAATAAGAGGAATCACGTATTAGTTGATGACCTTGCAGTCGAGCAGTTATTTCTCCTTCACTTTTATAGGTTGGTCTTTTAATAAAAAAATCTTTTTCATCATCGCACCACCACTTAAAACGATAACTTTCAAATTTCGAATCACTTTGTATTAACTTACTGACATTTATGTACATTTCCAAATTAATAGCCTTTTCATCGTCAAAAAAATATTGTCTTTTAGAATGCCATAAACCAATATTTCTTCCAAACCATCGCCTTAAATTACTATCAAAGTCAATCCTAAGTCTATCAATGCCTACAGAAGAGCCTCTAGTTCTTTCAATTCCAGATGAATGAGAAATAGCCATTTTCTGGAACTGTGAGATTTAAAAAAGTATTCACTTAATTATTAGCTAATACCTAAAATGAGTCTCATTACCTTAAGGTATGCGTAATTATTTAAATCGCTCGACACTGTGAATAGTGCCGAAGCTAAGGATAGACGGCAGTTAAAACTGTTGCTTGTGGCATCTCGCCACCATCTCTCAAGGGGAGATATTCGTTCGTTGATTGAATATTTGGAAAGTGAGGATTGCGATTTTAACGTCAATCTAGAATTTTCAGATCCCTCTGATAACCCTGAATTACTTGAGCTTTATAGATTAGTCGCCCTTCCTGCACTAATCAAATTAGAGCCTTCGCCTAAACAAATTTTTGCTGGGAGTTCGATCTTTTCACAAATTAAATCTTGGGTTCCAAGATGGCAACATGAAGGGCTAATAAATGGAGTAGGAATAAGTCTTAGAGCTAAGACACTTGAATCGAATCAAACCCAAAAAGAACTACTTCTAGAGGATGATCTTCTAGTTCTTCGACAAGAGAACGAAACACTAACTAAAAAAATACATTCTCAAGAAAGTCTCCTTAGAATGGTAGCTCATGAATTGAGAACTCCATTAACGGCTGCTGGTTTGGCTCTTCAAAGTCAAAAACTCGGACAAATCAGTATGTCTAAATTTCAAGAGGTTTTAAAAAGAAGGCTAGAAGAAATTGAATTACTTTCAAAGGACTTATTAGAAGTTGGCAGTACTCGTTGGGAAACTTTGTTTAATCCTCAAAAAGTTGATCTTGCAAATATATCTGCTGAGGCAATACTTGAGCTTGAGAAACTATGGCTTAATCGCAAAATACAAATTAATACAGATATTCCATCTGATTTACCCTCAGTTTTCGCTGACCAAAGAAGAATGATGCAAGTTTTGTTAAACCTAATAGAAAATGCATTGAAATTTTCCGAAGACGAAGGGGAAATTTTTATAACAATGCTTCACAGAACAAATCAATGGGTTGAAGTAATAGTTCGTGATAATGGGCCGGGTATCCCCTCAGAAGAACAACAAAGAATATTTGTTGACCGAGTGAGACTTCCTCAAACATCTCAAGAGACAACTGGCTTTGGCATTGGTCTTTCAGTTTGCAGAAGAATTGTTGAAGTGCATGGTGGCAAGATCTGGGTGGTTTCTGAACCGACTAAAGGTGCATGTTTCTACTTCACTGTTCCTGTATGGCGTGGCCAAAATAAGGAGCAAGAAGCCTTGACGAGTGGCAAGGCGGGCCCGTAACTTTCAATTGTGATAACAATTACTTATTGAGTGATTTATCACTGCATCTGGCCCCATCGTCTAGAGGCCTAGGACACCTCCCTTTCACGGAGGCGACAGGGGTTCGAATCCCCTTGGGGCTATTAATAAGATTTTATTTAAACTTCTAAGGGAAAAACACTAATTATGGGTTAGTTCATTTCTTTAATTTAATTTGCCAATACTCAATTAATAAATCCTTTATCAATTGAACTTTTAATAAAAGAAATGTAAAAAATAATATTCGGTTAAGCAAAGAAGAAAAAACACAATTCCTAAAACTCCTTAGATAGCTTGATCTGAGAATAGAAATTATCTTGTGACGGTATAAAAAGGTGAACTAATAAATTAGTAATTTCAAGATAAAACAGCTAAAAGTCACCTCTTCTTGGTAATCTCACGTTCTAATTTAAGTTTCTATGGCTTACTCAGAGACAAAAGTAGTTATTGGTGGTCTTGCACATATTCCTATCATAATTGGTTTTTTCTACCTAATACGCAGACAATATTCATTTGGTGCAATGCTGCGAACTGGTAAGAATGCTTTAAGCGAAAAGGTTAAAGCTAGCCCTTCTAAAGCTTCAGCTCCTAAAAAAGCCCCTGCTGCTTCTAAAACTGCTGCTCCCGCTAAAGCTGCTGCTGCTAAAACTGCTGCTCCCGCTAAAGCTGCTGCTTCAAAGAAACCCCATGCAGACGTACCGGTCAATACCTATAAACCAAAAGCACCTTTCACAGGGACAGTAACTGAAAATTATTCAGCACTTAAAGAAGGAGCAATTGGTAAAGTTCAGCACATAACTTTTGATCTATCTGGAGGAGACCCTGAATTCAAATATGTTGAAGGTCAAAGTTGTGGAATTCTTGCTGCAGGTGAAGATGCAAAAGGTAAACCTCATAGGCCAAGACTTTATTCAATCGCTAGCACAAGATATGGTGATAACTTTGCTGGCAATACACTTTCTTTATGTGTTCGCCAACTTCAGTATGAAAAAGATGGTGAAACAATAAATGGTGTTTGCTCTACATATTTGTGTAATCTATCCCCTGGAGACAAAGTAAAAATTAGTGGTCCAGTTGGCAAGGAGATGCTTCTTCCAGAGGAAGAAGATTCAAACATAATAATGCTTGCTACAGGTACAGGAATAGCTCCTATGAGAGCATATTTAAGAAGGATGTTTGAGCCTACCGAAATTGAAAAGCATCAGTGGAATTTCAAAGGTAAAGCTTGGTTGTTCATGGGTGCACCAAAGACAGCAAACTTGCTCTATGATGCTGATTTTGAGCACTACAAATCAAAATTCCCTGATAATCTTAGATACACAAAAGCAATCAGTAGAGAGCAAAAAAATACAAAAGGAGGGAGAATGTATATTCAAGATAGGGTTCTCGAACATGCAGAAGAAATATTCAATATGATTGAGAATCCTAAGACTCACATTTACTTGTGCGGTTTAAAAGGGATGGAGCCAGGTATAGATGATGCAATGACAACTGCAGCTGCCGCAAAAGGTTTAGATTGGTCTGAACTTAGACCAATACTTAGGAAAGCAGGGAGATGGCATGCTGAGACTTACTAAATAAATAAAAAGTCTGGAAAGCCATAATTATTAATTACTTTAGAAATATTTTTTCTATATTTAACCAATAAATATCAATTTTGTTTTTGGACATCCGACCAAAAAATTGTCGGAATGATTAGAAACAATTTGAATAATATTTCTCATCTAATTGGCAAGGAATTTATCAATGAGCATGCCAGTGACGAACCCATTGAGAATAGGTCTTCGCCAAGAGCGCGTAGTTCCTCCTCAATGTCTGGTTATTTTTGGTGCCTCAGGGGATCTTACGCACAGGAAACTTGTGCCAGCCTTATTTGAGCTCTTTAAGCAAAGAAGATTACCAAGTGAGTTTGCAGTTTTAGGCTGTGCAAGAAGACCGTGGACTGATGAAATATTTAAAGAAAAAATGGAAGAAGCTCTTTCTTCTCAAATAAAAGAAAGTCCGAGAGAATGGGAACTGTTTTCTCAAAATCTTTTCTATGAGCCTGTAGATCTACAACAACCAGAACACCTAATAAAGCTTGGGGAAAGACTTGAAATAATTGATAAGTTAAGAGCAACTCACGGCCATCGAACTTTTTACCTTTCAGTATCTCCCAAATTCTATGGAAGTGGATGTAGAGCTTTAGCTGCTGCAGGATTATTGAAAGATCCTAAACGTAGCAGGGTCGTAATTGAAAAACCTTTTGGAAGAGACTTCAATAGCGCTCAGTCACTTAATTCGCTCGTTCAGGGGTGTGCACAAGAAAGTCAGATTTTTCGAATAGATCATTATTTGGGCAAAGAAACCGTTCAAAATATTCTCGTTCTTAGATTTGCAAATACAATTTTTGAACCTATTTGGAATAGAAATTATATCTCGAGTGTTCAAATTACCAGTTCCGAAACAGTTGGAGTTGAGGATCGAGCAGGATATTACGAATCTTCAGGAGCTCTAAGGGATATGGTTCAAAACCATCTAACGCAAATGCTGGCGTTAACGGCAATGGAACCACCTGGACATTTTGATCCAGAAGCCATAAGAAATGAGAAAGCCAAAGTTCTTCAGGCAGTCAAGCTTGCAAATGAAGAAAAACCCTGGGAATGTTGCGTTAGGGGGCAGTATTCAAGGGGAGGTAGTGATGAAGATCCACTCCTCGGATATAGAGAAGAACCAGGAGTAAATCCAAACAGCACAACTGAAACATATGTAGCTATGAAACTTTTTATAGATAATTGGAGGTGGCAAGGAGTCCCTTTTTATGTGAGGACAGGGAAACGATTAGCTAAAAGACTTAGTGAGGTTGTTCTTACATTTAGAGAAGCACCTGTTCACCTTTTTGATGCAGCAGGGGGATGCCCAACATCAAACCAATTAATCCTAAGGATTCAACCTAACGAAGGAGCTGAATTTAGTTTTGAAGTAAAATCTCCTGGATCTGGCATGAGAAGTAGACCCGTAAATATGGAGTTTTCTTATGACGAATCTTTTGGAGAACCATCAGATGAAGGTTATGTAAGACTCCTTGCTGATGCAATGCTTGGAGATCCAACATTGTTCACTCGAAGCGATGAGGTAGAGGCTGCTTGGCGTTTATATACCCCTTTACTCGAGAAAATTGAAGATTCTCCTTGGGAACTTCCTGTTTATCAATATGAATCAAGAACATGGGGGCCTACTGAATCAGACTTACTTATTGGTAAAGATCAGCTTCTATGGAGAAGACCTTGAGAAAACTAAATCTAAGTTTTTTATTCGAACCAAATTAAATGTCTCCACAATTAACTCTACAAACACCTCTTCAGTTACCTCCAGCTGAAATCCCTACCTATCTTGATCAACTCTGGTCACATGATGAGAGAGGAGATAAAGGAGCCAACACTTTTTGTTTGATTGTCTGGCAACCTGCCTGGATCGAACAAAAATTAGTCAAAACTGGAAAAATTTCTGGCCCAGTAGTAGGGAGTCAAAGAAATGATCTTATAGAAGCTGCAAGAGAAATTATTTTAAATGGAGATCTTCCAAACAGCACTTCACCACTAGATTTTAGAGTTCAATCTTCAATTCAATCTGAAGAGTTAATTAAAAATGTAGAGGACCTTAGGGGACAACATATAGACACCTCAATAAGCAATTTACAACCTCGAAGATTAATAACCATTGCACCAACAATTGAAAAAGAAAATAATTTAGAAACTTTAGTAGCCGCGTATTGTCCTCTTCCTGAAGAAGGGGGAGGGAAAACGGCTTGTGGCGACGTAATTGTTTTAAGAGGAAATAAAGCCGCCATCAATGATGGGCTTGAAATTGTTGAGACTCTTATCCCTGATGAACTTCCCTCTTGGTTGTGGTGGAATGGAAGAATTGATGAGGCTCCTGAATTCCTTAATGCTTTAGCCCTGCCAAATCGAAGATTAATTATTGATACTGCTCTAGGAGAACCTATAGTCTGTTTAAATTTATTGCTTCAAAGAATTCAATCTGGACAAGCTGTTAATGACCTTAATTGGCTTAGACTTAGAGGGTGGAGAGAAACCTTGGCGATGGTATTTGATCCACTTCAAAGAAGAAATGCACTTGATAATTTACACAAAATTGATATCGATATTGAGGGTTCTCAGACAGTTCAAGGGCTTTTACTAGCAGCATGGATTGCCGACCGCCTCAACTGGAAACTTAAAGATTGCATCTTCTCAAAAAAAGATCAGCTGAAAGTTAGTTTTCTTCGTCCTGATAAAGCTCTTGTTGAAGTTGGTATAACTTGCCTACCAATTGGTAAACCAAGCATTAATCCTGGTCAAATAGTTGGTCTAAGATTAATTGCAACAGCCAACAATAAACAAAAAAATGATATTTGTGTAATTCTCGCATCAGAATCAGGGGAATGTATGAGATTAGAAGCCGGGGGAATGGCAAGAATGGAACTTATTGAACAAGTCGTTCCTATTCAGAAAAACTCTTTAGAAAATGATGTTGCTCGGTTACTCTCCAGTAGTAGAGGAAATACAAGTCCTTTACTTGCAAGTGCGGCACCAATAGCAAAAAAAAATGCTTGATTTAATTAATCAAGCCAAATGATTTTAGGCATTAAATGGCATGCGTAATCTCTGCAATATCTAGCAACAGTGGTAAAACTCTTTTAAGTCTTCTTTTAATTTCTTGGTTGAGAAGTATAAATAAAACAGTTCAAACTTTTAAGGTAGGACCAGATTATTTAGACCCTCAACAACTCACCGCAGTTTCAAATAAAGCTTGTCGAAATCTTGATTTAATTCTCTCTAGTGAAAGTTGGGTTATAGAAAATTTTAATCATTATGGTGCGTTAACTGATTATTCGTTTGTTGAAGGTGTAATGGGATTATTCGATGGTATTGGCAGTAGTTCAAAAGGTAGTACAGCTCAATTGGCTAAAGTTTTAAATCTACCAGTAATTCTTATTGTTGATGCAAGAGGACAAGCTGCGTCACTAGCACCTTTAATAAAAGGATTCAGAGAACACGATAAGGAATTAAAAATTGCAGGCGTGGTTCTAAATAATGTTCAAACGGCTAGACATGAAAAAATATTATTAGAAGTTCTTGATCAAATCAAAATCAAGTCATTGGGTTCTCTTCCTCCATCCAAAGACTTATATCTTCCAGAAAGGCATTTAGGTTTAGCCCCAGCTCATGAAATTCTTGACTTAGATATCAAAGTTAAAAAGTGGGCATCTATAGCCAGAAATTATCTAGACCTTGAAAGTTTTAGAAAGCTTTTATTACCTCCAAAATCTAACAACAAAATAATTAAATTCTTGCCAAAGAAAGAATCGGTGTTTGTTCATCCAATAGCTATAGCTGAAGATGAAGCTTTCCATTTTAGGTATCAAGAAACAAAAGAATTACTAGAAGAAAACGGAATGCCAATAATTACATGGAAACCTCTTGAAAACGAACATATCCCAAAGGAAGCTAAAGGATTAATAATTCCTGGTGGTTTTCCTGAGCAACATGCGCACCAATTGAGTAATTCAACAATAAGTCTAAACTCAATAAAAATGTTTTCAAAAAAGTATCCCATATACGCTGAATGTGGCGGAATGATGCTTTTAGGTAGAAGTATATTTGATCTTGAAGGGAGAGAACATTCAATGACTGGAATACTACCTTTTAAGGCTAAAAAGGGTAATTTAAAAATAGGATATAGAGAAGCAATATGTAAAAACAATTCACCTATTATTACTCATGGCAGTAAATTAATTGGACATGAATTTCATCGCTGGGAAATCATTAATGAAAGCTATAATTCCAAAATAAATCGCCTATGGGATATCAAAGGATGGGGTTTAGAGGCTAAAAATGAAGGTTTTTGTAATCATTTAATTCATGCAAGCTGGATACATCTACATTGGGCAAGTTCACCTCTTATTATAGAAAATTGGAAAAGAAGTGTTATAAATTATGCTTAAAAAATCTGTTTCCAAAAATAATATTTTCCATTTTATTCAATTAATAATTCCTCTAAAAGTGCTTGATTAGTCTTGCTTGTATTATCACCAACAATCCATACTCCCTTGCTCGCTCTGCTAACAGCAACGTATACAAGCCGTCTTCTAAATTCAAGATCTTTAGGCCAAAAGACATCAGAAGTTATAAACACTTCTCCAAAAGTACTTCCTTGACTTCGATGAATTGTAAGTACAGAAGCAGGACCTAAAGAAGCGAATGAGTCTCTTATAAAAAAGAAAAGTTTCCAAATCGAAGCACTATTTTTTTTTCCACTCTCTCTAGCCTTTTTGCTCAATTCATTCAATGAAAGGTCCAAAGCCAGGCGAGATTTAGAACCTATTTGAGGCATTAACCTCAAAGAAAATTCTTTTTGATCGCAGCTGACTTTAACTATCTGAGTTTTAATAACAGGTAAAGGATTTTCAAAATCTTTATGGATTACTAGAGAGGCCAAATCAAAACTATTTGGAATTACATCTTCTACCACCATCTCTCTATTGGAACTAATCAAAATATCTGGTTCTTCTCCAAGCTCATCCTCGTTTAATGAAGCATTCACCATTACAGCTTTTCGGCTTATTAAAACCTCCCCAGGTAAAACCTGGTATTGATTTGCCATCTCACCATGAATAGCCCTTCTTGCATGAGGAACCAAATTATCAACAATTCGATTCGTATAGCAGAGAATTCTTGCTCTGTCGTGATCATCTTCTAAGGAAGATAAGCTCAATGCTGATTTGGCTCTTTCAAGCCAACTATTTCTATCTAATATTCCAACACTACCTTTCTTAGAATTAATAACTGGCAATATTGGAAGCTGCTTACAGGGAATTTGCCCATCTCTAATTATCTTTGCTAGTTTCAGAACAGGTCCTTGATGACGAACAACTTCCTTAAGTTCAGTATTAACTGATCGTTTCATTAAAAAAACTGAACTAGAACTTTCTCCCACTGGTGGAAGTTGAGCAGGATCACCAACAAAAACCAATCGAGTCGAGTTACATCTAGCGCATTCAAGAGTGATCTCCAATAACTTAGAATCAATCATTGATGCTTCATCAATTAAAACAAGTCCTAGATTCTCCAAAGAGTTCTCAGTTTGATCAGTTTTTTCACATATTTCGACATCCGCCTGTCTTTTCAACTTAAGCCGAAGCAAACGATGAATGGTAGAAGGGAACCATGTCGGTTGAATAGATTCCCTTCTCAAACCCTCCCTTAATACTCCTACAGCTTTATGAGTTGGTGCAACTACAGTCCAACACAAACCCAACTCATCAACTTTTTTTAATAATTTCATCGATAAATATGTTTTTCCGCTACCTGCAAAACCTTTCATTACAAAAGGTTTAAAGGAATATGGGGTATTAAGCCATTCACAAAATAATTCAAGAGATTTTTCTTGATCCTTAGTTAAAACGAAACAATCTTCTTTTGCTTTTACTTCTTTCACACAGAAAATAATCCAATCATTTGCAAAACATGTAAAGGGGAGCCAATGAAAAAAATGCCTGGCAAAGCCACAATTGGGCCAAGAAGACTACCTACTAATACCTCAATTTTTGTGTGCCCCAAGGATTCTTTTAAAGTGGTTTCTGAAGATAATTCGCAAGAATTATCTTTTGAGATTTGATTAACTTTTGCGGCTGTCAAGCCAGCCGATCTTCTTATTCCTGAAGCGTCGTACATCACAATAAAAGCAATTGTTGAAGCCAAAGCAAATAATGGATCATTAAAACCAAGCTGAAGTCCTACTCCAGATGCGGTTCCTGTTACCAAAGCCGAATGACTTGAAGGCATACCTCCTGTTTCTATTAGTACCGACGGTCTCCACCTTTGCTTAAAAATTAATTCAAATACTAGTTTAGAAAATTGAGCAAGGCCACATGCTGCTAGACCCCATGCTAATACAGCATTATCAAGGATATAAATCAACTGAAATTCGCCAGCTTGATTAATATTCATCTATCTCTACTAGTAATGTAATCAGCTAATGCAAGAAGTGGTTTTGATTTTTCTGGCCAAAGAGCAAGAGCATTTTTTGCTTTAGCGACCAAAAGATCTGCTCTCTTTCTAGATTCTTCAAGACCGAGTAATTTGGGATAAGTAGTCTTATCGGCAATTAGATCCTTTCCTGCTGTTTTGCCCAACACTTCACTGCTTGCTGTCACATCAAGAATGTCATCAATTATTTGAAATGCCAAGCCAATCCCTCTTGCATAGACACTTAATGCTTCCAGAAGCTTCTCATTAGCTCCGCCTATCAATGCTCCGCAAGTGACACATGCTTTGAGCAGAGCTCCTGTTTTGTGAAGATGAATGTACTCTAGTGTTTCCAAATCAACTTCTTTCCCTTCGCAATCGAGATCAACTACTTGTCCACCCACTAGTCCAGGGGCACCTGCAACTAAAGAAAGCTCACCTACTATTTTTAATAGTCTCTCTGGGGGTATTCCTTCTGTTCGAATAGAAACCATCTCAAAAGCTCTGGTCAATAAAGCATCACCAGCAAGAATTGCTACCGCATCTCCATAAACTTTGTGATTAGTAGGACGCCCTCGACGAAGATCGTCATTATCCATGGATGGTAAATCGTCATGAATAAGAGACATTGTATGAATCATTTCCAGAGCAACTGCTGTAGGCAAGGCTTTTTCAACTTCGCCTCCGGCAAGTTCGCAGGCAGCTAGACAAAGTATTGGTCTTAATCTTTTCCCTCCAGCCAAAAGGGAATAGCGCATAGATTCTCTTAATTTTTCTGGCTTTTCAGGGCCAAGAGACGCATCCAGCGCATCTTCAACGAGAGCTCTAGATTTCTCTAGATACTCAGCGAAGTCAAAAGAAGCGATTGCCTCCTGCATGCAAAAAATCGATTTCCTAACAATTCTCTCAGGACATTGTGATTCAGGGAAGTAAATGACTAATAGTTAAAGGTAATCCACAATGTTTCTGCCACCTATCAACTGTATTTGCTAGAAGCATTGTCACTGTCATAGGCCCTACACCGCCAGGAACAGGTGAATAGGCAGCCACTTTATCTTCAATTTCAAATATCTTTACATCTCCACAAAGTTTAGTCTTTTTGAGCTCTTTTATATTTTCTTGATCAGGCGGAAGTCTGTGAATCCCTACATCAATCACCACGCAATTCTCGCTGACATGATTTTTTCCAATCATATAAGGCCTACCAGCTGCTACGACAAGTAAATCAGCCTCCCTAGTTAAAGAGGGTAAATCTTTAGTTCTTGAATGAGCAACCGTGACAGTAGCATTTGCGGCTTCAAGCATTAAAGCCATTGGCTTACCAACAAGGATGCTACGTCCAACAACTACTGCTCTTTTACCTTCAATTTTGATTTGATTTCTTTCAAGCAGAGCCATAACACCAGCAGGCGTGCATGATCTTGGTCCTTTTTCTCTTTTTATTAATCTTCCTAAATTCAAAGGATGCAGTCCATCAGCATCCTTATCAGGATCAATACTCCTAAGCAAAGTCGCCTCATCAAGATGAGCAGGTAATGGGAGTTGCAATAAAATTCCATCAACATTCTTTTCTTGATTAAAACCTTTAATGGTTTCTGTAAGTTCCTCCAATGAAATATCTTCTTTTAAATGCTTTGCAAAACTTCTAACACCTATTCGATCGCATGCTTTTTCCTTGTAATTGACATAAACTCCACTAGCTGGATCATTACCAACCCTAAGAACGGCAAGACCGGGAGGACGTTCCGCAACACCCAAACCAGATTCGATAGCCTGTCGAAGTATCAGTTCGATCTCCTGAGCAAGTTTTTTTCCATCTAAAATTTTTGGCATAAATAAAATGAATACAATTTCAATTAATCAACGCATTAAACCTAGCTTTAGGAGGAGGTGAGAAAGTCTTTGGCTAAATTACCAAGTCCAAAAAAAATTTGGAGGATATGGTTAGGGAGTCAATCTCCCAGGCGTCCAATACTTCGCTGGTCATCCACTGACAAGTTAGGGCTACTAATGGTCTGCCTATTAGTAGCAATATTTTCAAGTTATAAGTTACTTGCTGTCCCCGATCTCAAACCAGGAGATATTGCTCAATTCAACGAAATAGCACCTAGAGATGCAACGGTAATTGACACTAAAGCTCTAAAAGAAAAGAAACAAGGCTTAAAAGAGAGTTTTGTGCAAGTAATAGACAATAATCAAACAAATTACTTAGAAAAGAGTGTTTTTCAGAAAATAAAGGAACTTCGAACTTTAAAAGATCAGAATTTTGAGATAAGTAAAAATGTAATCAACCTAACAAATTCAGAGAAAACTTGGTTGGCAAATGTCTCCGAAAGTGAATGGGAAGCGTGGAAAAAAGAGATAAAAAATGCTTCAAAAAAAATGCTTTCTCAAGGAATTATTCATACACTCGCACATGATCTACTTAATGAAGCTTCTTCTCTTCAATTAATAGATCTAGGTGACAAACTTTCTCCAAGCAGATCATTAGGTGCAAAAGTATTATCTACTAGTTTTTACAAAAAAAGTAATTTAAAAGTTGATGCATTAAAAACGAGTGTATTACATGAAAATCTAATTGATCAAGAAGGAGTAAACACTATAAAAGTTAAACAAGGCAGTATAATATCCAAAAAAGGTACGCCAATAAGCTCTCAAGAATTTGATATTCTAGAACATTTTAACAAGGTAAGTCGAAGTCCTAGACCCTTAAAATGGCTAATTACTTTCTCAGAGTCCATGGCAAGTTGTGGATTACTTCTTATGATTATGAGAAGAGAAAAGCCTAGGCTAAAGCCAAAGCATGGATTACTTTCTTTAACTTTATTATTTGTTGTTCAATTAACAAAAGATTGGCTTGGACCGCTAGCAAGTCCAATGCAATTAATATTACCCCCTACACTTCTTCTCTCCCAAGGAATTGGTACGACTACATCATTGGCATGGATGGCCGCCGCCAGTTTGATATGGCCATCATCCCTTAATGAATCAAGTGAAGTTAGACTAATAATTGCTTGTATCGCTGGTTCATTTATTGCATTCTTAGGTAGAAGGATGAGAAGCCGAGCACAAGTTCTTCAAATAGCTTTATTTATACCTTTTGGTGCATTATTAGGCCAATTGTTTATTTTTAATCAATTAATTAAAGCAAAAAATGTAGAATTTGAAACCCAATCTTTTGAACCTAATTCTCTTTTTAATGAAACACTTATTATAAGTTCAATACTAATGGTAACAATATTAATTATTCCCATATTAGAAAATACATTTGGCTTACTTACTAGAGCAAGATTAATGGAGCTTGCGGATCAAGAACGTCCTTTACTTCGTCGTTTATCTAGAGAAGCACCAGGCACATTTGAACATACTTTAACAATTTCAAGTCTCGCAGAGGAAGGAGCAAGAGTCATTGGTGCTGATGTTGACTTAATTAGAACTGGAGCTCTTTACCATGACGTAGGAAAATTACATGCTCCTAATTGGTTTATTGAAAATCAAAAAGATGGCCTAAACCCACATGAAGAAATAAAAAATCCATATAAAAGTGCCGATATTCTTCAAGCCCATGTAGATGAGGGGTTAAAGCTTGCGAGGAGATATCGACTTCCATCACCTATTGCTGATTTCATCCCAGAACATCAAGGCACTTTGAAAATGGGATATTTTCTTCATAAAGCTAGAGAAAGCGATCCATCTGCCTCTGAAAAACGTTTCAGATACAAGGGACCTATTCCTCATTCGAAAGAAACTGGTATCCTCATGCTTGCAGATGGTTGCGAAGCAGCATTAAGATCTCTCGACGCTTCTTCTTCAGACAGCGATGCATGCAGAACAGTTAGAAAAATCATTCAATCTCGTCAGATTGATGGCCAATTAAAAGAAAGTAGTTTAACGAGAGCAGAAATAGAAATAATACTTAGGGCCTTTGTTTCTGTGTGGAGGAGAATGCGTCACAGAAGATTGAAATATCCAAGCTTTAACGCAAGGTGAAAATTACTAAATTTATAAGAGTATAAATTTTGAGTTAAAGCCTTATTCGTCTATGCCCTCTTCTACACCAATAGAGTAAAGCTAATAAATTAAGCAGAGCGATCAGCAAAGACAAGCCGCTGATACCAAAAAGATCATTTACTTTAATTAATCTGATTATTCCATAAGGCAAAGTTCCTGAAAGAGTCATAGATAAAGCAACTATTGATAAAATCACACCCCATCCTCTTTGAGCAAATAGACCTGCTGAAGCAACAATTCCAGTTACTGCCGCTGGCCAAGCGAGACTAATAGCAAGAGTAATATTTGCAGTTTGAAGGGGCGGACCTGATCCAACTACATAAGCAATAAACGGAATTGCAAGTGTATTTGAGATCAAACCAAACCAAGTAAGCGTCCAATAGCCACGCATTCCTAAACCCATTTTTAAAAAATTATTCTTATGGATAAAATCATAGGATCGATAGTAATTTTTTTACGCTGGTGCAGGTTGCAAACAATTAGATGGATAGCAAATAGTTCTCCAGGTTCCATTTCCTGCAAGAACTTGCACACCAATGCCTTTCTCTTTGATTGTGCAACTCAACCCTTGGCCATTGCACCATATTTTTGCCGCCTTAAGAGCTGCCTCAATACTTTCATAGGGAGCATCAAGAACGTGGTGTGGAGATCCATCAAGTCCTATAAGTCGGTAAAGATTTCTTTTAAAAGCCATTTATGTGCGCATATCAAACCGTCACAACACATATTAATCTTTGATTGAAAGATTAGTGTGTTTTATCTAAAAAAAATTTACGGAAACCCTTTTATTTTTTTATTAGTTTGTAAAACTATTTTGTTAAACCCCTTCTTTATCTACCTGAGCAAGATCATGTTGTGGATGAATGGTTTTCCTTCCCTGAGCAGCTACCAACCTATTAAGCGCATTTACGTATGCCTGAGCCGCAGCAACAACAACATCAGTATCAGCAGAATGACCAGAGAAGAGGTTTCCATCTCTCCTTATTCGAATTGTAACTTCCCCTAAAGCATCTATTCCTTCTGTAACTGACTTTACTGAGAATTCAATCAATTCATTAGGTTCTTCAGTTAAAGAATCCAAAGCTCTTACAACTGCATCGACAGGACCTGTTCCTAGAGAGACGGCGGTTTTTTCCTCTCCTTCTTCTCCAACCACAGTTACTGTTGCCGTAGGCATTAGAGAAGTTCCACAACTTACTTGGACCAATTTCAATTGGAACAAAGCTTCTGGTTGTTGAACTTGTTCACTAACAATGGCCTCTAAATCACGATCTGTTATTTCTCTTTTCCTATCGGCTAAATCTTTAAATCTAGCGAAAGCATCATTAAGATCATCTCTATTCAAGTCATATCCAAGGTCTTCTAGCCGAGCTCGAACAGCACTCCTTCCACTCAATTTCCCTAAAGAAATTTTATTGTCGGACAACCCGACTGTTTTTGCATCGATAATTTCGTAGGTAAGCCTATTTTTCAATACTCCATCTTGATGTATTCCAGATTCATGAGCAAAAGCGTTTGCACCTACAATCGCTTTATTGGGTTGTACAACCATCCCAGTTAAATTGGATACCAAGCGAGAGGACTTAGTTATTTCTTCTGTTCTCACTGCTGTCAAAGGAGTAGGAGATTCAGGAGGCCTACCAAAAAACGGATTAAAATATGATCTTCTTACATGAAGAGCCATAATTAATTCTTCTAAAGCAGCATTACCTGCTCTCTCTCCTATTCCGTTAATAGTGCATTCAAGCTGTCTAGCGCCATTCTTGACAGCCTCAAGAAAGTTTGCGACAGCAAGTCCTAGGTCGTTGTGACCATGAACGGAGAGAACTGCTTCATTGATATTTGGAACATTCTTATTAATACTTGATATCAAGTCTCCAAATTCAGAAGGGGTTGTATAACCAACTGTATCTGGAATATTTATAGTATTAGCACCTGAAGATATGGCTAATTCGATTACTTTATACAAAAAATCTAAATCACTTCTTGCTGCATCTTCACAGGAAAATTCAACATCATCAACAAAACTTTTAGCGTAGCCAACCATATCTGGAACGATATCAAGAACTTCTTTCCTGGATTTCCTTAATTTATGTTCAAGGTGTATGTCACTGGTTGCAATGAAGGTATGAATCCTTTTTTTTGGTGCTGGAGAGATCGCTTCAGCACAAGCTTTGATATCAGGTTTTGAGGCTCTTGATAATCCGCAAATAGTCGGTCCTTCTTCTCCTCCTACATGCTCAGCTATTTTTTGAACTGCAGCAAAATCCCCTGGGCTAGCAAAAGGAAATCCTGCCTCAATAACATCGACTCCTAATCTTGCTAATTGTTGAGCAATAGCTAACTTTTCTTCTAAATTAAGACTCGCTCCAGGAGATTGCTCCCCATCTCTTAAAGTGGTATCGAAAATTAAAACTCGGCCTGGATCTTTGGCCATAGCATGAAATATATAAAAATAACTAGACCTTATTAAGGTCTGTGTGAATTAATTTAATTGTAGTATATTTTTCTTAAAATTCTAGATAAGATTTAAGTTTTTAACTATTTAATTGATGTCTTTATATTTTGTTTTTATAAAATATTTAAGATTTAAGATCAAATCTTTATGAAGAATCTAAAGAATAAGTCAAAAATTAATTATTTTTAAGTATCTATTTTGACTAGACTAATATTACAACTTAAAGTTTATCTTTTTTAGTGGGTCTAAAGAGTATAAGTATCGAAAGTTCTATTCCAAAAACCTGGGAGTTTTAATGACTAAAGGCAATCTCGCCATAGTCCTGCATGCCCATCTACCTTACGTGAGATCAGAAGAACCTGGCTCCTTAGAGGAAGATTGGTTTTTCCAAGCTCTAGTGGAATGCTATTTACCACTTTTAGAAACACTTGAAGCAGCCTCCATCGCAAAAGATCAAACACCTAAAATAACAATAGGTCTATCGCCTACTTTGCTTTCTCTTTTGGAGGACGAGGTATTAAAAAATCGCTTTGAAGAATGGTTGGGAATAAGGTTCGAACTTCTAAATACATTAGAAACAAAATGCATTTCAGCAGCCCATCATTTAAAAGATCACTTAAAACGCCAATTAAAAAGCTGGAAGAGCTGCAAAGGTGATCTAATAGGAAGATTTAAAAAATTACAAACATCAGAAGTAATTGATATTCTCACATGTGCAGCCACTCATGGGTATCTTCCTCTATTAAGAGAAAACCCTGAAGCAGTAAGGGCTCAATTAAAAACTGCTGTAAGAGAGCATCAGCGCCTTTTCATTAAAGCTCCATTTGGTATTTGGTTGCCTGAATGTGCATATTACGAAGGCTTAGATGAATTAATGGCTGAATCAGGTCTTAGATATGCGGTCTTAGATGGCCATGGCTTATTAAATGCAGATCCAAGGCCAAGATATGGTTTATATGCTCCTATTTGCACAAGAAGAGGAGTAGCTTTTTTTGGTAGAGATAGTGAATCAACTCTTCCAGTCTGGTCAGCAAAGGATGGCTATCCGGGTAATCCAAACTACAGAGAATTCCATAGAGACTTAGGCTGGGATTTATCAATAGAAAGCCTCCAAAAAATAGGGATTAAGGAAAAAAGGCCCTTAGGAATAAAATTATTTAAGATTTCATCTCAAAATACATCCTTAGAAAATAAACAAGAATATGATCCACAAGCCGCGAAAGAAAGTGTTGAAAAAGATGCAGAGAAATATTTGCAGGAAAGAAAAAAACAACTTTTAAAACTTGAAAAATCAATGCAAATAGAACCATTATTAATCGCTCCTTTTGATGCAGAACTTTTTGGTCATTGGTGGTTTGAAGGCCCCCAATTTCTCTCACAATTATTTATCAAATCAAAGAAGGAAGGTATTAAATTAATTACTTTAAAAGAGGCTCTTCAAGCAACCCCCCATATCCAATTATGCAATCCCTCTCCATCTAGTTGGGGTCAAGGTGGTTTTCATAATTATTGGCTAAACAATGCAAATGCTTGGATTGTGCATGAATGGAGTAAAGCTGGAAGAGAAATGGTCAGTATTTGTTCAGGAGGGTTTATTGAAGAATCAAATATCAAAATCATTAAACAAGCTGGAAGAGAACTTTTACTGTCTCAATCTTCAGATTGGAGTTTCATTCTCAAAGCAGGAACGACTACTGGTCTTGCGAGAGAAAGAATAAACTTGCATCTAGAAAGATTTTGGATATTAATCAATTCAATTAAAGATAAAAAAATTATTAATGACCTAGTTATAGAAAAAATAGAAACAGAGGATTCAATATTTCCACTTATTTCTCCTATCGATTGGAAAAAGAAAATCTAAAATTTTTCTTACTTTTTTATTAAAAAACCAATCATCCCAAATCTAACTTTCATCGGAGCAATAGAGAATAATTTGAGCATAACAATGAACAGCCTTGGCAAAGGAAGAGTGTTAGTTAAATATCCATACCAATCTTTTTTGGGTAGTTTAAAAAAGGTATCAAAAAAAGATCTTAATAGGGATTCATCAAAGCTCATTAGTCTTTGAAGTCCAAACTGATAAAGACGATGTCTTTGAACTAATTCAGTTGTCCAGAGGGTTTTCCATCCTCTTCTGGCTATCTGAGAGGTAGGCATAAGAGGATCCTTTTTGATTACTTTTGCTATCTCCTTTGCTAATGAGGGTGCTCTCCTTAAAAGGCTGCCAACCATGTATCCCGAAGCTGGGTGAACCATACTGGCTGAGCCTCCAAAGGCTAAAAGGGGTTGATCTCTATATGGCAATGGCAAATTCATTGGAAAAAGACAATGCTCTTCATGCATTACTTCCTCAATTTGAATACCTTTGTTAGATAGTCTTGAATTTAATCTTGCTTTTAATGATTCAAATGAAACTGGAGGTGCGCAAGCTAAAGATGTTTCTTCTACAAAATAACTTCCGTCTCCCAGGTCCATCGCATAAAGAAAAGAAGGTGGCTCTTCCAATTCATTCGCATTTAAATGATCTGGTCTAAAGTCCATTAATACAAAACGATTCTTCTCTACAGGGGCCGAACTAAATTTGCCAACCACCCCATAAGCCGCCTGCTTAGCTATTTGATCATGCTTAGGCCTTCTAATAAAAGGGGTTTTATGACCGCTTGCATCAATAACGAGCCTAGCGAAATATTTTTTTCCTGAAGTGCAAATAACAACGGTTTCTCTTTCACTAAAATCAATATTTTTGACAGTTTCTACTTGCCAAGAAAGTCCTTTGCATCTCTCCAGAAGAGCCTCTTGAAAATTAATTGAATTAAAAAGGCCGTAATCAAGATAATGATTTGTGCAATTATTGCCTTTTTGACTTAATCCATCTCCAAAAAAACTAACAGTGTCTTTCCATCTGTATTTCAATAATTCTTGCAGATTTAAAGACTCAAGTTCAGATGCCCAGATCCCATAAGTATTTGGCCAAGGTTCTAAAGGTGACTTAGAAGCAATTGCCTGAACATTAAGTCCTTGTTGAACCAACTCAGCAGTGATGCAAAGAGCAGCTGGACCTGCTCCCATAACTAATACATCAGCAGAATAATTCAATTTCAATTTTTTGACGTTAGATCAGTATTGATTGATTCGTTAGTAGTAGATGATTCTTTTTCATCATCATCATCATTAATTTGTTCCGGAGGAACTAAAACAACCTCTGACAACTTGTCGCCGTTATCAAGCTTCTGAATTCTTACCCCAGTTGCAGCTCTAGATTGTTGAGAGATCTTATCCGCACTAGTTCTAACTATTACTCCTTTTTCACTAACTAATAGCAATTCTTCTCCTTTACCTAAAACCCTCAAACCTACAAGTTCATCACCATCTTTTCTAAATTTTATTGCTCTTAAGCCCATTCCTGCTCTTTTTTGCAAGCGAAATTGTGTCACAGGGACTCTTTTACCTAATCCACTTCCAGAGGCAACAAGTACCCAAGGGCCTTCAGACTCTGATGATTCATCCTGTAGTTCTTCTTCCTCACTTTTATCAACATGATCAGCCAACTCAGTAGATAAAACATCCATACTTACAAGAGAATCTCCAGTCTTAAGATTCATTGACTTAACCCCTCTTGCCGATCTACCTAAAGGGCGTAATTCAGAATCATTTAATCTAAAATGTATTGTCATTCCATTTTTCGAACCAATCAAAACACTATCTCCAGACTCAGCCAAACGAACCCATATCAAAGCATCACCATCCTCCAAGCCTATTGCAATTAATCCATTTGCTCTAATTTTGCTGAAAGCTGAAAGAGGTGTTCTTTTTATGTACCCCCCCCTAGTAAGCATCAATAAATAGTTCTCATCATCAAAAGAGCTCACAGAAAGCAATGAAGTAATAGCTTCTTCACGTGGAATTGGAAGCAATTGAACAATAGGAGTACCTTTTGCAGTTCTACTGCATTGAGGAACTCTGTAAGCAGGAAGAGCATAAGCAACCCCTCTATCACTAAAAAGGAGAAGGCTGTCATGGTCATTACAACTAATAAATTTTTTCACTTCTTCCTCTCCCTGGCTTCGAGTTCCTGCTTTACCTCTAGTGCCTCGACTTGTTGCTTCAAATTCATTAACAGGCATCCTCTTTAAATATCCTGTCTCGGTCAACAAAACGACTGATCTTTCATTCGCAATCAAATCAATATCCTCAAGCCCACCTCCTAGATCAAGTATTTCCGTTCTTCTTGGAGCATGATATTTTTCTTTTATTTCATTCAATTCTATTTTTGTTATTTCAAAGACCCTCTCTTTTTTATTTAAAATATCTTTTAAATCTATTATTTTTCTAACCAAATCATCATGTTCAAGTCTAATTTTATCTGCCTCTAAAGCGGTCAGTCTTCTTAACTGCATCTGCAAAATAGCATCAGACTGAATATCTGTTAAGCCATGCAGTTCTTGTAATTTCTTTTTAGCAGTAGCAGAGTCAGAAGCTGATCTAATAAGACTAATTATTTCATCTAGCTGATCTAATGCTAATAATAGTCCCAGCAATATATGATCTCTACTCTCTGCCTTTTTCAATAGATATTTAGTTCTTTTTTCAATAGTTTCTACTCTAAAGTCTAAAAATACTTGCAACATCTTTCGAAGTGACAATATAACAGGTTCACCATTAACTAATGCAAGCATGTTTGCACTAAAATTAGTTTGCAAAGGAGTAAGTTTAAATAAATTATTTAAAACAACTTGAGGATATGAATCCCTTCTTAATTCAACAACAATTCTCATTCCATCTCTATCACTTTCATCTCTTATATCTGCAATACCTTCAAGTTTTTTATCGTTGACCATATCAGCGATTCGTTCAATTAATCCTGCTTTATTTGTTTGATAAGGAAGTTCAGTAATTATCACAGCATCCCTATCTGGTCTCCCAGGATTTTCAATGGTTTCTATTTCAGCAACTCCACGCATTGTTATTGAACCTCTACCAGAAAGATATGTTTCCTTAATTCCACTTCTACCAAGTATCTGCCCACCAGTAGGGAAATCTGGGCCTTTAATTATATTCATCAACTCTATTTCTTCTAACTCAGGATTAGAAATTAAAGCCATCAATCCATCAATCAACTCAACCAAATTATGGGGAGGTATGTTCGTTGCCATACCTACAGCGATTCCAGAAGAACCATTTAATAACAATTGAGGTATTCTTGCTGGCAAAACTGTTGGTTCTTGTACAGATCCATCAAAGTTATCGGCGAAATCGACTGTTTCAGATTCAATATCTTCAAGCAGGCTATCTGTGGTTAAAGATTGCAATCTGGATTCTGTATATCTCATCGCTGCAGGAGGATCATTATCAACAGATCCAAAATTCCCATGCCCATCAATCAGAGGCATCTGCATAGAAAAATCTTGCGCCATTCTGACTAAAGCGTCATAAACAGCTGTATCGCCATGGGGATGGAATTTACCTAAAACTTCTCCAACAACACGTGCGCATTTTCTGTAGGGCCTATCGCTAGTCAGCCCTAGTTCATACATCGCATAGAGAATCCTTCTATGTACTGGTTTAAGTCCATCCCTCGAATCAGGCAATGCTCTCCCCACAATCACGCTCATCGCGTATTCCAAGTAGGAACGCGACATTTCGTTTCTTAAGTCAGTCTGGATGATCCGATCGTCGGATTCCCCGGGACCAGCACTATTAGGTCCCAATGGATCAGCCATATATAAAGGTTTTACCAATTATAAGAACATCTGAGCATTAATAAACCTTTTAAAGTGAATAACCATATATCTGAAAGTAAATCAACTCTCACAAAATCAACGATTACAAAAATATGCTCTAAATTTTGCTCAAAGCATCCTCAAATCATCACATCAATAAGAAAGAACAAGCAAAATCTTGATTATCTATTCCCAACATTTGCTCAATTTGGCACTTCAGTTGGTAGTTTGACGAGAACTTACAAAATTTAGGTGTGAATATTCAACTAGGACGCACCAAAACTGTTCGAAGAGCCTACGGAATCGATGAGATTGCATTGGTTCCAGGAGTAAGAACAGTTGACCCTGAAATCACAAAAACCAACTGGGAAATCGCTGGGATTGAAAGAGATATCCCCATAATCGCAAGTGCGATGGATGGAGTTGTAGATGTCAACATGGCGGTCGCTCTTTCAAAATTAGGGGCCCTAGGTGTTTTAAATCTAGAAGGAGTTCAAACTAGATATGAAGAGCCAGAAGAGGTCCTAACCAAAATCCGGTCAATTGGAAAAGAGGAATTTGTTCCTCTAATGCAAGAGATTTATAAGAAACCGATAAAAGAAGAATTAATTTTAAAAAGAATTCAAGAAATAAAAAATAGTGGGGGTATTGCTGCTGTAAGCGGGACTCCATTAGCAGCAATCAAGTATAAAGATTTAGTTAAAGAGTCAGGTGCAGACTTATTTTTTCTTCAGGCTACAGTAGTTTCAACAGAACATCTAGGCAAAGAAGGTAGTCAAAATCTTGATCTATGTGATCTTTGTGCAACCATTGGAATTCCTGTTGCAGTAGGTAATTGCGTTACTTATGAAGTTTCTCTCAAGCTTATGAGAGCAGGAGCAGCAGCAGTAATGGTTGGCATCGGACCTGGAGCAGCATGCACCTCAAGAGGCGTACTAGGAGTTGGTATTCCTCAAGCAACTGCTATTTCTGATTGTGCTGCTGCAAGGGATGATTTTCAAAAAGAAAGCGGAAAATATGTTCCAATCATTGCTGATGGTGGGATTATCACTGGTGGGGACATTTGCAAATGCATAGCTTGTGGTGCCGACTCAGTCATGATTGGTTCCCCAATCGCAAGATCTCAGGAAGCGCCTGGAAAAGGCTTTCATTGGGGTATGGCCACACCAAGTCCTGTCCTACCTAGAGGTACAAGGATTAAAGTTGGAACAACAGGAAGTTTAAAAAGTATTCTTCGTGGCCCTGCGATACTTGATGATGGAACACACAATTTATTAGGAGCAATAAAAACCTCTATGGGGACTCTTGGAGCTATGGACCTCAAAGAAATGCAAAAAGTTGAAGTAGTTATTGCACCTTCTTTGTTAACAGAAGGAAAAGTTTACCAAAAGGCACAACAACTTGGAATGGGGAAATAAAGTTACCGAAAGATTTCAGAATTAAATATAAAGGCTAGAATTGGGTAGTGAGAGCCTTTGCTCTCACACTCCTCACACACAAAAATGCCCGACTTGTTCGGGTTTTTCTTATTAAAATAAACCAAATCAATATTCAAACTTCGTTTAAAAATTGCAGAAAAACTTTTTATAGGCAAAATACAATTGTTATGATCAAGTTCTTAAGACTTCTAAGGTATGTCCACAGCTTCTGCAGTAACTGATTCCTCATTCGAACAAGAAGTCCTCCAGAGCGAAGTTCCTGTTTTGGTTGATTTTTGGGCCCCTTGGTGCGGACCATGCAGAATGGTTGCTCCAATTGTTGAAGAGATCTCAAAAGATTTCGAGGGCAAAATAAAAGTTTTCAAATTAAACACTGATGAGAACCCTAATGTTGCTAGTCAGTACGGGATCAGAAGCATACCAACTTTAATGATCTTCAAGGCAGGTCAAAAAGTAGATACTGTTGTCGGAGCAGTTCCTAAAGCCACCCTCTCCGGAACAATCTCCAAACATCTTTAATCTCAATTTATAGAATTTAGATTTTTTAGAACTTAATTCAAATGATTCAAAGGTAAATCTTTTGGCAAAAATTGGATTAATAGATTATGGAATGGGTAATCTTTTTTCCGTTCAACAAGCATTTAAAAGGCTTAATCAACCTTTAGATATTATTTGCGACATAAAAAAACTCCAGTCTTGTGATGCTCTAATTCTTCCTGGAGTAGGTGCTTTTGATCCCGCAATGAAAAATTTAAGAAGGACTGAACTAGTACCATCAATAATTGAATGGATAAATAATGGTAAACCGCTTATTGGAATTTGTTTAGGATTACAGCTTTTATTCGAATCTAGTGATGAGGGTACTTCAGAAGGTTTAGGAGTTATTAAAGGACATATTCGCAGATTACCTCAAGAAAGAAACGAAAGGATTCCTCATATTGGTTGGTCTCCAATATATAAAACGAACGAATGTCCTATTCTAGAAAATTATCCTGATTCAAATTGGATGTATTTCGTCCACTCATACTCAGCGTGTCCTGAAGAAGCGAAAAACACTGTAGCAATAACAAAATTTGGCAAAACTGACGTTTCATCTATTGTTTGGTATAAAAATACTGGAGCCTGTCAATTTCATCCTGAGAAATCAGGTATAGCAGGACAAAAACTTATTTTTAATTGGATTAATTGGTTGAAAAGAACTAATTTTTAGATTGAAAGGGAAACTGAAACTCTTATCTGGTAAAAGGATTGAAAGTCCTTTAAACCAAAAGACTAGGCCTACCTCCTCAAAAGTAAGAGAGGCACTCATCAATATTCTTGGAAATGAACTCAAAGAAGCAAGTTGGCTTGATCTTTGCAGTGGGAGTGGAGCAATGGCATGTGAGGCTCTTCAAAAAGGAGTAAAAAGGGTTCTCGCAATTGAAAGGCAAAGAGAAGCAGCAAAAATATGCAAAAAAAATCTTATAAATGTATCAAATGCCATAGATCATTCAATACATATTGAAGTCATATGCAATGAATTGATCTCATTTCTCAAAAAGGGCCCTAAAAACAAAAAAATTGAATTTATTAAAGCTTGCTCAAGTACTGAAGAAAAATTTGATTTTGTTTTTCTAGACCCTCCATATGAGTCTGAATTATACGAACTTTCTCAAGAACTCTTATTGTCTAAAAAATGGATTAAAGAATCATCTACTTTGATATGTGAATGCTCGTCAAAATCAATGCCAAGAATACATAATGGTTGGAAATTAAATAAAGAGAAATATTATGGAAACACCTCTCTTCTTTTTCTTATTCCCAATCAGGCATTGAACTGCTTCGACGATACTGATTCCATGCACTAACAAAAAGGCCTAATAATGTTATGGGAACTAGTCCAAGAACAATCCCACATAGCAGAGGCTCAATCATTGGATCGCAATTTTCATGATTACTTTTAACAATTCTTTCATGTCAAAGAGGTTTTAGTGAATACTCCGTCATCAAAAGCATTAATTAATAAGGAGCAAAAGATTAGCTCTTGGCGAATATTCTTGTTATCTACTGCAACTTTAATTCTCCTTATCATTTTTTGGATATCAGGAGATTTTAAGCAAGATCCTTTCATAACGGAAACGCTATCTGTCAAAGGTGAAGCTTTATCTGGAAGCAAATTATTCAAAATCAATTGTGTCGGTTGCCATGGGATTTCAGCTCAAGGGCTGGTAGGGCCCGACCTACATGAAGCGACTAAAGAAATGAGTGATAAAAAAATCATTAATCAAGTTATTAGAGGATTGACGCCACCAATGCCAAGTTTTGAAATAGAGCCTCAATCAATGGCCGATCTACTGGCGTATATGCATTCACTCAATTAATAGTGGCTATAAAAAAAACTATAAAAATAGTCCTTGTCGAACCAGCGGGGCCAATAAATGTGGGAAGCGTTGCAAGACTTTGTGAAAACTTTAGTGTCCATGAATTAAGACTCGTTTCTCCTAAATGCGATTATTTGACTCAAGAATCAAAAAAGATGGCTGTCAGAGGATTAAAAATATTAGAAAAAGCAAAAGTTTATGAAGATCTCAATTCAGCACTTTCAGACTGCTCAAAAATTATTGCTACTTGCGGAAGAAAGGAGCATGGGGAAATTCCACTTACTTCGAATAAAAATGCTTTGAACTGGGCTTTCAAATCAGAAAGAAAAGAGACAATAGCTTTGGTTTTCGGAAGAGAAGACCGAGGTTTATCTAACGAAGAGCTGTTAAAAGCCAATAAAGTGATCAGTCTTCATACGAGTGAGAATTATCCGTCATTAAATCTTTCACATGCAGTAGCAATTATTCTTCATCAATTCAATCAATCCAATGAGCTTGATTTATTAAAACCCAGTTCAAAGATAAGGTATCCGGCGAATTTAATTAAATTAGAAGATTGTGTTAATGATGCAGGTAGTCTTCTTCTCGATATTGGTTTCTTGATGAAACATACATATAAAGCTAAAATGACAAAAATCAAACAACTGCTTTTAAGAGGTGAGATTAACGATGATGAAGTTGCACTAATTAGAGGAATAATTAGCCAAGCTAGATGGAAAATTAAAAATAAAAATGATGAATTAAAATAACAAGCTACAATAAATAGAAAGGTTTATATTCTTTCATTTCATAGTGAAGCTTCAACTCAAATTAATAACGAATATATGTTTAACAAGCATAGGCTTTTCAGTTTTACTTGGTAGTTTTCTAGGGATTGTGGGCCCTATTAATCAAAGCTATAAAATTAATAAAAAAATTAATATTTTAGGGAAATCAAGTAGGTCAATAAAGAAAGGATTACTAGCTAGAAAATCTAATTTATCTTCATTTTACAATGACAAATTAGAAAATTTTGAAAGACTAGAAAAATTAATTAATAAATGGGAAGAACTAATACTGAAAAATCCAGATTTATATGTTAGTGCTTTCTTCTTATCATTAGATAATCAAGCCTATGCAGAAATAAAATCTGAGATAAAGCTTTCTGCAGCAAGCAGTATAAAGGTCCCTATTCTAATTATTTTACTTAAAATGCTAGATAGTAAAGAAATACTTTGGAATGAAAAGTTGATACTTTCCGAAGATACAATCGGAAGCGGTTCAGGCTGGATGGCATATCAAGAGATTGGCAAGAGTTTCCCTGTTTATGAAGTTGCATCTGAAATGATTAGAGTTAGTGATAATACAGCAACTAATTTACTAATAAAACGATTAGGAGGAATCAATATGGTTAATCAAAGATTTAAAGATATTGGATTAAGAAATACACAATTAAATAACTATCTTCCTGATTTAGATGGAACAAATCTTACATCAACGAAAGATCTATCTTTAGCGATGGCTCTTGTCGATAATGGTTATCTACTTAATGTTAATACTAGAGATATTTTCAGAGAAATAATGAGTAAATCAAAAACAAATACTTTGATACCATCTGGGATTTTAAGAGGGCTTGGGAAAGAATATAAAGACACTGACTATCATCTTGCATTAAAAGGGTATTTCGTTCATAACAAAACTGGTGATATTGGAATCTCATATTCAGATACTGCACTAATTCAAACTCCTCAGAATTCAAGAGCATTTGCAAGTTTTATAGTAAAAGGTCCATTTAATGATCCAAGATCACCTGATTTGATAAGAAATTTATCGGCAGAATTAGTCCCTTTCCTAATGCCAGATCAAAAATCAAGTAATCCAAATTAGATTTTTTAATGACTCAAATAAACTTTTGCTTTTCATTATCATTTTTTTTTTGAACTTTATCAATCTAAAGTGGCCTGCTTATGAAACAATCTTCTTACCAGTACTAAGAAAGTGAGTTCAACTAGAAAACGCAGGGTTTTTCCATTCACTTCTGTGATTGGACAAGAAGAAATGAAGTTAGCGCTTCTTTTAAATGTTATTGACCCGAGGATAGGGGGAGTAATGATAATGGGTGATAGAGGCACTGGGAAGTCAACTACTATAAGAGCACTTGCAGATTTATTACCTGCTATTGAAGTCGTGGAAGGAGATCCTTATAACAGTTCTCTTGATGATCCAGACCTTCAAAGCGATGATGTCAGAGAGCAAATAAACAGTGGTAGTGAGATTAAAAAAGGGGAAAAACAAGTTCCTATGATTGATCTTCCATTAGGTGCTACTGAGGATAGACTTTGTGGAACTATTGATATTGAAAAGGCTCTTAGTGAAGGTGTTAGAGCTTTTGAACCAGGACTGCTAGCTAAAGCAAACAGAGGGTTGCTTTATGTTGACGAAGTAAACTTGCTAGATGATCACCTTGTTGACGTACTTCTAGACTCTGCTGCATCAGGCTGGAATACAGTTGAACGTGAAGGGATTTCAGTTCGACATCCAGCAAGGTTTGTACTTATTGGTTCAGGCAACCCTGAGGAAGGAGAGTTAAGGCCACAGTTACTTGATCGTTTTGGAATGAGTGTAGAAGTAAGAACCGTAAGAGAAGCAAAACTTCGCGTTCAAGTCGTTGATCAACGAACAGCTTTTGACAATGACCCTGAATCCTTTAGCGATTCCGTTCAAGTGAATCAAGACTCGCTTCAACAAAAAGTGATTGATGCTCAAAATTTACTTAACGAGGTTTCTATCGATGAAGATCTCAGGCTAAGGATTTCTGCAGTTTGCGGAGAACTTGATGTCGATGGACTTAGAGGAGATATTGTTACAAATAGAGCAGCCAGAGCCCTTGCTGCCTTTGAAGGAAGAAAAGAAGTAACTGAAGAAGATATTGCTCGTGTAGTTTCGACAGCTTTAAGACATAGACTTCGAAAAGATCCTCTTGAACAAGTTGATTCTGGAGATAGAGTAATAAAAGCCTTTTGCAAAGTATTTGAAAGGAATGAAACTAATGATTTATCTGCATTTGACCTATCTACAACAACATAAGTGAGAATCATAGGAATAGATCCAGGGCTAGCAAGAGTAGGCTATGGAATTATTGATGAAATAGAAGGAAAGAAAATAATGCTTGATTGCGGAATTATAGAGACAAAGTCAACACAAAAAGAAGAAAAAAGACTTGTAGAAATTTCAAATGATTTAAACTCAATAATAAAGAAATGGAATCCAAACACTGCAGCTGTAGAAAAGTTTTTTTTCTACCGATCTAGTACAACAATTAGCGTGGTGCAGGCTCGCGGAGTATTAATCATGACTTTAGGAAAGTACAATCTTCCGATTAAAGAATTTCCACCAATGCAAATAAAACTTGCTGTGACTGGATATGGTCATTCAGATAAAGACGAGGTGTTAAATTCTGTTATGCATGAACTCGGTTTAAGTGCACCGCCAAAGCCAGATGATGCTGCAGATGCACTAGCTATCGCGCTTACTGGAATCTATCTTAAATAATTGAATCTATAGTTAAATATATTTATTAATAAAAAAATGTATGATGATATTAAATCAACAAAAGAAATTAAAAGAAAGGAATATAATATAATTCGTAATTCAAATTCATCTTTAATACATGAGAAAATACAGTTTAATGTCAAATCAACATTAAATATTCTTTTAAATAAATATCATGTTGAAGGTAAATATATAGGTATATATTGGCCATTAAAAGGTGAAGTAGATATCAGATTTATAAAAGACCTTAATAATCAAAAAGTTGCTTTACCATCGAGCTCAAAGACCAAGGGTATAAGCTACCATCATTGGTCGAACAATCCACTAGAGATAGATTCAAACAATATTCCTGCACCCAAAGGCGAGAATACTATTAAACCTAATGATATTTCTATCTTGTTTGTCCCAGCAATAGCAATCGATCAAGAAGGATACAGACTAGGTTACGGGGGGGGATACTTTGATCGTCTTCGACAAGGGAATTTGTGGTTTTCAATACCATCATTTGTAGTCATCAGTAACAATTGCATATCTAAAAAGCCATTGCCTAGAGAGAGATGGGACGTTCCATTTAATGGTTGGATTAGCGAAAATGGTCTACATCAAATTGAAGCGCCTAAATAATTAGTTAGGCTTTAAGATATATAAATTCTTTGAACTGAAGAGGTGACTAAAATTAAAGAAAAATCTTTCATAAATACTTACGGGAGTGATTCATTAGATAATCTTATAGAACGTCTACAATCAACTTCAGATCCCAAAAGACGTTATGAATATATTTTATGGCTAGGTAAAAGTTTACCGTTGCTAGATGAAGATCTTCACCTAGAGACTACTAAGGTAAAAGGATGCATTTCAGAAGTATATGTTCTTGGAATTCTTTTTAATGGAAAAATCCAATGGAAGGGATATTCAGACGCACTAATAACAAAAGGATTGCTAGCTTTTTTAATAAAAGGTTTGAATGATCTAACACCTTTTGAAGTACTCTCAATAAATGAAAAATTTATTGAGATGACTGGATTAAGCAAAAGCTTGACTCCATCTAGGGCAAATGGTTTTCTCAACATATTCCTAAAAATGAAAGCCCAAGCAAAAAACCTATCAATTCCCAACTCTAAGAATGAATAAATAGGAATTAAACAAAATTATCGCCTTAAAAAACATGAAAAAAATTGGTATCGGTTTACTTGGACTAGGCACTGTTGGTCAAGGTGTTGCAAATATCATTAGCAGCCCAAATGAAAGGCATCCATTGGTTGGAGAACTTGAACTTGTCGCTGTTGCAGTAAGGAACTTACAAAAGAAAAGAGATACATCCATCCCAGATTCAATACTTACAACAAACCCAATTGAAATAGTAAATAATCCAAATATTCAAATTGTTGTTGAAGTAATGGGCGGTATAGAGCCAGCAAAATCATTAATTATCCAAGCCATAAGAGCAGGTAAATCTATCGTAACCGCCAATAAAGCAGTAATCGCAAGACATGGTGAGGAGATTTCAAATGAAGCAAAAGCAGCTGGGGTTTATGTTCTCATCGAAGCGGCAGTAGGAGGAGGGATCCCAATAATTGAACCTCTAAAGCAATCTTTAGGAGGAAATCAGATAACTAAAGTAAGCGGAATAATAAATGGAACAACCAATTACATACTCTCCAGAATGGATAGAGAAGGAGTTAATTATGCTGATGTTCTTAAAGATGCTCAATCGCTGGGGTATGCAGAAAGTGATCCAGCAGCTGATGTCGAGGGATCCGACGCTGCTGACAAAATTGCTATTCTAAGCGGACTTGCCTTTGGCGGAGCAATTAATCGAGCTGACATCCCAACGACTGGAATAAATCACTTAGAAGGCATAGATGTTAATTATGCAAGAAAGTTAGGATACGGAATCAAACTTTTAGCAATATCAGAAAAGGGCGAAACACAATCAAAACGCGAAAACAGTCAACCGCTTTCTGTTTGGGTTGAGCCAACATTGGTACCTGAAGACAATCCATTGGCAGGGGTAAATGGAGTTAACAATGCAATACTCGTAGAAGGAAATCCCATTGGCCAAGTAATGTTTTTCGGTCCAGGTGCAGGGTCTGGTCCAACGGCATCAGCTGTAGTTGCAGACATACTTAACATTGCAGGTATTCAATCTATGAGTGGAGACAAAATCCTTAACTTAGATCCTCTTTTATCAGCGAAAGGATGGAGAAGTTGTCACGTAGCAGAAAAGAAACAAATAACTAAAAAGAATTACATACGGCTTATTACCGAAGATAGTCCAGGAGTAATTGGAGAAATCGGGACAATTTTTGGGAACAAAAGAATATCAATTGAATCAATTGTGCAATTTGATGCAACGAATAAACAAGCAGAGATAGTAGTTATTACTCACAAGATTAATCAAGGTCAACTTGAAGAGGCTCTTTTGGATATAAAAAACTTGCCACAAGTAAAGAGAATTGCAGCAAAAATGGGTTGCCTTTAGCTAACGAAAGCTAGTCAAATTGGAATTAAGT
Source organism: Prochlorococcus sp. AG-402-A08 (assembly GCA_003279585.1). Lineage (GTDB taxonomy): Bacteria > Cyanobacteriota > Cyanobacteriia > PCC-6307 > Cyanobiaceae > Prochlorococcus_B. The sequence continues at coordinate 17,639 of QCHH01000002.1, read as the reverse complement.
TGCTAAGTATATAAGTAGAACAAAGGAAATTTTATTTTAAATTTCTTTTTGGAACCAAACCATGAAAACCACCAAAAACGTAATTGAGAAAACCAGAAAAGAAACAGAAAAAAATATTAATCAAGGAGATTGCGTTTATCTAAAGAATCAAGAAGAACTTTTTCAAGTATTAGGTATAGATAATGCTTATGAAAAATGTTGGGTCCGAGAATGGCCACTTAATCCTAATGGATCTCCCGTCTTCGAGATATCAATAAAACAAGTATCTCCAAATCAATAAATATTTCTCTTAGCTGGATATAATTATAGAATCCTATACTAAATGTCAAAACTTAATTATATAAAAAATACTTTAAAAATCTCTAGCATTTTCTTAATACTCTTACAGTTATCTTGCGTTCAAGATAAGAAAAGAGAAAATATTATTGTTGCAAGTGCAGGCAAAATTGAATCCCTTGATCCTGCTCAAGCAAATACTCTTAGGACACTACAAATATTAAGCGCGCTTGGCGATACTTTATACAAAATAAATAAGGAAGGGAATCTTTCCCCCAGCTTAGCTAAAGATTTACCAAAAGTAAGTAAGAATGGTTTGCTAATAGATATTCCATTAAAAGAAAATATTTTTTTTCATGATGGAAATAATTTTAATGCTGAAGCGATGGCGTTTAGTCTTAATCGCTTCAGAGAAATAGGAACTTTAAATTACCTATTAAATGACAAGATAGAAGATATTGAAGTCAAAGATAAATTTCTTATAAGAATAAAATTAAAAAAGCCATCGAGTTCTTTAAAAAGTCTTTTAACATCAGTAAATTTGACGCCTGTATCTCCTAATTCATATTCAAATTATCGAGATAGTTTCAATAATAAAAATTTTGTAGGAACGGGTCCTTATTACTTAGAAAGTTTCAACTCAAGTCAACAAATAATCAAACCATTTAAAAACTATTGGGGGAAAAAACCTCTAAATAAAGGAATTGACTTTATAAATTATAGGAATTCTAGTACTCTTTTTGGGGCTATAAAAACAAAAGAAGTTGACGTCCTTATCTCAAATTCTATCGATGATATGCAGAGATTAACATTAAATAGAATGGTTAATAAAGATCAACTCAAAGCAGGAGATGGTGATCCAATAGAGATAGGATATATTACTTTGAAAAGTAATATATTGCCTTTAGAAAATAAAAAAATTAGAGAGGCTCTTTCCTATTCAATTGATAGAGAGCTAATTAGTCAACAAGTAAGTTTTGGAACTAGAGAACCATTAAGATCAATAGTCCCTCCTCAATTACACTCCAAAAATTTTTCGCCATGGCCTAATTACAATCCCAATATTGCTAGATCTTTATTGAAAAAAGAAGGCTACTGCGATACAAATATTCTTTCTATTCCACTAACATTTAGATCTAATGTACCTGCTGATAAATTACTTGCTCTTACATGGAAAGATCAAATCAAAAGAGATTTATCTGATTGTATAGAAATAACTTTAAATGGAGTTGAATCAACGACGGTTTATAAACAACTTTCTGAAGGGGCTTTTGAGGCAGTTATATTAGATTGGACAGGAGCTTATCCCGACCCAGAAGCATACTTAACTCCCTTATTAAGTTGTAATAAAATAAATAATAATTCATGCCTGAAGGGTGAAGCTGTATTCAGTGGTAGTTTTTGGGGTGATAATAAAGTACAGGAACTCTTGGAGGAAAGTGAAGCACTTGAGGGCGAAGATAGATTAAAGAATTTAATAAAAGTTGAAAAACTTGCAGCACAAGGAAATGCCTACATACCAATTTGGCTTGTTAATCCTAAAGCTTGGTCTTTAAAAGATATAAGTCAACCAGAATTTTCAAGTAATGGATTAATTATTCTAAAAAACTTAAAAAGAGAATAGTTTTGTCATCTAAAAAAGAACTTTTCAAATATATTTTTTCTAGATTATTTCTATTGCCAATTATGCTTTGGATTATTTCGAGCTTAGTTTTTATATTACTGAGAATCGCACCAGGCGATCCTGTAGATGCAATTCTAGGCACTCGAGCTAATGAATTAGCGAGAGAAAGTCTAAGAATCAAACTTGGATTAGATAAACCTCTTATTAATCAATATATTGAATATTTAAATCAATTAATTCATGGAAACTTAGGAATCTCATTAAACACTCAAGAACCTGTAAAAGTAATTATTTCCAAGGCTCTTCCAGCAAGTTTGGAATTGGCTATATTTTCAATATTAATAGCATCACTAGTAGGTTATTTAATTGGTTTTTTAGGAGCAGTTAAACCTGAAAGCAGAATAGATTTTTGGGGAAGGATTTTTGGCATTGGTACCTATGCTCTTCCTCCTTTTTGGGCCGCAATGCTAATTCAAATTATCTTCGCTGTTTTGCTAGGTTGGTTACCCATTGGTGGAAGATTACCTCCTGGAGCTATTCCTCCGCCCCCAATTACTGGCTTCTTACTTTTAGATAGTATTTTAGACAAAAATATTGAAACCATTTTCAATTCTATTAAACATTTAGTATTACCCTCCTTAACGCTAGGTATACTATTAAGCGGAATATTCAGTCGTTCGTTAAGACTAAATCTTGAGGAGGTTTTAAAAAAAGGTTATATTGAGGCCGCCAAAAGTAGAGGTATAAATTACTCTCGAATATTAGTTAAGCATGCTTTACCAAATACACTTCTCCCGATATTGACAATTACTGGATTAACAATTTCTTCTTTGATTGGTGGAGCACTTTTAATTGAAATCACATTCTCATGGCCTGGGATAGCTCTTGGGCTTCAAGAGGCGATTAACCAAAGAGACTATCCTGTTGTGCAAGGGATAGTTGTTATAATATCAAGTCTTGTTGTCATGATTAGTATTGGAATAGATATAGCTATTGCTTATATTGATCCTAGAGTTAGCTATTGAGTTTTAACAAGTTTTCAATTATATTTCTATCCAAAATATGAAACTTGAGATCGCCTTTAGTTAAATTAGTATTCGGAGAAATTGATTTGTTCTCTTCTAATTCTTCGAGGAAGCTAATGATCTCAAAAGCTAATAAACTTTGAACAGAAAGTGGATGATATCCAACAATTGATTCTCCAAGATTAAATAAGTCCTTACCTTTAGACTGATACATTTGCCCCTCTACTCTAATAGGTGAAAAATGACTAGCTCCCTCAATTAAAAGAACTCTACTCAATGGGCTTGAACTTAAAGAAAGCAATAATCCAAGTTGTTCACTTATAGATGGTGTAACTAAATCAAAAGTTCCTCCTGTAAGAAAAAGAGGAATATTTGTTTGATTATATAAATTCTTTTGCCACAAAAAACTGCCAAAACTATTCATACCAACAATAGCTGAAAGATTTTCTATACCTTTCCTATCGGACAAAGTAATATCTATTAGTTGACATTGCAAAAGTGAAGATAAATTAGAAAGAGAAAGATTATCAAGTACCTTTTCACATCTATTCCCAAGCTGGTCATCTATTTTCACTCCTGAAGCCAAAATAGCAGTGAGAGCTCCCAGCGAATGTCCCATCAAGACAACATTTTCTGCTGCAAGATCAATTTTTCCTGATTTTTTTGCCTTGAGGATACTATCTATATCGTTAATACGATCAGGAATAACCTCAGCTCCCGGAAGAGGAAGTCTTCCTTTTACCAATTCTTCTAATGCTAATGAATCACTACCTGGATGGTCTAGGACAACAACAGACCAACCATTATGGCTAAGACTTCTTGCAAGCCAATTAAAATGATTACGATCGCCTCCTAAACCTGGCATCAAAAGAACCCAATTTTTTCTATCGTTCTTCCTAGAAGAAGGGTTCCAAACCTCTAAATTTAAAGGCTCATTTCGATGCGAAACAGTTAAGGAAATCAATTCATATTCAGTTTCTTTTATTTCAAGGGGTAAAACATTGATTCCTTCTCTTTTAACTGATAATTCATTAATTGAGACCAAATCAGATATGAGTTTTTGTTGCTTTTTTAATTCACTTCTCCAATTATTAGCTACTTCAATCCACCCATCCAAATCAATGTGAATTGCTTTAACAGAGAGTGCATTTAGAAGGTCAAAAGTTGTCACCTCATCCTTTTCATTTAAAAGGTTTTCCAAAGTGTCGAGAACACTTTCACCAGAGCTGTCTTCATCCATAAGAATTAGATCACTTACTTCATCAAGTAATTTTCGACCTGACCAACTTCTCAAAATTTGTCTTGCCATACTTTTATCTCTTACCAACGGAGTATTTAAAAACTTTGCCAAACCTTTCCTTTCCTTGAAGCCAAGTAAATTAAGCCAACTAGCTAATTCTGAATTTTTCTCTTCTGCGCCTTTACTCCAATCAATCAATTCTTTTATCGAAATTGGAATAGACATTCCATCAAAATGAATTTCAAATCTCTCTGCTGCCTGAAGTCTTGGATAAAAATAATAAGGAGCTAGTAAGCTTCCAACTGTTCCAAGAACAACTAATTTTTTAATGAATGAAATTGTTCTCAACTTCTATTTTTAGCAATTATTGGGAGAAATTCCCTTTATCTCTTAGATTAATCATAAAGGCTCGCTTATGGACAGCAATAGGAGCAGGAGGGGTATTGTATTTAAGTCCGATAATTTTCAATAGCTTAGGTTTTTCAGCGGAACAAATCGGTAGCGGAGTAACGACAGCGGCTTTTGCTGGGATAACAACAAGATTTGGAACTGGATATTTACTTGACAAAAAATTTAGCTATGGGAAAGCAATTAAAGTTGCATGTTTAATATCAATATTATCGGATTTTATTCTTTTTTATTCGCAAAATTTTTTGACATACCTTTGTGGTCAGTTTTTTTTAGGAGCTGCAGCTGGAATTTATTGGCCTTCTGCAGAATTAGCAATTCCTTTAAATTGCAATAGCGAAATCAACTCAAGTGAAGGTTATTCTCTTGCAAGAAGTGCTGATGCTATTGGAGTCACATTAGGGGTCTGTCTAGGTACTATAGGAACGTATTTTGAATTCACAAGAATAATATATTTTATAGATATTTTATGCATGCTATATATATTCAATATTCTATTAAATAAGCTAGGTGTATTTAAGATCAAAGGCGATATAGAATTCAAGTATAAATATCTAAGGGAGAAATCTAATCTAAACTGGATTGGACAGTTATTTCCTTTATTGATAATAACTCTATTCGTAACGGGAGTAATGAGTTTATTGCAAAGTATTCTTCCAATAGATTTAGCAAAAGGCGGTATTATAAGGCCACCATTCATAGAGAAAAGTGTAGCTACGTTATTAACAATTAAACTTGTTTTACTTGCAATTTTTCAATGGCCAGTAGGTTATATTTTAAGGAATAAAAATTCACCTTTTAAATTTAGATTATGCTTAATATCAATACTATTAGGTTTTATTTTCTTATCACTTTCCAATTTCTTTCTTGACGGATATCTATTAATACTTATATCTTTCATACCTCTAACAATTGCTATATGTATATTCCTACCATCCGCTTCAGCTGCAATCATAAAATCTTGCCCAGTCAAATATCAGGGTTCTGCGATAGCATTATATTCTCAATGTTTTGGAGTTAGTTCTTTAACAATCCCTTGGATGGCTGGTAAGTTGATTGATAATTTTGATACAGCTTTTCAATTATGGTTAATCGTTAGTCTTATCTGTATACTTTTAATACCAATCTCTAAGGATATAAAATAAAAACATTTATCCTTTTAAATTAATTTAATTCCTATTCATTTCTTCAATTCTTAATTCCCTTAAATACAAGAATAGAGGAGCTGAAAAAGCAAATGCGATTGTGAATGTAGTTAATATTACAATCCATAGATTTTTCATTTCTAGTCTCTTTGATTCGGAGATTATCCAAACGAATACAGCGGTTGAAGCTATAAAAAGATCTCTAGATAATGACTGAGAGGCAGGATTATTATTAGCTAACTGTATAAATAATTGAATATCAAAAGAAGGTCCATAGGTTTTTGCAAATTCAATGTTTGCAAGTGTAGGTAAAAAAGCTCCTAATATAGCCAATAATAAATAAAACCACTTTAACCATTTAATCTGACTTAACATAAGATTTTTTTTATTTAATACGAAATAATATATCAGAACTATTATATATTTTGTCTATTTTATGAATAAAAAAAATATCATAGTTTTACCTATGAACCCAAATGACTATATTATAAATAATATAGTTAGTTAAGAATGAAAATTGATCCACATATAGAATTATTAAAGCTAACCAAACTTAGATTAGCGGTTATTGGTCATGTTGAATGGGTAACATTTTTAAAAGTTGACCAGCTTCCGTTAGCTGGAGAAATTTCACATGCAAAAGATTATTTTGAGGAAGCAGCAGGAGGAGCCGCAGTGGCAGCTATTCAAATGTCAAGGTTGATAAATGGACCTGTTGATCTAATTACATCATTAGGCAAAGACAATTGTGGTGAAAAATGCTACGAAAGACTTACTAAACTTGGTTTAAATTTAAAAGTAGCTTGGCGTGAAAAACCAACTAGAAAAGGTATCAGCTTGATTAGTAAAGATGGAGAAAGAGCAATTACAGTTATTGGAGAAAGACTACAGCCAATAGCTTCTGATAATCTACCTTGGAGTGATATGAAAAATTACGATGGTGTTTTTATTACCGCAACGGATAAAGAAGGAATAAAACTTGCCAGGGAAGCTAAATTCCTCTCTGCAACACCCAGAATAGGAGAAGATATCCTAAAGATTTCAAAAGTAAAAATCAACGCATTGATTGGTAGCGGTCTTGATCCTGGTGAGAAAATAAATTATGAAGTACTTGAACCTAAACCAGACATATATATATCAACAAAAGGGAAATCAGGTGGAACAATTTTCCCTGAAAATATTCAATACAAATCAATTAAGCCTAATTCAAAAGCAATAGATACCTATGGATGTGGAGACTGCTTCGCGGGGGCTGTTACTACTGCTCTCTCAGCAAAACTTGATTTAAGGCAAGCCGTTAATATAGGCGCATATTGTGGTGCTGAATGCTCAACTCATTACGGACCTTACTAAAATGAAAAAGCAAGAAAATAAAAAAACAAAGTCAAGCAATAGCAATTCTATTACTTATAATTTTATAATACTGATATTTTCAACTATTTCTCTTTTTGTTGAATCAATAATAATAATTATCAGTTTATTTAAAAAAGGTATTTTAAAAAAAGAGATACTTTCAAAGAATACAGATCTGGGCTTCGACTTGATAATCAAGAGAAAATAAAGAGACAAGATCAAGAGAAATCCATTTCATGCTTTGAAATCTACTGGCTTTATTCTTAAAAGTTGCTTTAATTAAAAAGGTTATAAATATCAAGAGTGACATTAATTCCAATATTTTCAATAATATTCTTTATATATATATTCTTAAGTTTAAATAAGAGGAAAAATTTTTCTAACAGAAAGAGTTTAATGGAAAGATTCAAGAAAAGGTTTAAAAATATAAATATTCGTCGAAAAAGGATAACTGAGGAATATACAAATTCTCTTCTACTCGACCCTTCCAAAAACATCCCTTTAGGTACTTGGTATTCAGAGGATGAGCTAAGAGAAAAAGCAGATATTCATAGATCTAGATTAAGTAAATTTGGTAAATCAAAAATTAATGGTGAGATGCTATTTGTAGGGCCAAAAGGGGGTATTTACAAAATAAGTAATGATGGAAAGAAAAAATATGTGTAAATCTTAAAAGACGAAAAGCAATAATTATAAAAAATATAATTATTGCTAAAATCAAATGGAAAGATTATTGGCAAATTAAACATTGATTTTATACCTAACAGTATCCTTTGGAGAATTAGAGCTATCTAACATAACTTTTTGGAGTCTTGTTGGAATAACAGTATTATTTGTCATCTCTTTTGTTTTATCAACAATTCCTCTTACTAAAAATATACAAGATACAAAAAATCCTTCAAAAAAATAAAATTAAGCAGCCTCCTTATACTCTGAAAAATCTCTATTCGCCCAATGAATTCCTTTTATAGATAGATTAACCATCGAGATCTTCTTACTTTCTTCTTTCATAGATATTACATTCCTATCATCTACAAGTTTATTTGATATTTGATTAGAAGAGACGCTCGAGATCTTTAAACGATATTTGCGCGCAAGATTTTGAATTGAGAACCCTTCTGCCTTTGATCGATGTGGCCAAAAATTCTTCACGATAAATTGAATCTCTTTTCTTAAGAAAACCAATAAGAAAAAATTTGCAACTAATTTTATTTTTTTATAACAAATCTTTTTTGTACTATTCCTTGAAATTAAGCAGCTGGCATAGCTGGTTTATATGATTCTTTATCTCCTACACATTCAAGACTTTCCCTGGTAGAAACACCTGTAGTTGGATTTACACCATCAGCTATTTTACAAAGATTTCTCTGATCTTCACTATCAAGAATAGCAAATGTGAAATCAGCTCCTTCAATTTGAGCACCAGCAAAACTGCTACCAGATGCAATCATATTTATCAAAACAGCGTTTCTTAGATCTGTTTTCTGAAAATTAACTCTGTCAGAAAGAGTATCGGTAAGATCTATCCCATTAAGATTTGAACCTTTGAGATCAGACAAAGTTAACGTTGTTCCATGAAGATCAACATCACTAAAATCAGCATCTCTTGCCATTGCACCAGCTATTGAAGAAAGATGTAGATCTTCTCCGTGAAAATTAAATCCAGTGATATCAGATCGAACGTAGCTTGGGACTTCGTCACCTTCTCCCTTCACGGCCACATTTGCACCAGCAAATACAGGGTTAATACCAAAAAATATGATTAAAAAGCTTAGTACATATTTAATTATTTTTGAAAAAAGAAGATCTAAATCCATGAGTAAAGATGATAATCCGCCTGTATATTGCAATTATCTCTCCTATTAAAGAATTTTATATACATTGATAAGACAAATTAATGTAAGAGGAAATATCTAGATGATTATCACAAAAGTGGACTTCCAGAAATAAATTCATGCATTACGGGGTTAGTCCAATACAAGCCTACAAATAACATGACAATTACATTGAAAAATATCAAAACCCCACTGAGTAAAAACGTTTGATCATTTGAAGAGTTATCTTCTGAAGTTTCCTGTACAATTGCCTGAAAATTCTGGTTCATATTCTTAATAAGACCACACTAAGTTACTAGAAAAACAAAATATTCGAGGCTCTAGCAGGCGAATTAACAGGATCTTTCTAATTTTTTAAGATTTTAAAAAAACATTTTTTTACTGAGAGCATGATGAGGGATGTTTGGATATTTCTAGATTTTTAAAAATCAATGTTGCACTCGAGTATTAGTATCTATTAGGTACTATTTCAATCATGCCATTCATTCAAATCAACACATCCTCCAAAAGTGATATTGAAAATGTTGATTTACTCCAAAAAGATATTTCAAAAATGGTTGCTGATCTAACCGGCAAACCTGAAAATTACGTAATGACTTTGGTTCAAAGAGATACCAAGATGACATTCGCTGGATCCGATGAACCATGCTGTTTTATTAATGTTAAATCAATTGGCTCTCTAAACCCCCCCTCAATGAGCAAGTCTTTATGCGAATTGATTGCATCTAAAACGAATATAAATACGAATAGGATTTATATTGAATTTCTCGACATTGAAGCCTCAAACTGGGGGTTTAATGGTTCAACATTTGGATAGTAATATTTATTTTGTTTAATTGAAGTTGAAATCTTTTTTTTAATAAATTAACAACTAATATAATTATTAAAGGTCACAACCCCTTTCTGCACATAATTTTTCTATAGAAGGTCGAGAGGTTATTTTCAATCTGTGTTTAGCCCATAATCCATAAATAAACTCAATCAATTTATCTAAAATGGGCAATTTTGTTGGAGCATAAATCCAACCTAAACCGATTAAACTATACGCCTCTTGAAAAACCTTAATATCCTTGATTACTGAACCATCACTTTTAATGGCATGTATTCTCTCCATCGCTTGTTTATAGGTAATTCCGTATTTAAGATCTAAAGAAAAATCAGAACTATTGATATCAATAAAGCTTAAGTGTCCCTTTTGATTTTTTGATTGCAAGAAATCAACTTCTCTTTTACATAAAGGGCATCTCCCATCAAAAAAAATAGTAAGTTTGACTAATTTCATAAAAAATTTTGATACTCATAAAAGCTTGAAATTAAGAAAAGAGGGATATATTCGTTGTTCAATGTAAATAAACACTTGATTGCAGCAAAATAACAAGCGATCTTAATGATATCTAACTGATAAAAAAAATGGGTGCACTATTCATTTTCATATTAATCTCAGTATTAGTGGTTTCCGCCTTACTTTTCTTTAACAAAGGGGAAAAGTCTCAAGAGATTAAAAGCATTCTCAAGGATATATATGAAAATTTCAAAGAACTCTTCTCAAATTTTAAAAAGCTTTTTTTGTCAGTTAAAGATCTCATTCAAGCAAAATTAGATCAAGAACCAACTCAACTGAAAGATGAATCAACAGAATCCCAGTCTACTTTGACCTCTGAAGCTGAAGCCATCACTGAACCTGAGGTAACTACTGAACCTGAGGTAACTACTGAACCTGAGGTAACTACTGAACCTGAAGATATCCCTGCTCCTGAGGTAACTACTGAACCTAAGGTAAATACTGAACCTGAAGCTATCTCTTTAACTGAAGCACCCTCTGAAGCTCAGTTAAATACTGAACCTGAGGTATCTACTGAACCTGAAGCCATCTCTGAACCTGAGGCACCCTCTGAACCTCAGTTAAATACTGAACCTGAGGTGGCTACTGATCCTGAAATTATCCCAAATAGTGAATTAGAAAAACCCTCTAATGAATCAATTAATGATGAAAATATTGATATAAAAACGAGCAATTTTTAATTAAGATTTTTGCAATAAAAAGCCTCATCAAATTTGATGAGGCTTTTTAATTGAAATTTGCTTTTGAATCTACTAACTCTCAGTTGTTGCTAAAGAAGCTACTGATCCAACCACACGACGGAAATCAAAGCCCATTGCTCTAAGAGCATGCCAGATATGACCTTGAATAAAGAAAAATCCAAAGTAATAGTGAACATTGGACAATGCTGCTCTAGTTGTATGGCCTAAAAACGCAGTGCTATCTGATACATCTCCTGTGTCTACCCAATAAGGAGAAATACCAAATTTCAAAGCTAAAGGCTCTCCATACCAATCAATTGGATAAACAGTTGTATTTTGTGCACACCAGAATGCAGCAACAATTGCCATCCAGCCAATACCAGCAAGAGACCATGAAAGTACAGCTTCTGCTGAAAGCAATCCTTTACCTTTGAATTCAGTGTATTCGCCTAGTTGTTTTGTAGCTATGTGCCATGCACCGCCACTTATTTGGACGAATGCTAAGAACGCATGTCCGCTCATTACTTCTTCAAGGCTGTCAATGGTTAAAAAGTCGAACTGATGCCCGTAAACCATTCCAAAATCACCATATCCAGGGAAAATCGTTCTGATTTCTCCTATGGCTGGGTCGTAAATACCATGCCATCTTGCCCACTCAACGAACCAAATATTTGCAACCCCAAAGAAAATCAAATGATGACCAAGAATGAATGTCAAATTATCTGGATTGTCCCATTCTAGTTTGAATTTCTTAGTGGTAGGGATTGGACCATCTTTCAAGTCCGGATCAAATAAGAGTGAATGAGCTAATCCAGCCGTTCCATATACAGCTGAAAAAATCAAATGGAAAATAGCAATTGTTGCTACACCAGCTCCAGTCCATACACCCGCTTCATCAAAGCCAATTCCAAGAGAGGCTAAATGAGCGAGAAATATGGAACTTTGATGTCCCATTGGTATTTCTGGGTTGTAGCGCGCAAGCTCCCAAAGAGTGCTTCCACCTGCTGCGAAGCAAATAAGACCTGTGTGGCCTATATGTGACCCTATGAATCGACCTGCGCGATTGGTCACCACAGAATTACCAACCCACCACCCGTAGGTGACGTCCGGATTTCCGTAGGTCTGCATAATTAAGGAATTAAAGTCGAAATTTTGGCTACCATACACTTATTGGAATTGTTTTTACCAGAATAGTTAGAGGTCTTTATAGGTATCTGTCTTTTTTTACCAAAAAAACACCTTTTACCAAAAAAAACAAAAAAAAATACCCCCCAAAGGGAGGCATTTTTTGTTTTAAATTGAATTTATCTTGGTGCTCTTCCGTTAAAACCTGCACCTTCAACTCTTACTGTTGCGCCTTGATTGTTACCAATAGCATCAGCAACTTTCTTGAAGTCAAATCCTAAAGCACGAAGAGCATGCCAAAAATGACCTTGTAAGAAGAAGAAACCAAAGTAGTAGTGAACATTTACCAAAGCGGCTCTAGTTGAGTGACCAAAGAAAGCTGTGGAATCAGAAAGGTCTCCAGTATCAACCCAATAAGGGGCAACAGAGAACTGTAATTTCAATGGTTCCCCAAACCACTCTGTTGGATATACGGTTGTATTAGTTGCAGCCCAGAAAGCAGCCACAATTGCCATCCAACCAATACCTGCAAGAGACCATGAAAGAACTGCTTCTGCTGAAAGCAATTCAGCTCCTTTGAATTTACTCCATTCTCCAAGTCTCTTGTTTTCCCATTGAGTTGAACCAGCAACCATATGAATGGTTGCTCCAGTCAATTCAGCAAAAGCCAAGAATGCATGTCCACCCATTACATCTTCAAGACTATCAATTTCAATGAAATCGAACTGTCTTTCCCAAATCATTGTCAAGTCAAGGTTGTAATTAACCTGACGAACAGCTCCTATAGCAGGATCGTATATACCATGTATCCTTGCCCATTCAACAAACCATATACATGCGACACCAAAGAAAAACAAATGGTGACCAAGAATAAAAGTTTGATTATCGGGATTTTCCCATTCAAGTTTGAATTTTCTAGCGCGAGGCACTTCGCTTTCTTCAACATCAGCCTCGAAATAGACTGCATGCAAGAGAGCTCCTCCTCCATAAACCATTGATAAGACCAAATGGACAATAGCTATTGCAGCTACTCCTACACCTGTCCATGCTCCTGCCTCATTGAAACCAATTCCAATTGAAGCCAAATGAGCCAAGAATAGTGAGCTCTGATGCCCCATTGGGATCTCAGGGTTGTAGCGGGCAAGCTCCCAAAGGGTGCTTCCACCAGCCGCAAATGCGATTAAGCCTGTATGCCCTATGTGGGAGGCTATAAATCGGCCTGAGCGGTTGGTGACCACAGAATTACCAGCCCACCAATCATAGGTAACATCTGGATTTCCATAGCTCTGCATAATTTTTTAAGCGATACAGGCGAAATATGCGTGCAGATTACACGCTGCTGAAATGATATGTGCAAAATAGTTAGAGGTCGTTATTTAGTTTGACTATTTTTGACCATTTCAATAATAAAAACGATTTTATGGATGCTGAGATATTATCTGAAGGAAATAGCAAAAATCTTCGTAAGTCTAATTATAGCTTGATTTAAATACGTGGAATACTCGATAAATCATTCAGAAAAGCTCAATCCACAAGATCTAAAAATATTTGATAGAAAAATTTCAACGTTGTAAAACCAAATATTTTTTTATTCGATAAAAATTAAAAGATAGAAATTTGCAAAAAAAAAGAGGAGATAAATCTCCTCTTTGGATACATTTTGTTTTTTGAGGATTCAATAAAGCTGAGCTGGAAGAGGTTCTTTTAGAACTTTCTTAAAATCAAATCCCATAGCCCTTAAGGCATGCCATAGATGACCTTGAAGAAAGAAAAACCCAAAGTAATAATGAACATTTGCAAGAGCAGCCCTAGTGGTATGACCAAAGAAAGCTGGACCTCCTGAAAGATCAACACTATCTATCCAATAAGGTGCAATACCAAACTTCAAGATTAATGCTTCTCCATACCAAGCTTCTGGGTAAACAGTTGTATTCTGCGCACACCAGAATGCTGCAACAACAGCCATCCAACCAATTCCTGCACAAGAGAAAGAAAGAATCGCTTCAGCAGAAAGAAGACCAGCACCTTTGAACTTGGTGTATTCACCAACTTGCTTAGTAGCGATATGGAAGGCTCCACCAGTGATCTCTACAAATGCTAAAAACGCATGGCCGCCCAAAACGTCTTCAAGATTATCAATAGCTAAGAAATCAAACTGATGATTCCAAATGTTGGTCAAGTTCAAGTTGTACTCGACTTGTCGAACAGCTCCTATAGCAGGATCATAAATACCGTGAATTCTGGCCCATTCAACGAACCAAATACATGCAACACCAAAGAAAAGCAAATGGTGACCAAGTATAAAAGTCTGATTATCTGGGTTGTCCCACTCAAGTTTGAACTTTCTAGCTTGAGGGACCTCTGAATCTTGCATATCGCCAACGAATAGAACCGAGTGCAATAAGCCACCAGCCCCATAAACCATGGAAAGAACCAAATGTACGATGGCAATAGAGGCGACTCCTGCACCTGTCCAAGCACCAGCCTCATCAAAGCCGATACCAATTGAAGCTAAATGAGCAAGAAAGATTGAACTCTGATGTCCCATTGGAATCTCAGGGTTGTATCTCGCTAGTTCCCAAAGGGTACTTCCACCTGCTGCAAAGGCTATCAAGCCAGTATGAGCAATGTGTGCAGCAATGAATTTACCTGATTTGTTTGTAACCCCAGCATTTCCAGCCCACCAACCATAGGTGACATCCGGGTTTCCGTAGGTCTGCATGATTTAAGATTTTTGGCGTAATACGGTGAGCACACCTTACAGGTAGCTGAATTCAAAAACTACCAATAGTCATAAGGCGTATAAAGAAGTAGTAAAGTTTTTTTTCTTCAAATTGGCTTAAACCCCAACTAAACTAGGTTTTCATGGAAATACTAAAAAAAAATTTAAATATAAAAAATGAAATCTGCTTTACAACTTGAATTACAAGACCTTCATGGACTTCCCTATATAGCAACAATAATTTGGTTTGTTCTGCTTGGAGTTTCTCTTTTAGCGGTGATTTTTTATCTTTTTCAGAAAAATCCCACATCTAGAAAAAAAGTTGACGAGGTTTCCTCTTCTGAGAAGAAACCTCGAGCAAAAGGATTTTAAATGACTAAGAAAATTTTGTTTTTCAATGTTAGTTCTCAAATTAATGTAATATCCTCAAACACGGGTTTGGCATAGTGGCCACCTGGGTTAACTATAAAAACAATTTTTTTGCTCAATGATTGATTTTTCTCACCTTCTTGATTTTGCCACTCAACTTCCACACCCATCAGATATAGGTTTAATCAAACCATCCGGTGGTTTTAATATAGCTGCAGCTCTTTGTGGACTTGGAGCAGTTTTTGGAGCATCTCAATTCTTCTACTATTCTGATGATTCAAAAAGGATCGATCCTTGGGCCAAGCCTGACAATTACAAAAACTAAAGAAAATTAAAACCTCTTTAATTTTCAGCATAAAAAAAGAGTCTCGTCAAAAGACGAGACTCTTTTTTTATGCTGAAAGACTCAGAAAATCAATCAGTAAGAGTAACTCTTGCTCCATCAAGATTACTAATTGCATCAGTAACCTTTTTAAAATCAAAGCCTAAAGCACGAATTGCATGCCAAAGGTGTCCTTGAATAAAGAAGAAACCAAGATAGTAATGAACATTCGCAAGCCAAGCTCTTGAAGTATGACCGCTAACAACACCAGTCATATCAGCCGTATCAATCCAATAAGGAGAGATTCCAAACTTAAGCGCTAATGTTTCTCCGTACCAAGCCTCTGGATAAACAGTTGTATTTGTTGCACACCAGAAAGCGGCAATAATTGCCATCCAACCAATACCAGCAAGAGACCATGAAAGGACTGCTTCAGCAGAAAGAATATTCTTTCCTTTGAATTCGGTGTATTCACCAACTTGCTTAGTAGCGATATGGAAGGCACCACCAGTGATCTCTACAAATGCTAAGAATGCATGACCACCCATTACATCTTCAAGACTATCGATAGCTAAGAAATCGAACTGATGATTCCAAATGTTGGTCAAGTTCAAGTTGTACTCAACTTGTCGAACAGCTCCTAATGCAGGATCGTAAATACCATGAATTCGAGCCCATTCAACAAACCATATACATGCAACACCAAAGAAAATCAAATGGTGACCAAGAATGAAAGTCTGATTATCTGGGTTATCCCATTCAAGCTTGTATCTTGCTGCCTGACGATGTTCAGGACGATCATCAGCAAACAAGCCTGAACTATTTTGGGTATCTTCGCTAAAGATCAAAGAGTGCAATAGACCTGCACCCGCATAGACCATTGAACAAATCAGATGGAATACGCCTATAAAAGCAATTGATGTGCCATCGAATACTGTTCCAGTTGGATCAAATCCAATACCAATAGAAGCTAGATGTGGGATACTCACCATTCCTTGGTGTCCCATTGGAATATCTGGGTTGTATCTAGCGAGCTCCCAAAGTGTGTTGGCACCAGCTGCGAAACAAATCAATCCTGTATGAGCAACATGCGAGCCAATAAATCGGCTTGACTTATTTGTTACGACAGAATTACCAACCCACCACCCGTAAGTGACGTCTGGGTTTCCGTAGGACTGCATAATTGAGGAAATTGAAGTCGAAATTCGACCTACCTTACATTTAGTGCAATAAATTTGCTTGAAATCGTAAAAGGTCTTTATTTAATGCACAAAACTACTTAACAAAAGAGCTCAGATTATTGATTGATTTTCACTACAAAAGCAGTCAAAAATGGAAATTTAGAATCCTTGATTAATATCAGTCAATTAAAAAAAATAAAAAGCCCCGCAAAAATTACGGGGCTTTATGGATTTTTAAAATATTTGAAATTAATTAGTCATTCAAAGTAATTTGCGCTCTATCTAAACCAGCGACCGCATTTGTGACTCTCCTGAAGTCAAAGCCTAATGCACGGATTGCATGCCATAAATGACCTTGTAAGAAGAAAAAACCAAAATAATAATGGACATTCGTCAAGGCAGCTCGCGTGGTGTGGCCTGCGAATGCAGTGCTGTCACTTACGTCCACAGTATCAATCCAATAGGGAGAGATTCCAAACTTGAGAGCTAATGTTTCTCCGTACCAAGCCTCTGGATAAACAGTTGTATTTGTTGCACACCAGAAAGCGGCGACAATTGCCATCCAACCAATACCAGCCAATGAGAAAGATAAAACAGCCTCAGCAGAGAGGATACTAGCTCCTTTAAATTCTGTATATTCTCCACTGATTTAATATGCAGACCTATGGGAATCCAGATGTCACCTACGGGTGGTGGGCTGGTAATTCAAGGGTTACAAACCGAGCTGGAAAGTTTATTGCAGCTCATGCAGGTCATACGGGCCTGATTTCATTTGCTGCGGGAGCTAGCACTCTTTGGGAGTTAGCCAGGTTTGACCCTTCTATCGCCATGGGGCATCAAAGTTCTATCTTTCTTGCTCATCTTGCATCAATTGGGATTGGATTTGATGATGCAGGCGTTTGGACTGGAGCGAATGTTGCTTCAGTAGCAATAGTCCATATTATTGCTTCGCTAGTTTATGCAGGGGGGGCTTTAACTCACTCACTTCTATT
>QCHH01000001.1 GCA_003279585.1 Prochlorococcus sp. AG-402-A08 | reverse complement strand
TTAGTAATAGGTGCCCCATATTCTTCATTTCTATCGGCATAAGACCAGCTAGAAGGCCACCAATTTTTTGGATTGCTTTTTCTAACGACTATTGGCGTTTTTAAACGTAAATTATAATTAGTATTATTAAGATCACTAATTAACTCTTCTAAATGACTTTTATCAAAATCAGGATCACCTGATGCATCTATATATAAGCTTCCATCATTTATCACTTTAATAGATGTATTAAGAGTATAATAAGGTCCTAGAATATCTAAAGAGAAAGCACTAGAAAGGATCTTCTGATTAGATGCAGGAATCCTAGGTATTTGACCGTTAATATCTGCAATAAAGTCACCAGAATCATCTAAAATACTAATGCTAATATTAGATTTAAAGTTATAGGTATACTCCTCAAGTTCCTCTTGCAAAGGCTGACATATATTAAACTTTTCAAGACCTAGAGTATTAATATTAACTCTTTGTCTTAAATATGAATATAATTTAAATAAATTACCATTTAATATATTTATAGATAATAAAATTACGCCTATATATAAATAATGTCTTTTACTCATAGAATTATAAGTTTAAGATTATAGTTTCATCATCAGGACGTTTATCAAATGATTTAACAAAAGAATATCCATCAGGGTTTAATTTAAAAAGCTCCCAGTCATTAGGAAATCTTTTCAATAATGCACCCATAGATAATGGTTGTACAAAGTAAAGTACCTTCCATTTTTCAGCAAATCTTTTTCTCATTTCTCTACCGACACTACCGATTCCCACTATTGGATCTTCCAACTTACCGTTAACCATAATTACCGTTGAATTAGTATGAGAACATACTTGCTCAAACATCTCAATATCATATGGTTGAGGAGAACATACTAATAATAAAGAATTCAACGAATCTGTAGAATTAATAAACTCCTTAAATGTAAAAATCTTATTGGCCAATTCAGGGTTATCTCTTTTAGCAAGAGCCGCACCACCAGCATCGGCCCATAATAAAACATTATCTAATTTAATTTCAGTTAGTTTGTTAGATAAACGAAAAATTATTGGATTGATTCGTAATCCTTCAAATTTAAAGTTGATAGAAAGAAAAGATTGTTCAGAATTACTTAAAAAATAACTTTGAATTGATTCAAATACATTTGTTTCAGCTTCTCTAAGATCTGAGGGTAGGATATTCATAATTTGATGATCAATGTTTTTTGAGTTCTAAAGATTGCAATAATTCATATATTATATTTGAAACTGAATTAATATCATCATTTGAAATCCATGGACCAATAGTTATTCTTAATCCAGATTCTTGGAGTGGTTTATCAATATTAATTGCTACCAGTATTGGATTGGGTCCTTGACTAGATGATGAGCAAGCACTACCACTGCTTATATAGACGCCATGTTGTGACAATAATCGAACAATTTCTCTACCATTAATTGGAACCATAGATTTTGTATGACAGAGAAATGAGAGATTATTCGGTAATCTTTCTTTAGGATGACCAGTAAATGTAAGTTGTTTATTCTTAACTAGATTATTTTTTAAAATAGAAGTCATTTTAGAAACATTATTCTCAGGAAATAAAGTTTCATTAGCACTAACTTCTATATATTCATTTAGCAGGTCAATTGCTGTCGAAAAACCTGCAATAAGCGGAACTGACTCAGTACCAGATCTTATAGAGCCATTCTTAAAACCATAGGAAGGATCATTTATCAATAAATCTCGAACGCCATTTCGCAACATTAATAATCCAATTCCTTTAGGGCCTTGAAGTTTATGCGCAGAGGCACTAAGCATATCAACATTTAAATTACTCCAATCAAAAAGACCGCTAGGGAGGACCTGAGTCGCATCAGTATGAAAAAGTATATTTCGTTTTTTACATTCCATTCCTATAAGATTTATGGGCTGAATGGACCCAATCTCACTTTGCCCCCAGATTATCGAAACAATTTTTGTAGGATGAGATAACATTTCATCCAACAGATCTAAGTCAATAATTCCATAATTATCTACAGGCCAGTATTTAATATCCCAGCCATCATTACGCAATTGATTGGCTATTAAATTAATAGAAGGGTGTTCAACGCTACTTATAACAAGTCTTCCTTTATCAAGATTTTTAGATACAGATTTAAGGGCAAGATAATTCGATTCGGTTGCTCCAGAAGTAAAAAATATTTCGTCAGATGAAGCTTTTAATTTATTAGCTATTGATAATCTAGATCTTTCTAAAATTTCTCTTGCAATAACCCCAACTTTATGAATACTTGATGGATTACCCCAGCATTCAGATTGTATATCCTGTAATTTATTAATAACATCAATATGTGGCGGAGTAGTCGCTGATGCATCGAGATAAATATTTCTCATATAGAAGAGTGATTAAATATCTATCTCTCCACTAAAAACTTTTAATGCAGGCCCCTGCATTAAAACTGGACCTGCTTGATTGGGCCATTCAATTTCTAACTTTCCACCTGGTAAATAGACATTAGCTTTATTTAAAGTTTTGCCTAGATTAGCTGTTACTACAAGACAAGCACAAGCTCCAGTTCCACAAGCCAGTGTAGGCCCACATCCTCTCTCCCATACTTTAACTTTAATATTTGATTTATCAATTAATTCTACAAAGTGAACATTGGTATCATTGGGAAATGTATTGTGTTTTTCAAGGTATCTTCCCCAATCTTCAAATGGTATATTTTCAATTTTATCAACAAATACGATCATATGAGGATTTCCCATACTAGCAGCATAAACATTTAAAGTTTGATCATTTATTGTAATCTTTCCATTGGGAATAGTTAAATTATTCATTACCAATTTAGTAGGTATATCTTCAGGAGAAAGGATAGGTTCTCCCATATTTACTTTGATATTATTATTACCATCAATAGAGGTAATAATCAGACCAGCTTTAGTTTCAATTCGGATCTCAGACTTATCTTTAATTTCATAATTATCATTTAAAAAAGCAATCAAGCATCTTATACCGTTTCCACACATTTCTGGTTCAGATCCATCAGAATTAAATATCTTCATTCTCACAAAACATTTATTATTGGAATCTAATACAAGAATAATTCCATCAGCTCCGATGCCAAAATTTCTATTACATAGATGTTCAATAAAATTATCCTTATTTTCAGTAAACAAATTATCTAAGTTATTCCCACGAGCATCAAAGATAATAAAGTCGTTACCAAGTCCTTGATATTTTGAGAAATTATTTTTCATGATTTAAAGTTTGTTTAACTATGTTCGTAGAAAATAAAGCTTTCTTGGTTGTAATTTCAGTAATAATCGCGTATTGGGCATCAATTTATGAGAACATTATTTGATTGGCAAATCAACTACTGAAGGAGATCTTCCTTGAATAATACTACTTCAGAGATTATTGACCAGCGTTACGAGCCTCGTGATATAGAAGCTTATTGGCAAAAAGAGTGGGCTAATAAAAGGCTCTATAGAACAAATACGGATGTAAACAAAGACAATACTTTTTACGCCTTGTCAATGTTCCCATACCCTTCCGGTTCATTACATATGGGGCACGTGAGGAATTATGTCATTACAGATGTACTCGCTAGATATAAAAGGATGCAAGGTTATAACGTTCTTCATCCGATGGGATGGGATGCTTTCGGTTTACCGGCTGAAAATGCAGCAATAGAGAGAGACACAATTCCATCTACCTGGACAGATAAAAATATTTCACAAATGAAAGATCAATTAGATCGACTTGGATTATCAATAGATTGGGCTAAAGAAGTTACTACTTGCAAAGAAGATTATTACAAATGGACTCAATATATATTTAATCAATTACATAAAAATAATCTTGCTTATCAAAAAAAAGCAACAGTGAATTGGGATCCAATTGATCAAACTGTTCTTGCAAATGAACAAGTAGATGCTGAAGGTAAATCTTGGAGATCTGGAGCAAAAGTTGAGAAAAAGGAATTAAACCAATGGTTTCTTCGAATTACTAGTTTTGCCGAAGATCTAAATAAGGATTTAGTTAAGCTCAAAGACTGGCCAGAAAGAGTCAGGGTTATGCAAAAAAATTGGATTGGTAAATCAATTGGTGCAGAAATAACATTTGATATCAAAAATCATAACCAAAAAATAACAGCTTTTACCACAAGAATAGATACAGTCTATGGAGTAAGTTATCTTGTCTTAGCATCAAATCATCCATTAATTGATCAATTAATAAATGATAAAGATATTGACCAATTAATTGAGTTTAGGAATACACAAGAAAAGTTAAGTGATCTAGAACGTAATTCAGATAGTAGAAAAAAACTTGGAATGTATTTAGGAGTAAATGCAATTAATCCAGCAAATAATAAAGAGATACCTATTTGGATTGGCGATTATGTGATTATGGAATATGGAACTGGAGCTGTCATGGGTGTTCCAGCTCATGATAGTAGAGATTATAAGTTTGCTAAATCATATAATTTACCAATTAATTATGTCATAAGACCCAATAGTGATGAAGATGATAGTTATTTAAATGCTGAGTACGTAGATAAGGGAATCATGATCAATTCAGATACATTCAATGGAATTGAATCTGATATTGCAAAAACAAAAATACTTGAGTTAGGTTCTAATTCTAATTGGGCAAAACCAAAAATTACGTATAAATTAAGGGATTGGCTTATATCTAGACAAAGATATTGGGGCTGCCCGATTCCGATAATTAATTGTAAGAAGTGTGGTCAAGTAAGAGTCCCAGATGAGGATCTACCTGTTTCTCTACCTATTGATATTAAATTAACTGGTAAAGGAAAGTCACCTTTAACCACAAAATCAGAATGGATCAATACTTGTTGTCCTAAATGTGGAAATGAAGCAAAAAGAGAAACTGATACGATGGACACTTTTATGTGTTCATCTTGGTACTTTTTAAGATATATAAACCCTGAAAATGAGCAAAATCCATTTATAAAAAGCGAAATAGATAAATGGCTTCCTGTTAAACAATACGTTGGTGGTATTGAGCATGCAATACTTCATTTACTTTATTCACGATTTTTAACCAAAGCTCTAAAAAGCTGCGGATTATTAAATATTGATGAACCCTTTAAGAAACTATTAACTCAGGGAATGGTTCAAGCTATTACTTATAAAAATTCAAATAATAATAAATATTTTTCAAAAGATCAAATTAAAGATATTAATGATCCTAAAGATCCAATTACTGGAGAAAATATTGATATTATTTATGAAAAGATGTCAAAGTCTAAATATAATGGTGTAGACCCATCATTAGTCATAGATAAATATGGTGCAGACACAGCTAGAATGTTTATTCTTTTTAAAGCTCCTCCTGAAAAAGATTTAGAATGGGATGACTCAGATGTTGAAGGGCAATATCGATTTATACAGAGACTCTGGAAATTTGTTATTAACACTTTAGAAATTACAAAGAGTAATTCAATATTAAATATAGAAAAAGAAAATTCTAAAGATGATGAGGCTTTACGTCTAATTAATATTGCTATTAAAGAAATTACTGATGATCTGGATAATCTTCAATTTAATACAGCAATATCCGAACTTATGAAAGCTGTGAATGGACTAGGTTCAATAGTTAATAACTGTAGTAATGAAACTCTAACTAATGTTATTTCAATATTAGTTAAGATAACTTCTCCATTTTCTCCTCATATTACAGAGGAGCTTTGGAAGAAAATGGGAAATACTCAAAGTATTCATCTACAGTCATGGCCCAAATACGATGAAGCGGCAATTGAACAAGATACTTTTAAACTTATGATTCAAATTAATGGAAAAGTTAGAGGATCAATAGATGCTAGTAAAAATCTATCTAACAACCAATTAGAGGATATAGCTATTAAAAGTGAGGCAGCTCAGAAATGGATAGAAGGAAAAGAACAAAAACGAATAATTATTGTTCCAAATAAATTAGTGAATATAGTTATTTAGAAATCAATTTTTAGAAATAATTAATTGATCTGGATTTGATTGATTACCATTCATTGAATAACGATCAGAATTTTCTGAAAGTTTTCTAAGAATTAAATAGATTGACTCAGTTGAATCAGTAGACAAAGCGTCATTGATTTCACTCAATGTTCTTTGCTTTCCATCATCCAAAAGTTTCTCAATTTCCTTTTGAAGATTAATTATATTTGTTGCTGCTTTTTTTCCAGCTTCAACTCCGGGTTGATTGTAAGCATTAACATTAATCAATTCTGCATATAGACTTACTGCTCGCTCAAATAAAGCAATTAAAGCACCAAGACTTGATTCATCAAATGATCTAAATGTAATTGTCAAATTCTGTCTTCCACCTTCAGTCAATGCTGAGCGTGTTCCTTGTAAGAACCCAGACAAATAGTCACCTGGTCTCTTGTTTTTCACCTCAACTATCTCTGGTGGATCGTGAAGAATTTCAATGAAATTAACAAAGAAGTTATCAATACCATCTCTTAATTGCTGAACATAGGCATGCTGATCAGTAGAACCTTTATTTCCATAAACTGCGATACCTTGATTAACTTGATTTTCATCCCTATCAAACTTTTTGCCTAAGGATTCCATCACAAGTTGTTGAAGATATCTACTGAAAACTTCTAATCTGTCTCTATAGGGAAGTACAACCATATCTCTTAACCCTTTACCATTTCCAGATTTGAACCAAGCCAGGGATAAAAGTGCTGCTGGATTATTTTTAATGTCTTTTACTCTTGTTAGTACATCCATTTGAGATGCTCCATCTAAAAACTTGTTTATGTCAGCGCCAATTAGAACAGCAGGTAATAATCCAACAGCGCCAGTAATACTTGTCCGTCCTCCAACCCAATCAGGTAAATCAAAAACATCTAACCAATTTTCATCAACTGCTAAATTATCTAACTTACTCCCTTTTGATGTAATTGCTATCGCTCGAGATGACCAGTTCTGATTGTTATCACATACAAACTTCATGGCTTGCTCCATTCCGATCAGAGGTTCCGGAGTACCTCCTGATTTACTAACAACAACAAACAAAGTTGATTCAATATTAGGAAGAATGGAATTCAATTTATGAGAAATCCCCTCAGGATCGACATTGTCTAAAAAATGTAGATTTAGTCCGATTGACTCTCTCTTGAATGACTCTTTAATGAGTAAGGGACCTAAGCCACTACCACCGATACCTATCCAAAAAACATCTGTATATTTTTTCCCATGGCTGTTAGTAATTTCACCATTTAATATTGATGCACCAAACTTTGATATATCTTGAATTTCCTTGGAAATAGAATCTGAAATTTCCTGACTTGGGGCAATTTTTGGATTTCGAAGCCAATAATGACCTACCTGCCTTTTTTCGTCAATATTTGCAATCGATCCATCCTCGAGACTAGCTATTGATTCAAAAGCTTTAGCATAAATGTCCTTAAAGTTTTCGAAATCGTTTTTCTCAACATCCATCCTGCTTATATCTAACCAAAATCCTAATGAATCATCTTTAAATAAAAGGTCGCAGTACCTTTTCCATTTATCATTGTTATTCATCTGGAAGATGTCAGTTATTGCCATTATTGATAAAAGAATACTCCTTAATGAGTTCAGTTAGCAGCTATTCTCAAATGAGAGCCGTTAAACATAAATTTAATTTATATTAGTCAAGAATTGTTTTCATATCGCGAATGTTTAGTAATTGACAAATAGGAATGTTAATAAGCTTCATAATTATTATTATATAAATCTGGATTTTTTTTAATTATAATTTAATTCTTTATTACCTTTAAATATGTCTTAATATTTTGATATTGTAATTTCTTCGAAAGGTCATATATTTAATAAAAATAATCATTAATTGATGCGAAAGGAAAATAAAGAATATATAGAGAAAACTTTATTTAATAGTCTAAGTGGGCAGAGTCTAATAAGTCCTTATGACTCAGAAAAGGTTTTATTTGAGCCAAAAATCAGATTAGGCATTCTTGCCTCAGGCAATGGATCGAATTTCGAACACATTATTAAATCTATTCAAAACAAACAACTTAATGCCGAAATTTCTATATTAATTGTGAATAATCCGAATTGCTTAGCAATAAAAAAGGCAATAGAGAACGATATACCATATGTAATTATTAATCATAGAGATTGTAATTCAAGATTAGACCACGATAAGTTAGTTATGAAAAAACTCGAAGAATTAACCGTAGAGCTAGTTGTTATGGCAGGATGGATGAGAATTGTTGGTGAAGAAATAATTAATAGGTTTAAAAACCGATTAATAAATATACATCCATCACTTTTACCATCTTTTAAAGGCATAGATGCAATACAGCAGGCAATAGAAAATAGGGTAACTATTACTGGATGCACAGTTCACTATGTGCAAAAGGAAGTTGACTCTGGCTCAATAATTATTCAAGCAGCAGTCCCCATTAAAGAACAAGATAGTAAAGAGACTTTAAAAAAAAGAATTCAAGACATGGAACATATAATTTTACCTTTAGCGATAGCAAAAGTAGCAAAAAAGATAAGAACTAGCTTCAAGGATAATAAGTAATCTTAGGAAGACCAATATCTGATTCCAATCCGTGCATAATATTTATATTTTGTATGGCTTGACCTGCTTGACCTTTTAGAAGATTATCAATAACACTCATTAAGACTATTCTTCCATTACGTTTATCAACTTCAACTGAAATCATAACTTTATTAGTATTTTTAACCCATTTAGTAGCTGGATAAGTACCCACAGGCAAGATATCAATAAATGGTTGATTTTTATAAAAAGCTTCAATAACAATTTTGCAGTCCTCTGCTGTTAAACCAGGATCTCTTAAACGTGCATAAACAGTCGATAATATCCCCCTAACCATTGGCACTAAATGAGGAGTAAATTGCAAATTGACCTCATGACCAGCAAAGTGACTTGCGATCCTTTCTATCTCTGCAGTATGCCTATGTCCAATAACTCCATAAGGCTTAATAGATTCAGCGCATTCAGACAGCAAAAGTTGTTCACTTGGATTTCTCCCGCCGCCAGATGTACCAGATTTTGCATCAATAATAATTCCTTCACTTTCTATTAATCCCTGTTTTAAGAATGGAATAAGTACACTAAGAGATGAGGTTGGGTAGCAACCTGGACAAGCAATTAATCTAGACTTTGAGATTTCATTACTAAATTCTTCTGAAAAGCCATAAATAGCCTCTTGACATAGGTCGTAGTCATATCTTGGATATTTTGCGGCTTCTTTGGAATACACTTCCTTCCATTTATCTAATGATTTAAATCTATAATCAGCTGATAAATCAACGACTTTAATATCTTTTTCTAATAATAAAGGGGTTAATTGTGATGATAAGCCATTTGGCAAACTCAATATTGCATAATCAGAATTTTTAGCAATGTCATCAATATTGCTTTTAGTTATCTCTTTATCCCCAAAAAGTTTCATAAAAGGATTTATTTCATTCCAGCTTTTACCTACCGATCTCTCTCCATTTAAAGTTGAAATCTTAAAAATTGGATGCTCATTAATCAACTTAACGAGTTGAAGTCCTCCATATCCAGATGCTCCAATAATTGCGATCCTGCCAGCTTTAGATGTACTAGTTGCCATAACATCAAGGTTATTTCGTAGAATGATGAGATATTCATTTGAGAATAATTAGCAAAGAACCATTTCACCACAAACACGAGGAATAAGTTGAAATCAGAAGATTGTTATGAAATTGAATTTGATGATATAGCGGATGCTCTTGCTGCTATTAGAAACGGTGAATGTGTTGTTGTAGTTGATGATGAAAAGAGAGAAAATGAAGGAGATTTAATCTGTGCTGCTCAATTTGCGACACCTCAGCAAATAAATTTTATGGCAACTGAAGCTAGGGGTTTGATATGTCTAGCAATGCAAGGGGAACGCTTAGACCAATTAGATCTACCTTTAATGGTGGACAGAAATACCGATTCAAACCAAACAGCCTTCACTGTAAGCATCGATGCAGGGCCTGAATTTGGCGTATCAACTGGTATTTCCGCTGACGATAGAGCTAAAACGATCCAAGTGGCTCTTAATAGTCAAACAAAACCAATAGATCTGAGAAGACCTGGTCATATTTTTCCATTAAGAGCAAAAATAGGTGGAGTATTAAAAAGAGCTGGGCATACTGAAGCAGCAGTAGATTTATCATTGTTAGCTGGTCTATCTCCTGCAGGCGTTATCTGTGAAATCCAAAATATGGATGGCTCAATGGCCAGACTGCCGGAATTGAAAAAATATGCGAAGGAAAGAAATTTAAAGTTAATAAGTATTGCAGATTTAATTCATTACAGACTTGAAAATGAGCGCTTTGTATATAGACAAGCAATAGCAAAGTTGCCTAGCCTATTTGGTGATTTCAAAGCAATTGGTTATAAGAACGAATTGGATGGATCAGAACATGTCGCAATAATAAAAGGAGATCCAGACAATTTAAAAGAACCAGTATTGGTTCGAATGCACTCAGAGTGTCTAACTGGAGATGCATTCGGATCATTAAGGTGCGATTGTAGACCTCAATTAGAAGCTGCCTTATCTAGAATTTCTGAAGAAGGGGAAGGAGTTGTCGTATACCTCAGGCAGGAGGGAAGAGGTATAGGTTTAGTTAACAAATTAAAAGCCTATAACCTTCAGGATGGAGGATTAGATACGGTTGAAGCTAATGAAAAGTTAGGTTTTCCCGCAGACCTAAGAAATTATGGAGTAGGTGCACAAATATTGACAGATTTAAGAATAAACAGACTTAAATTATTAACCAATAATCCACGAAAAATAGCAGGTCTTGGTGGATATGGACTTCAGGTTGAATCCAGAGTCCCACTAGTCATTTGCCCTGGAGATCATAATGCAGCTTATCTTCAAGTAAAAAGAGAAAAACTTGGACATTTAATTGGTAATAATATGAAGACAAATTTAATCAATGAAAGACAAAACATTGTTGTCTATTGGGATGGAAAAGTTAATAATAACGAATTAAAACATTTTGAAGACAAAGCAAATAAATGGTCAGAAAATCATTTTTTAAATATTTCTATCCAAAACGCTAAAAGGTTGATAGCTCTTTGTGAAAACCCATTATTTATATGGAATGTTAGACATAGAGATATTAAAACCCATTTAGAAGGAAACTTAATAGATAAACGGTTACTTGAGTCTCTTCTTAAAGAACTATGTAATTGGAAAAATACAGAAAGAATTGGAATAATTAAGACTGATAATTATGACAGACTTTTACATCCTTCTCAAAATATATTAATTGAAAAGAAAGAAATTAGCGAACTTTCAAATTTTGAAAACTCGCCATTATTTGATTGGGATTTGAAAGATAAAACAAGTACTATTGAATGGAGTTAATTATAAAATAAAATAATAAATTTAATTCTATTTTACTAGGCTTACACTATTAATTTTAGTACCATTAGTAATAGATAGAAGAATTGACATGTCATCAGTTTTACCAAAGACTGTATGTACACCATCCAAATGGGGTTGTGGAGCATGAACTAAAAAGAATTGGCTACCGCCAGTATCCTTTCCTGCGTGGGCCATAGAAAGAGAACCAGCAACATGTTTGTTTGAATTAATTTCACAATTAATGGAATATCCAGGGCCTCCAGTTCCAGGAATCCCTTTTGATCCCTCCCTTGAATTAGGACATCCGCCTTGAGCCATAAAACCATTGATTACTCTGTGGAAAGAAAGACCATCATAAAAGCCCTCTTTAACAAGCTTCAAAAAGTTTTCCACTGTTTTGGGTGCATCATTATCAAAAAGGTCAATTTTCAATTGGCCTTTATCTGTTTTCATCAATACTTTAGACATAGCTTAAAATAATTTTTTTAATAATAACTGTTTTTAAATTGAATGCAGAAAGTATATTATGAGCATCATTAAATTGATTTAACATAATTCAATGATCTTTAACATTAACTAGTGCGGCTCTTAAGTTACCCCTAGACTCATCAAGTAATTGCTTGGCGTCAACAACATCCAAACCTGACAAAGCGATTAATAAAGATAATTTTACGGATCCATTTGTCTTCTTTAAGAGTTGAACAGCAGTGTCCTTATCAACAGAACCAATATCATTTAAAATTCCAATTGCTCTATTCATTAATTTATCATTGCTTACTGATAAATCAATCATTCTATTGCCATAAACCTTACCTAATTTAATCATCACAGATGTAGAAATTATATTTAAAGCCATTTTTGTAGCTGTTCCAGCTTTTAATCTTGTTGAGCCTGCGAGTATCTCTGGTCCTGTAATAAGCCTAATATCGATGTCATTATCTAAAGTTGAATCTATTTCTGGAACTGAAGAAATAGAAATAGTTAATGCTTTTATACTTTTTGAATAGTTTAATGCACCGACCACATATGGAGTTCTTCCACTAGCTGTTATACCTATTAAGACATCTCTATTTGAGAATTTTCTACCTTTAAGATCAGCAATAGCAATATCAGATAAATCCTCAAGAGATTCAGAACTTCTTGTTAGTGATGATATACCTCCTGCAATTATTCCCTGAACCAAATCTGGATTAGTACAAAAAGTAGGAGGGCACTCAGATGCATCAAGTACTCCTAATCTGCCAGATGTACCAGTACCGATATAAAATAATTTGCCATTTGATTTAAGTCTTGTTGTGATTTCATCAATAGCATTAATTATTTCTGGAATAGCTTTTTCAACAGCTTTTTGAGGTTCTTTATCAGCTTCAGAAAAAATATTAACAATTTCATTCGTCGATTTAGTATCTAATTCATTTGATGTAATATTAATCTGCTCAGTTAGTATTTTATGATTATAATTATTTAAGTTATTTTTTAAGTTAATCATAAAAGTTTTTCTAAGCGTTTTTTTATATCTTCAAGTTGATCATTAGAGGATGTTTGTTCATTTAAATTAGTATGATTATGCCAATTTCCTACTTCTAAGTTTGAAAGGGGGGGAGATATCATAAGCCGTTCTTCATCTGTACTTGGAATAAAACCTTTTTCAACATAGCGAGCTTCATAACCAGCTTCAACACAAAAAGCTTCAATATCTAGCCTCGTCAACTCTTCAACGGATGGCATTGGAAAGTCTTGAGCTTCTAAAAGACCACAATATCTTTCAGCATCGTCCCTATCTTCAAACATGAGTATTACTGTAGAGCCCTTAAGTTCAAGGGAATGTATGCCTTCACTTTCAGTCCCCGCTTCATACAAAAGGACATGAACTAACATAGGAAACAAATAATCAATTTAATTATAAATCTATAAAGTGAATAAACAATATTTTTCTAATAATTCTCCATAGATATTTCATTTAGTCGTTGGTATAATGCAATTTCAGAATCACTTAAATTATCTGGTAACACAATAATTATTTCAACAATCTGATCACCACGATATTCTTCGAATTCCAATCCACGTCCTCTAAGTCTTAACAACCTACCTGTTGAAGAATTAGGAGGTACTTGTAATGTAACCAATCCATTTAGAGTTGGGATCTCAACAGCGCAGCCTAATAAAGCATCATGTGGAAATAATTCGAGACGATACATAACTCTTAAGCCATCAATTCTTAAGCCATCATCGGTTTGTACTTTTAATTGAACAAAATGATCTCGACAACCAATTGCAGCTCCTTCTATTCGCAATCTCCAGCCATCCCCTGCGAAGGGGGGTGTTAAAACTTCGACAAGAGTCCCGTCTTGCAATTGGATTTCAACAGAAGAACCATAAAGAGCTTGCTCTGGTGAGATTTCTACAATTGATTCTTGATCTTCATAAATTAGGGTTGGTGGTGGCGTTGGTTCACTTGTTGTAGGAATATATTCATTAAATTTCGTACCTTCAAAGTTTTCATATTCGTCTTCAGAAGATTCAGAATATTGATCATCACTATCATAAATTTCACTTTTTAAATTTGTATTTATTCCTAAAACAACCTCTAAATACTCCTCATAAGTTGGAAATCTATTATCAAAAATGTCTCTGTGTTTTTCATTTTGTTTCTCCCATTCTCTTCTCTTCTTAGGGTCACTAAGTATCGCATAAGCTTCATTAATTAATTTAAATCTTTCTTCAGCATTGACATCATTTTTATTTAAATCAGGATGCCACTTTCTTGCCTCTTTCCTAAAGGCGGATTTAAGTTCATTAGAGTCACATTCTGGGGAGACTCCTAATAGAGACCAATAGTTAGGGTCAACGGTAGTAGTCATTATCCCAAGGATCTACATCCCTTCTCCCATAATTATTATCACCATTTCTGTTTTGCCCTCTCTGTGAATAATCCCAAGGGTCATCATCCCAGTAATCATCTGAAAATAATTCGTCCTTTAAAGATCCAAAAGTATTTTTTATCCCTTGTATGGGATTAGAGTCTGTTTTTCTCTCTGCTGATAAGCGACGATTCAAACCAAATAAAGCTTCTTGGAGAGATCCGACTGCATATTCAAGTTCTTGCAAATCGTTATCTTGAAGCAAATCTTCAACGTCTCTCATCGCAACTTCTACAGATCTTTGTTGTCTTTCTGCACCATAAGGACCTAACTCCAGTGAAGCATCTCTTAGTCGCCTCTCAGCTTGCGCAACAAGTGTTAAAGCATTATTTTTCTGATCGATAGAAGCACGTTTTTTTCTATCTTCAGATGCTTTTATTTTCGACTCCTCAATCAATTTGTTAACTTCATTTTGATTCAAATTTGAACCACCAGTAACACTTACAGACTGTTTTCTTCCAGTAGTTCTATCAGTAGCACTTACTTCTAACAAACCATTAGCATCAATATCAAAAGCCACCTGAACTTGCGGAACACCTCTTGGAGCAGGGGGAATACCAGATAATCTGAATTTACCCAGTGATTTGTTGTCCGACGCCATCTGCCTCTCGCCTTGCCAAATATGAATTTCTACTGATGATTGGTTGGAAGCTGATGTACTAAAAACATCTGATTGTCTTACTGGTATAGAGGTATTTCGAGGA
Organism: Prochlorococcus sp. AG-402-A08; assembly: GCA_003279585.1. Lineage (GTDB taxonomy): Bacteria > Cyanobacteriota > Cyanobacteriia > PCC-6307 > Cyanobiaceae > Prochlorococcus_B. The sequence goes on along the minus strand of QCHH01000001.1, from coordinate 289,467 downwards.
ATTAATACTTTCATTAAACCCCCAACAGTTTCAAGTCCTAAAGAAAGAGGGGTGACATCATTCAATAAAAGGTCTCTCAACTCTCCAGAGAGAATCCCACCTTGAATAGCGGCCCCAATAGCTACTACTTCATCAGGGTTAACTGATTGACAAGGTGGATTTGGAACCAATGTTTTAACTAACTGTTTTACCATTGGCATACGAGTACTACCACCAACTAAAACAACTTCATCAATTTCAGCAGGATTCCAACCTGAATCATCAATGACAGTATTAACAGGATCAAATAATCTATCTAAAAGATCACTGCAAAGACTCTCGTACATTTTTCTACTAATAGTGGTCTCTATGTGTAATGGTCCATCTTTGCCTGTAGAAATAAAAGGAAGTGATATTGGAGTAGTTTGAACACCAGAAAGTTCTTGTTTAGCTTTCTCTGCCGCTTCGGTAAGTCTTTGTAAAGATTGCCTGTCTCTTCTAAGGTCTATTTTATTTTTTTTTAAAAAAGCGTCAGCTAGCCAGTCAACAATTTTTTGATCAAAATCGTTACCTCCCAATTGAGTATCACCTGAGGTTGCCTTTACATCAAAAACACCATTGGAAATTGACATTAAAGAAACATCAAAGGTTCCTCCACCTAAATCAAAGACCAATACTCTCCTAGAAGAACTTTTATCAAATCCATAAGCAAGAGCAGCTGAAGTAGGCTCATTCAGAATCCTTTCAACAGAGATACCTGCCAAAATCGCAGCATCACGAGTCGCTTGTCTTTGTGAATCGTTGAAATAAGCTGGAACTGTGATTACAGCAGAATCAACATTTTCTCCTAAATAGGTTTCAGCATCATCTATTAACTTTCTAATAATATTTCCGATCAATTCCTCGGGGGCATATTCTCTTTTTGTTATTGGAGAAGTGATTCGAACATTTCCCTGATCATTTGAGCGAACGCTATAAGGTACAGAGAGGCTTGTTTCTTCAAGCTCATCCCATGCTCTACCAACAAACCTTTTTAAATTTGAAAAAGTATTCTTAGGATTAAGAACTAATTGCCTTCTAGCTAGTTGACCCACTAACAATTCAGATTCCTTAGTAAATCCAACAACTGATGGAGTAGTTCTAGCACCTTCAGCACTAGAAATTACAACAGGCCTACCAGCCTCCAACACCGCCACAACGGAATTAGTGGTTCCCAAGTCAATGCCAACTATTCTCCCCATGGCAATACTTATTTAAGCCCCACAGTAACTAGCATCTAAGCGTATTCAATACTTATTATGTACCCTTCAACACTTAAAGCCAATCATTAACCCTACCTTAGTGAAAAATTTGAGATTAGATCTAGATTCATAAGGTAAATGCTTTAGCGCGTGGACAAAGCAACTACATCGAAATTTTTACTAAGAAGAAGACCAACTTCAGATAAGTTGGTGGATATAGGCTTTAAAAATTTTGTTGTTGCTATGGCTTCAATGGTAGCCGTAGTTCTTTTTTCGATATTTGCAGTCATTTACTATGAATCTACTGAATCGATTTCAAGATATGGACTGAGGTTTCTATTTAGTTCAGCATGGAATCCAGTTACAGATGAGTATGGTGCATTCACAGCTATTTATGGAACCCTTTTTACATCGATTGCTTCATTATTAATTGCCATTCCATTGGGCGTCGGCACCGCAATATTTATAACTGAAAATATAATTCCCGAATATATAAGAAATACAATTGGAATAATGGTTGAGCTTTTAGCTGCTATTCCATCAGTAGTTTTAGGACTATGGGCAGTATTTATTATGGAACCTTTTATTAGACCATTTTTGAACATAATCTACGAAGTATTTGGATTTATACCATTTTTCAGCACCCAACCTTTGGGCGCTGGAATGATGCCAGCAATATTAATACTTGTGGTAATGATATTACCTATAATTACATCGGTTTCAAAAGATTCTCTAAAACAAGTTCCATCTAAACTTAGGCAAGCTGCCTATGGAATTGGAGCGTCAAGATGGACTACTATCTTTAAAGTTATTATTCCAGCAGCAATTTCTGGGATAACTGGAGGAGTTTTACTTGCTCTAGGAAGAGCTATGGGTGAGACAATGGCAGTTACTATGATTATTGGCAATTCAAATAACTTTAGTTGGTCAATATTTGCTCCTTCATATACAATTTCATCCATGCTTGCAAATCAATTTGGTGAAGCAGATGGGAGCCAAGTATCTTCTCTAATGTATGCAGCATTAATCCTAATGATATTAACCTTATTGGTTAATGTATTTGCCCAGTTGATTGTAAAAAAATTAAGCTTAAAATATCAATAAATGAATTACAATTCACATAAACCTCTAACTTATAATCCCTCTCTAACTAGAAATATTTGGAATAAAGCCTTAACTATTATTTCTGCGCTTTTTGCCATCATTTCTGTACTTCCTTTAATATTAGTCATAAGCTATGTATTAATCAAAGGTGGAAGTTATATAAACTTTGATACCTTAATACTTGAACCCGAACCACCCGGAGATGATCTCCTCTCGGCTGGAGGAATAGGTCCAGCAATAACTGGTACTTTTATAATGGCATCTATTGCTTCAATAATATCAATACCTGTTGGTGTTGGAGGTGGAATATATCTTGCAGAATATTCAAAATCAGGAAAGTTTGCAAAATTTATAAGGTTTGGTTCAAATGTACTCGCAGGCGTTCCTTCTATAATTGCTGGTGTATTTATATATGCAATTATTGTCTCTACCAAAATATTATTTGGATCAATGTTCAGCGGTATTGCAGGCGGAATATCACTGTCAATTTTAATGCTTCCAACAATAATTAAAACTACTGATGAAGCACTAAAATTAGTTCCAAATGACATGAGAAGAGCTGCATTTGGAGTTGGTGCCTCAAAATTCACAATGATAACTAATATCACATTACCAGCTGCATTTAGTTCTATTTCTACAGGCGTATTATTAGCACTCGCTAGGGCAGCAGGAGAAACAGCTCCCTTAATATTTACAGCTCTTTTCTCACGTTACTACATTACAAGTTTTGATGATCTTTTTTATGAAATGGGTTCATTGTCAGTCTTAATTTACAATTTCGCTCTTGAACCATATGAAGCTCAAAACCAACTAGCATGGGCAGCATCATTTATATTAGTTGTTGTACTTTTAACTCTTAATATCCTTTCAAGATGGATAGGCTCACTTGGTGCTTTTTCAAAAAATAAAGTATAATAATGAGCAAAACTAATATTAAAATAAGCTAATGAATAAAAAGAATATAAAATCTACATCTTCAGTCTCATTAGATAATGTATCAATTACATATGGCAATTCAGTTGCAGTTAAAAATGTGTTTTGTGAAATTGAAAAGAATAAAGTTACATCTTTTATAGGTCCATCAGGATGCGGTAAATCAACCGTCATTAGAGCAATCAACCGAATGAACGATTTAATAGAAGGTTGCAAATTATCAGGCAGTGTTATTTTTGAAGGGACCGATATATATGCAGAGGATATAGATCCAGTTGAAGTTAGAAGGAGAATTGGAATGGTTTTTCAACAACCTAATCCTTTCCCAAAAAGTATTTACGAAAATATTGCCTTTGGTGCAAGAGTTAATGGATATAAAGGTAATATGGATCAACTAGTAGAAGAATCTCTTAGGAAGGCAGCTGTTTGGGATGAGTGCAAGGATAAATTAAACGAAAGTGGTTATTCATTATCTGGTGGTCAACAACAAAGATTATGCATAGCAAGGACAATTGCTATTGAACCTGATGTGATCTTAATGGATGAGCCATGCTCAGCACTTGATCCATTATCTACATTAAAAATTGAAGAGACAATTCATGAATTAAAGAAGAATTTTACAATCATTATTGTTACGCACAATATGCAACAAGCCAATAGAGTCAGTGATTACACAGCTTTTTTCAATACAGAGAAAAAAGATAAGGATTTAGGTGGAAAAATTGGATTTTTAGTTGAGTATGATAAAACTAAAAACATGTTCAATTCACCAAAACAAAAATCAACTCAAGACTATATCTCTGGAAAATTTGGTTAATCACTAAAGAGTTGTAATTTTAAAGCAATCTTAAGTAACGGAGAGAGAGGGATTCGAACCCTCGATAGGGTTGCCCCTATACAGCATTTCCAGTGCTGCGCCTTCAACCACTCGGCCACCTCTCCTTAAATTCAGCAACGAAGAACTTTTTCAGTTGCTTGATTTAAATATATACCAAAATAGAGCTATTGTTAAAAATTAAAATTTTGGATTTATTTATTAACTATTTTTATGCTATACAAGGTCCTAGTAATAATTAATTATTTAATTAAAATAAATTGATTTAAAGATAAATAGAGTCATCCAATAGTAGTACATTAATATAAATAAAAACTATAGTTATGATTATACCTTCCTGTAAAACTGCAGCCTTAAATGCAGGTCTAACTAAAGATGAACTTAATAAATTATTAGATATTGCCAAGCAGGCTGCAGAAAGAGGTGGTGCATCGCTAATGAATAATTATGGAAGGATTAAAACGATAAATTGCAAGGGAACTGCTGGAGATCTTGTTACTAATGCAGATATAGAATGTGAAAAAATAATAATAGATTATTTAGAAAACGAGACTCCTAATATTTCTATTCTTGCTGAAGAAAGTGGATATAAGTTAAAAGATGGAGAATTAAAATGGTGTATAGACCCACTTGATGGAACAACAAATTATGCACATGGATATCCATTTTTTGCAACTTCAATAGGTTTAATTTGGAATAACAATCCAATTTTGGGTGCAATATCAGTACCTTCTTTAAATGAAATTTATTACGCCTCTCCAGAGCATGGATCATTTTGTAACGGCGAAACGATAAAAGTCACGAATACAAATTCCTTATCCGATTCACTCTTAGTTACTGGTTTCGCATATGACAGACGAGAAGTATTAGATAATAATTATTCAGAATTTTGTTGGCTTACTCATCGTACCCATGGCGTCAGGAGGGGAGGAGCAGCCGCAGTAGATCTAGCATTTGTAGCATCTGGCAAAGTGGATGGTTTTTGGGAACGTGGTCTTGCGAAATGGGATATGGCAGCAGGAGTACCACTAGTTGAAATGGCAGGTGGAATAGTAACCAACTATCCTTCCGGAGATTTTGATCTTAATACCGGCAGAATTCTTGCTTGTAATCCAAAGATACAAAATGAACTCAAAAAAGAATTCGAAAGAATTAGACCATTAACTCCTAACTCTTATGGTGGAAAATAGTCCCAATTTATGTGATCCTTAAGAAATAAAAAGATTCAAATAATGACATTGCAACCTGCCTCGGGTGCGCGCGACTTAAATCCTCAGCAAGTAAGAAAGAACCATCTCATTGCATCAAAACTTTCATCTTTATATCAACTATGGGGATATGAGCGAATATCACCGCCTCATATTGAACGTCTAGACACACTTATGGCAGCTGGTGGAATTTCGAACAATGAAATACTAAAAATCGTTTCTGATGAACCACTTGGATTAAGACCTGAAATAACAGCGTCAATTGTTCGTGCCGCTTCAACTAGATTCAATGAATACGAAAGGCCACTTCGTTTCTGGTCTACAGGTACTTCATTTAAATGCAATCAAAGCATTGATGGTGGTATTGATATCGAGGAGTCATTCCAAAGCGGAGTAGAATTGATAGGAACTAAAGCTATTAATGCAGAAATAGAACTTCTATCTCTACTGATTGAATCATTAAAAATAATTGAAATTGATCAGGGATATAAAATGACATTGCTTATTGGTAATACATATCTAATGGAACTTATTTTAACCTCATTTGATTCAACAAGAATAGACCAAATAAAGAATATTCTCTGCGATCTTGATTACATAGCATTGAGTAAACTAGATGTAAAAGATGAGCAAAGAATGTTTATAAAAAAGATATTAAATATGAGAGGAAAACCAGAAAAAATATTAACCGATCTAAAAAATATCTATGGATCGAATTCTTACATTGAGAACCTAAAGGAATTATTTACTATTATTGAACCATTGGCTAAAGAGAAGGGGATAGAAGTGCAATTAGACCCTACATTAGGGACTAAATATAAATTATATAGCGGTTTAACCTTTTCACTTGTCTCATTATCGCCAAGTGCTCCTGTTATTATTGCTAAAGGCGGTAGATATGATGATTTGGTAAAGAAATTTAGTTCTCGCAATGATAATTGCTACGGGATTGGATTTAGTATTAGCATTGATAAAATCAGAGAATTAGTAACCTCAAGCGAGGAAATGAAATGTACTAATGAAAAAGTATTAATAGCATACAAGCAAAGTGCAAGTTTGTATAAAGCATTAAAACAACAAAAGGAATGGCACAACAAAGGAATTATTTCTGTAATCTCACATGAACCTCTAAAGACTAATGATGCAACAAATCAACTTTTGAAAGCCAATAGATGCAATAAGATTGAATGGATAGATTAATATAAATTAACTAAATCTTTTTAATAATTGTCAGGGTTCGAAAACTATTGCGCTTTATTCAATAATACTTCTGCTTTTAACGCCTAAATAGAAATTTGTCTCGCTATGATGATAGAAATTTTGATAAGTCATGCCTGTTAAAGAAGAAGGAACTATTCTTATTCACACCGAAAATATATTTCCAATAATAAAAAAAGCAGTCTACTCAGATCATGAAATATTCATTAGAGAGCTTATAAGTAACTCTGTAGATGCAATCAAGAAAAGAAAAATGGCCGCCTTTGCAGGAGATTGTGTTGCAGCTGAAGATGAAAAAATAAAAATCGCAATTGACAGAGAACAAAAGACATTAACAATTAGTGATAATGGAATAGGAATGACTAGTGATGAAATTAAGAAATATATTAATCAAGTGGCTTTCTCAAGTGCAGAAGAATTTCTTGAAAAATACAAACAACCTGATGATGGATTTATAGGTCATTTTGGACTCGGTTTTTATTCAAGCTTTATGGTTGCAGAAGAAGTTGAAATAATAACTAAATCAGCAAAAAATGATTCACAAGCTATTAAATGGAAATGTAATGGTTCACCTCAATATTCACTTGATGAATCAAATAAAGAAGATATTGGTACAGATATAATTTTACATTTAATGGAAGAGGAAATTGAATATATTGAACCAAGTAGAATTAAAACATTAATAAAAAAATATTGTGATTTCATGCCTATTGAAATCTTGCTAGAAGAAGAAGTTATTAATAAAATGAATCCACCATGGAGAGAAAGTAAACAAACTCTAAAAGACGAAGATTATATTGAACTCTATAAATATCTCTATCCTTTTCAAGGCGATCCTCTTTTATGGGTTCACCTAAACACGGACTACCCCTATAATCTTCAAGGGATATTATATTTTCCAAAGATAAGTGGAAGAGCCGATTGGGAAAGTGGTGAAATAAAACTTTTTTGTAATCAGGTATTTGTTAGTGATTCAATTAAAGAAATTGTTCCTAGATATTTATTACCTTTGAGAGGAGTAATAGATTCACCAGACATACCCTTAAATGTAAGCAGAAGCGCATTACAATCAGACAGAAGGGTTAAGTCTATTGGTAACTTTATTGCAAAAAAGTTAGCCGATAAGCTTAAAACTTTAAAGAAAGATGAAACCCAATTTTATGCTGATATTTGGGACTCCATATCACCTTTTATAAAAATAGGAGCTATGGAAGATGAAAAATTTGCCGAACAAATAAAAGACATAATCTTATATTCAACAACAAAAGAAACTTCAGAAGAGAATGAAGACACTAATGAACTAATAAAATCAGGTTCAAAGACTTTTACCACCCTTGATGGTTATAAGGGCAGGCTAACTGATGAGAATAAAAAGGTTTTATATTCAACAGACGAAGTTTCTCAATCAACAGCACTCAATATGTGGACTTCGCAAGGCAAAGAAGTATTAAAACTTGATACTGTAATTGATACCCAATTTATTCCTTGGTTAGAAGAAAAAAACAAAGAAATAAATTTTGTCAGAGTAGACTCCGAACTTGATGAAAGTATTAAAGATGATTCGCCTGAAATCGCCGATAAAGATGGAAATACAAAGTCAGAAACTCTTAAAAAGATGATTAGTTCAGCTCTAAACAATGAAAAAGTGACCGTACAAGTGCAAAGTCTTAAAGGTGAAAATTCTCCACCTTCATTAATATTATTACCAGAACAAATGAGAAGAATTAATGATATAACAGCATTGATGGAACAGAAACTTCCTGGTCTACCTGAATATCATAATTTAATAGTCAATTCAAACCATCCACTTATTCAAGGATTACTAAAGTTAAATTCAAATCCAATAGTTATTGAAGCGTCTAGCAAGTCAGAGGAAGGTCAATTAGCTAGTGACATCGCTATCCATGTTTATGAAATGGCAAAACTGTCAATTGGAGGTCTCGAAAACAAAGATATCGCAGCTTTTCAAACTAGGAATGCTGAGGTGTTAGGGAAATTAATGCAAAAATTCGTTTAATCTTAACCTCATTTGATAGAATAGAAAAACGATTAAGTTAAAAAAATGTCTAGAGTTTGCCAACTTACAGGCACGAGAGCTAACAACGGAATGTCAGTTAGCCATTCCCATATTAGAACCAAAAAATTGCAGCAAGCAAATTTGCAACAACGTAGATTATGGTGGGAAGAAGAAAACAAATGGATAAATATAAGAGTAACGACAAGAGCACTAAAAACTATTCAGAAGAAGGGATTAGGAAAGTATGCCAAATCTTTAGGGGTAGATTTAAACAAATTTTAAATTTGATTTATTAATCAAATGAAAAGAAGACAATTTATAAAATCTTTATTCTTATTTCCTAGTATCTTATTTGTTAAACCTTCAAGATTATTTGCAAGTATAAATGCAGTTAGTCTTGGTCAAAAAGCACCAGTATTTTTATTAAATGGTTTCAATAAAAACAAACCGAATCAAAAGCAATGGTCTCTAGACGATTTTTCAGGTAAATGGTTAATTTTATATTTTTATCCTAAGGATTTCTCAAGTGGTTGTACATTACAAGCCAAAGCATTTCAAGAAAATCTTTCTAAGTTTAAAAAACTTAATTCATCCGTAGTTGGAATCTCTGCTGACAATGAAGAAGAACATGAATCATTTTGTACCTCCACAAAACTTGGATACACTCTACTTTCAGATACAACAGGACAGATAAGTAAATCATATGATTCATGGATGGATCCCTATTCAAAAAGAAATACCTTTTTGATAAATCCAGAGGGTATAGTTGTACATAAATGGATAGGAGTAAGACCCATAGGACATGCTCAAGAAGTTTTAGAAGAGCTTATTAAACAAAAGAAAATATATGCATGAACTTTCCTTGGGAACATGGTTTATACACATTGCAACTCTATTTGAATGGAGCATTGCCATAATAATAATTGACTATATTTCATCAATATCCAATAACAAGGCTTTGGGTTATTTTGCATTAGCAATGTTGCCAAATCTAGCTAGTGCTATGGCCGCAATAACCTGGCATATATTTGACAACAGTATTGAATTAAAAGGATTAGTTGTACTACAGGCAGCTCTTACAACTGTAGGAAATATATGTCTTGCATTTGCTGCTTGGTACTTATTTAGATCTGAGTCATCACAACCAAACCAATGAATATTTCAATTCTTAGTCTTGAGTCAATTGCACGAATTGATCCTAGTCCATTTTTCGTCATTTCACTAATTCCTTATCTAGTATTTCTGCGCTTCGCTGGCAAAACAAAAGCTATACCAAAAATATCATTTATTGGTTTTAAGTTAACTCTCTTATTTGTATTCATGACGATAGTTTTTGCAATAATCGCTCAAATTTATTTTGAGGATGAATTAACAAATGTAGATGTACTGCACGGGCTAGCAGAATCGTTTTTAACGATTAGCGATGCATTTGTTGTTTACGGTTTTGTTTTGATGCTGCAGTCATTCAAAAATGAAACGGAAGTAAAAAACTCTTAAGAGGTGAGTAACATTTGTCGCAAAAGCATTCTTTATGGTCGATAATGAAGTTATTCAATAGGGATAAAAGATGCTCACAACATTATTAGCAGCGGCTGATCCAGTGACATTTCAGTGGTCTCCAAAATGTGCCGTTGTGATGATCATTTGCAATTTACTTGCTTATGCAATTGCAAGATCAAATATTGAAAAGCCAAACGAGGGGTTCCCTATACCTAATTCACAATTTTTTGGTGGTCTAAGTCATGGTTCTGTTGTAGCTGCAAATTGCTTAGGTCATGTATTAGGAATAGGATCGATATTGGGTCTTGCTGCCAGAGGAGTTTTATAAATTAATTTTCTAAATTTAATAGAAAAAAGGATCATTAATCCTTTTTTTTTGTTTGATAATTAATTAAAGTTAAATTTATTCTTAATTTGATCCGCCATCATTTCTGGAGTCAAGCCAAGAGATTCTTTGCTTTGCTGAGGAGTTGCATGATCTACTAATTTATCTGGTATTCCAATCCTTAATGTAGGTACAAAAATATCATTATCATTAAATGATTCTACGACTGCTGATCCAAAACCGCCCAATAATGTTCCTTCTTCCATTGTTACTACTTTACCAATCCTTTTAGCAGCCTTATGAATACTTTCCTCATCTAATGGTCTTATAAAGCGAGCATTAATAACAGTGCTATTCACTCCAGACTCTTTAAGAATTGCAGCTGTTTTAATTGCTGGGCAAACCATAGAGCCATAACCAATTATTAATAAATTATCCCCCTCTTCTATTATCTCAGCTTTACCAATTTCAAGAGACTCCCATCCTTCCTCCATCAACGCCGCTCCTTCTCCGGAGCCTCTAGGAATTCTTAAAGCTGATGGACCATTGTGATTAATGCAAGTAACTAACATTTGCTGCAATTCAGACTCATCTTTTGGAGCCATGACAGTAAAATTAGGAACACATCTTAAATAACTAATGTCATATTGTCCTTGATGAGTTGGCCCATCAGCACCAACAATTCCAGCTCTATCTAATACAAAAGTTACAGGTAAATTCTGTATTCCAATATCGTGGATCAACTGATCATATGCTCGTTGTAAAAAAGTACTGTAAATAGCTACAACTGGTTTGATGCCTTCGCAAGCCATTCCACCAGCAAGAGTTACAGCATGTTGTTCAGCTATACCAACATCTACATATTGATCAGGAATAGCTTTCTGTAAAAGATTTAAAGCAGTACCCTCAGCCATCGCAGCAGTAATACCTACAATCTTGCTGTCTTGCTCGCAAAGCTTTACTAATGTTTGACCAAAAACTTTACTAAAACTTGGAGGTTTAGGAGTTTTAGAAGGAATAGATTTTCCTGTGGTCAGATCAAAAGAAGACTGTGCATGATAACCAACTTGGTCAGCCTCAGCATACGGATAACCTTTTCCCTTTGTAGTCGCTACATGGACCATTACAGGTCCACCAACTTTATGTGCAGCATTAAATGTCCTAGTCAATTCAGAAATATCATGCCCATCAACAGGGCCCATATAAGTAAATCCCAATTCCTCAAAAACAGCTCCAACACTAGGAACGGCTAAACGTCTAACACTGCCAGTAAGGGATTTAAACTCCTCTTGGATAGCGTCTCCCATGAAGGGAAGATTTTTGACACTTTCTTGAACACTGTCAGATATAAATTGAACAGGTGGGCTATGACGCATTCGATTTAAATAAGTCGACAATGCTCCAACAGGAGGAGAAATAGACATGTCATTGTCATTTAGAACAACCAAAAGAGGGGTTTTTGGAAGATGTCCGGCATGATTAATAGCCTCTAAAGCCATTCCACCTGTTAATGCACCATCTCCAATAACTGCAACACATTTATAATTTTCTCCTTTCCGATCTCTAGCAATTGCCATACCAAGAGCCGCAGAAATTGATGTACTCGCATGACCAGCTCCAAAATGATCAAATTTACTTTCTGTTCTTTTTAGGTAACCAGCTACGCCTTTTTGCTGTCTAAGTGAATCAAATCGGTTATATCTTCCAGTAAGCAACTTGTGAGGATATGCTTGATGCCCAACATCCCAAATAACTTTATCGACATCTAAGTCTAAAGTCTGATAGAGAGCAATTGTTAACTCAACAACACCAAGACCTGGACCTAGGTGCCCACCACTAGTAGAAACTACTTGAAGATGCCTTTCTCTAATTTGACAAGCAACATCTTCCAATTCACTAATGGCTAAGCCATGAAGCTGATTCGGATGACTTAACTGGCTCAGACGCATATAACTCTGAGATTGAATCCTTCCAATCTACGAGGTCTACCCTACATTTTGATAAAACTTGCACAAGAACAAATGGAATGTAGAAAATACATAAACCAAAAATCGGTGAAAAACTAGATATGGAGGACTATTTACAGAAAATACTAAGAGCTCGTGTTTATGACGTTGCAGAAGAAACCCCGTTAGAAAGTGCTAAAAACTTAAGCAAAAAATTAAAAAATGACATCTGGCTTAAGAGAGAAGACCTTCAATCTGTCTTTTCATTCAAGCTAAGAGGTGCCTTTAACCGCATGTCTCAGCTAAGCAAGAAAGAGCTTAAAAAAGGAGTAATTGCATCAAGCGCTGGTAACCATGCACAGGGAGTTGCTTTAAGTGCATCATTCCTGAAATGCAGGGCAGTCATAGTGATGCCACTGACAACTCCCATAATGAAAGTAAGGGCTGTTGAATCACACAAAGCAGAAGTTATTCTTTTCGGTGAAACTTATGATGAATGTTACGAAAAGGCTGTAGAAATATCTGAAAAAGAAAATCTAACCTTCATCCATCCATTTGATGATCCTGAAGTCATAGCTGGACAAGGAACAATAGGTCTGGAAATACTTAGACAGAGTCATACACCGCCTGATGCAATTTATATCGCTGTGGGAGGTGGTGGACTTATTGCTGGAGTAAGTGCTTACGTAAAAGCAATTTGGCCTAATACAAAAATTATTGGTGTTGAGCCTGAAGACGCTTGCGCGATGACACTTTCACTAAAAGCTAACAAACCTGTTGAGCTTGAAAGTGTTGGCCTTTTTGCAGACGGTGTTGCAGTAAGAAAAGTAGGAGAAAAGACGTTCTCTATCTGCAAAAAAAATGTTGATGAAATGGTTACAGTAAATACTGACGAAATCTGTGCAGCTATAAAAGATGTTTTCGAAGATACACGATCAATTCTTGAACCAGCTGGTGCATTATCTATTGCTGGTTTAAAAAAACATGTTCTAAACAATCAATTGAGAAAAAATAACCTAGTTGCAATTGCTTGTGGTGCAAATATGAATTTTGAACGACTAAGATTTGTTGCGGAAAGGGCCGAATTAGGTGAAGAAAAAGAAGCTATGATTGCTGTCGGAATCCCTGAGAAAGCTGGCAGTTTAAAACTTTTATGTGAAACACTTGGCTCACGAAGTTTAACTGAATTTAGTTACAGAATGTCAGAAGGTAAAAAAGCTCAAATTTTTATGGGTGTAGAAGTTTCGAATATTAATGATAAGGAGTTATTAATAGCTGAGATCAAAAAGAAGGGGTTTGATTGTCATGATTTAAGTAATGATGAATTATCAAAAGTTCATCTCAGACATATGGTTGGTGGCAGGCTACCAAGATCAATCAATCAAATATCCAAAGGCGAATACAGAGAATTACTATATAGATTTGAATTTCCTGAAAGGCCAGGAGCCTTAATGAGATTTGTTAACTCAATGAGACCCGAGTGGACAATAAGCATTTTCCATTATCGAAACCATGGTGCTGATACTGGGAGAATAGTAATAGGGGTGTTAGTAAACTATTCCGACATTCCAGCTTGGAATGAATTTGTCAAAAAAATAGGTTATAAAAGTTGGAAAGAGACCGATAATCCAGCTTATAAATTATTTTTAGGTGCATAGTTTAATTAGACGCGGTAATTTTGGATATCAAGAAAAATAATTTCTATTTTCAAGGTTATGAGCGAGAACATACAAATTTCATTACCAGCAAAGATTGAGGCAATCCTTTATCTAAAAGGAAGACCAACATCATCAAAAGAGATGGCTGAATTACTGGAAAAAGATATTGCAGAAATTGAAAAAGCACTCTGGGAACTTAAGGCTGGATATGCTCAGCGTGACACTGCTCTAGAAATAAACGAAAACAATAATTATTACAGCTTGGAACTAAGGCAAGGACTAGGTGAGTTAGTTCAGGATCTCCTTCCGGCAGATTTATCTATTGCGACATTAAGAACATTGGCGACTGTTGCACTAAAGAAAAAAATACTTCAATCAGAATTGGTTGATCTAAGAGGATCTGGCGCCTACGATCACATTAAAGAGCTTGTAGAAAAAAACTTCGTTGAAAGAAGGCGTCAAAAGGATGGACGTTCTTTCTGGTTAACTCTCTCAGAAAAATTTCATCAAACATTTTCGGTATTACCTGAACCAGATCAAGCAGAAGACAAAAAGGCAGCGTAATATAGAACAAAAAATTAAAAGCTAATGGGCTACGAAATTATTCCAACAATTTTGCTGGTACTTTTAAAAACACTCGGTATTTATTCAACAATATTGATCATTAGGGTTTTGCTGACCTGGTTCCCAAATCTTGATATGAGTAACCCCATACTTATAAATTTATGTGCTATTACTGACCCTTACTTAAACTTTTTTAGAGGAATTATACCTCCATTAGGAGGCCTAGATTTATCTCCAATTTTAGCTTTTGTAGTTATCAGAGTTGTCCAAGGAATTCTTGGAAATGCAGCAGCACTAGCTATGGGAGGTTTTCAAATTTATGGATAATTGAAGATCAACGATTATCGCCACTGCCTTGGATTTTTCCTCGAGATTTTCGGCTATTGAGCTTTTGTAAGTTTGCTTGAGCTATATCTTCCAATTCATATCCCAGTTCACTAGTTAGTTGTGATATGTACCAAAGAACATCACCTAGTTCAAATTTAATTGCATCCTTACTATCTTTATCAAATACACCCTTTTTATCTCTTAGAATCTTCTTTACTTTGTCAGCGACCTCACCTGCTTCCCCAACGAGACCTAACGTTGGATAAATAGCATTTACTCCAACATCAGGATAAAGAGCTGTCTTCCTAGATTCTCTTTGATAATCATTTAATTCCATGTTTATTTTCTTAAAAAAGCAAAGTTGACAAATAAAACACAATCAGATGTTAGTTTTTTGTTATCACAAGTCACATAAATGACAATACTCGACCTAGCTAGAAGAACCAAAATCGTAGCGACAATAGGGCCCGCCACTGAGAGTGCGAGTCAAATAAGTAAGTTAGTAGAAGCTGGTGCAACTACCTTCCGCCTGAATTTTAGTCATGGAGACCATGATGAACATGCTCAAAGAATAAAAACAATCAGAAAAGTTTCAGAAGATTTAGGCATTCACATAGGAATCCTTCAAGATCTTCAAGGGCCTAAAATCAGACTTGGTAGATTTAAAAACGGTCCTGTTAATGTTAAGAATGGCGATAAATTCGTTCTAACTTCAAAAAATATTGAATGTAATAAAGATCAAGCAAATGTTACTTATGAAAAATTAGCTGAAGAAGTAACTGTCGGGAATCGAATTCTTCTGGATGATGGGAGGGTAGAAATGAAAGTTGAAGATGTTGATTTAAAAGAACAAAGATTAATCTGCTCAATAACTGTTGGGGGAGTACTCTCAAATAATAAAGGTGTTAATTTCCCTGATGTTCAACTGTCTATCAGGGCATTAACTGATAAAGACAAAGAAGATCTAGCATTTGGCTTAAAACAAGGTGTTGATTGGGTAGCACTAAGTTTTGTAAGGAATCCTTCAGATTTAATAGAAATAAAAGATTTAATTAGAAATCATGGGTTTGATACTCCAGTAGTTGCAAAGATCGAAAAATTTGAAGCCATTGATCAAATAGATGCTGTTTTAAAACTATGTGATGGAGTCATGGTGGCTAGAGGTGATCTGGGCGTAGAGATGCCAGCAGAAGAAGTTCCTCTTTTACAAAAACAGCTGATCAAAAAGGCGAATAGCCTTGGCATCCCGATTATTACTGCCACACAAATGCTTGATTCAATGGCATCAAGTCCTAGACCAACGAGAGCGGAAGTGAGTGATGTAGCCAATGCAATACTTGATGGTACAGATGCAGTAATGCTTTCTAATGAGACTGCTGTAGGTGATTATCCAATTGAAGCGGTAGCAACGATGGCTACTATTGCAAAAAGAATTGAAAGAGATTATCCACAAAAAGCCTTGGAAAGTCATCTCCCAAGCACTATTCCAAATGCGATAAGTGCAGCGGTAAGCAGTATTGCTAGACAAATAAATGCGGCAGCCATAATACCCTTAACAAAAAGTGGGGCTACCGCTAAAAACGTAAGCAAATTTAGACCTGCAACTCCAGTGCTAGCAGTAACAAATGAAAAGAGTGTGGCGAGTACACTCCAACTTGTCTGGGGAGTAACGCCACTTCTTATAGAAAATCAAACAAGCACGTCAAAAACATTTGATGATGCAATGAGCATGGCAAAAAAGATGAATATCCTAAAGCAAGGTGACCTTGTCGTTGAAACAGCAGGAACATTATCAGGCGTAAGTGGCTCAACAGACTTAGTTAAGGTTGGGATAGTTAGTTCAGAAGATGAAAATGAATCACTATTTATTTAAAAAAATATGAAAAGAAAACTCCCGCTCGCTGAAACCTCGGGAATGGCAATAAAAAATCTTAAATCTAATAAGTTTAGAAGCCTTCTAACAATGCTTGGAATAGTAATTGGTAATGCTTCTGTGATAACACTTGTAGGAGTTGGGAGAGGAGCACAAAATCTTGCTGAAAACCAATTAAGCAATCTAGGAGCAAATGTTTTATTTGTAGTTCCAGGAAATAATGATACAAGGAGACGCGGAGTAGCTTTTCCAAAAAACCTCGTTCTCAAAGATGCAAAAGCAATAGAAGAGCAGGTTCCTACTGTAAAAAGAGTAGCACCGCAAATTTCATCAAATGAGGTCATTCAAACAGGATCTAAAAGTACAAGTAGTTCAATTTCAGGAATTACAAGTGATTTCTTAATTGTAAGAAGCTTTGAAATTGCAAAAGGTCGTTTTATCAATGATCAAGACACAAAAGGAGCTAAAAACGTCGCGGTAATAGGACCAGATCTTGAAGAGAAGCTTTTTAACGGATCAGAAGGCTTGGGAAAGAGGATAAGAATAAAAGACCAGTCGTTTGAAATTGTGGGTGTAATGAAGCCTAAAGGTGCTGTATTTGGAAATAATCAAGATGAAAACGCATACATCCCCCTATCCACTATGGTCAGCAGAATTACTGGCAAAGATCCAACATATGGAGTAAGTCTTAGTTTCATAAGTGTTGAAGCAATAAATGAAAGCTCAACAAAAGCGGCCAAATTTCAAATCACTAACTTATTAAGACAAAGGCATAAAATCATTAGAGATGATGACTTTGCCGTTAGATCTCAAAAAGATGCATTACAAATAGTATCAACGATTACGGGAGGTCTAACATTAATGTTAGCTGCAATAGGTGGCATTTCGTTATTAGTTGGTGGGATAGGTATTATGAATATCATGTTGGTTTCTGTGAGCGAAAGAACAGAAGAAATAGGACTTAGAAAAGCCCTTGGGGCAAGAAGAAATGATATTTCAACCCAATTTCTTATAGAGTCATTAATTCTTTCTACTCTGGGTGGAATAACTGGAACCGGCCTAGGGCTTACTACTGTCAAGGTTGTATCAATATTAACACCTTTACCTGCAACAATTGGTTACGCAACTGTATTCATAACAGTTATGATTTCAGGAACAATTGGTTTAACTTTTGGCGTGTTACCTGCAAAACGGGCAGCCAAACTAGATCCAATAGCTGCTTTAAGAAGTTTATAAATAATTTTATCTGTAGAATCAAATAATCTAGTAAATCGAATCGAAAAATCTTATTTTTTAAAAAATTTCAAAAAACTGTTAGAACCATCCAACAGAAAGTGGCGTTTCACCATTAGAATCAAACGAAAATTTAAAGGATTTATGGATAAGAAATGGAAAGTTATAGCTCTTTGGGTGCTTCCAATAACAATAGTAGTACTTATTACATGGCAAATTCTTGCATCATCAACCAACACTCAAGTCAATCAAGCTAGTACAACCAATGCATCAAGAAATGCACCGGTTGCTAGAATTAGCTATGGAAGATTTCTTGATTATGTAAAAGCAGGACGAGTAACTTCTGTAGACATATATGAAGGAGGTAGAAATGCAATCGTAGAATCAGTAGACCCTGAAATTGATAACAGAGTTCAACGTCTAAGAGTTGATCTTCCAGGCTTAGCACCTGAATTAGTTTCTTCCCTAAAAGAAGAGGGTATAAGTTTTGATATACATCCTCCTAAAACCGCCCCAGCTGGTATCGGAATACTTGGGAATCTTTTATTTCCACTGATACTAATCGGAGGACTTATTTTACTTTCTAGAAGATCAAATTCAATGCCAGGTGGACCAGGCCAAGCAATGCAATTTGGGAAAACGAAAGCAAGATTTGCCATGGAGGCGGAAACTGGTGTCAAGTTCGATGATGTAGCTGGAGTTAACGAAGCAAAACAAGATTTAGAGGAGGTAGTCACATTTTTAAAGCAGCCCGAAAGGTTCACATCTGTTGGAGCTCAAATCCCGAGAGGTGTCTTGCTAGTTGGCCCCCCTGGGACTGGTAAAACTCTCCTTGCGAAAGCAATTGCTGGAGAAGCAGGTGTACCTTTCTTTTCCCTTTCAGGATCGGAATTTGTAGAAATGTTTGTAGGGGTAGGAGCAAGTCGGGTTAGAGATTTATTTAAAAGAGCAAAAGAAAATAGTCCATGTTTAATATTTATTGATGAAATTGATGCAGTTGGAAGACAGAGAGGAGCTGGTATCGGTGGAGGTAATGATGAAAGAGAACAAACCCTCAATCAACTTCTGACCGAAATGGATGGATTTGAGGGGAATAGTGGAATTATTATCATTGCAGCAACGAATAGACCAGATGTTCTTGACTCAGCATTGATGAGGCCAGGTAGGTTTGATAGACAAGTGACTGTAGATGCACCTGATATCACTGGGAGATTATCAATACTTAAAGTACATTCTAGAAATAAAAAATTAGAAAAGGATTTAACTTTAGAGAGTATTGCAAGAAGAACACCTGGGTTTACAGGTGCAGATCTTGCTAATTTATTAAATGAAGCAGCCATCCTTACTGCCAGAAGAAGAAAGAATCATATAGGTCTCTCAGAAATAGATGATGCAGTTGATCGCATTATCGCAGGAATGGAAGGTCAACCTTTAGTTGATGGAAGAAGTAAACGATTAATTGCTTATCATGAAGTTGGTCATGCATTAATCGGATCGCTAGTAAAAGACCATGACCCAGTACAAAAAGTTACTGTTATACCAAGAGGACAAGCAAAGGGGTTGACCTGGTTCTCTCCAGATGATGATCAGGCTTTAATAAGTAGGGCTCAATTAAAGGCGAGAATAATGGGAGCTTTAGGTGGAAGAGCTGCAGAAGATATTATTTTTGGAAGAGAAGAAGTAACAACAGGAGCGGGTGGTGATGTACAACAAGTAGCCTCGATGGCCCGTCAAATGGTCACTAGATTCGGAATGAGCAGCCTTGGTCCAGTCTCTTTAGAGGGAGACAGTCAAGAAGTATTTGTAGGAAGAAGTCTTATGAATACCTCTGACATATCAGACGAAATTTCAAAGCAAATTGATGAGCAGGTTAGAAAAATAGTTAAACAATGTTATAAAGAAACTCTAGAATTAGTTGCTAAAAATAGATCTGCTATGGATAAATTAGTTGAAATTTTAATTGAAAAAGAAACTATGGATGGAGATGAGTTCTGCCAAATATTATCAGAATACACAGTTATTCCTGAAAAAGATAGATTTATTCCAGTACTTAAAGATCCAAAGTAATAACAATTATATTGAATTTATTGGCCTTTTATTAAACACATTATCAATAATTCCATATTCGATAGCTTCAGTAGGAGACATATAAAAATCTCTATCTGTATCCTCTCTAATCCTTTCAATTGGTTGACCAGTTCTTTCAGATAATTCTCTGTTTAATTTATCTTTTATAAACAATATTTCATCAGCTTGGATCCTTATATCACTGGCTTGTCCTCTTGCTCCTCCCAGGGGCTGGTGAATCATAATTCTTGAATGAAGCAAGCTGCTTCTCTTCCCTTTAGCGCCTGCACAAAGTAGAAAGGCACCCATACTTGCAGCAAGGCCAACACAAACGGTATGAATATCTGGCTTTACATGCTGCATTGTGTCGAAAATACCAAGGCCGTCATAAACAGATCCACCAGGAGAATTGATATATAGAAAAATATCTTTATCTGGATCGTCAGCTTCTAGGAAAAGAAGTTGAGCAACAATCCTGTTAGCAGAATCACTTGTAACTGGTTCACCCAAAAAAACTATTCTTTCTCTTAAAAGCCTTGAATAAATATCGAAGGCTCTTTCTCCTCTTCCAGACTCTTCAATAACTATTGGAATCATTGAACGATAATAATGGTCGGTTTTCATAATCCTAGCTAAGTCACGGGGTAAGCTAAGGTCTCTTAAGAATTAACTAGGTTTGGCATTGAGCGTTAGAGCAACAATTTCGGACAGCAAATCTGATTTCCATAAGGAATTTCCTTATGTCATTCCGCCAATTTACAGAAAACTTGCTGATGAACTGTTAGTAGAACTTCATCTACTGAGTCATCAGAAAGACTTTAAGAATGAATCAATATTTGCTACTGGATTATTAGAAATATTTAGTAAATTCACGAATGGGTATACACCTAGCGAACACATTACAAAGCTATTCGACGCATTATGTAATTGCAATGGCTTTAACCCATCCGAGATAACTAGTTCATCAGAACAATTAGTCAAAAAGGCAAAATCATATAGACAAAAAGATCTAAACACATTTCTATCAGAACTAATTAATGAAAACAAAGGCAATAAATATTATAGTCGTATCAATGCCATTGGTATATATAAGATAGTTAGTGAAATGATGCAATCACTCAATGATTCTAAAGAAGAAGATATTAATAAAGAAATAAATAACATTAGCGAATTACTTGGCTACCAATATTCAAGGGTTGAGAAAGATATAAGTATGTATAAAACAAATATTGAGAAGATGAAACAAGCATTAGAAATTATTGCCTTAAACGTAAAATCCTAATTAATATTAGACTTTACTTTTTCCTTCTCTTATCTTTCCAATCAATATAGCTAATGTATATCACACCAATTGTGATAAATAAGAGTAGCGCAATAGAGAAAAAGGATAAAAAACTATAGAGACTAAATTCTATAGGCATAAGTAGAACTAAATATCGATAGAACCATCACCATTTCTACCCCAAACGACCATTGCAATTGAAAAAGTGAAAATAGCAGCTAAGGAAGCCCAACCTAAAGTGAAGATCATGACTAAAATTATTTTCTAAATTATAACTTATGAAAAAGGTTTAATTTGTGTACATCTGAAGAAATTAAAAGCAAATAGGTAATTAAACAAAAAGGATCAGAAAAATGGGAAGACTTGTTCAAAACCACAGCACACACATCGAAGGCCTAATCAAATGGTTGAAAAAGATTGCAGAAAACGAGGAAATTAAAACAGTTACTCCTGCATCCATGTCAAAGACTAATGGTAGAGGTGAGATTCTTTGTCTAAAAGTTACTGTTAAAACCAATGATGGTTTTAAGCTCCTAGCAAGGAAAGGGAAACTTGTACAAGAGGTCTTTTTAGTTACGAGACTAGATGAAAGCGAAATTATAGAAATAATTGAAAAAACTAATCCAAAGTCTTATCGGAAAAAGAAAGGTTCTTAGTTGAGGATTGCCTATAGTAGGGGTTTTTATTTTGATTAGATACAGATTCAGAAAGTTCTCTTATGATTTCTTCTTTGATCATATTCATTGCTAAATCAATTTCGTATAGGTTGTCAGCCATAAAATTTAGTAATTTTGACCAACCTAATTGCTACAGTCAAATAAGTACTATTAATTAATAAAGAAATCGGATTTAGATAAAGTAAAAAGAATAATAAATATAAATACCAAAAAATAAATCTTCGTACAGTAACATTTAAATTATATTAGATTAAAAAATTAAAATGAAATACTCTACACAATTGAAAGTACAAAGAGAAATAAAAGGAGTTAATAGCTAAAAGCTCTAAAGCTCATATTCGTTTTTAAATTTGTCTAAATTAGTCAAATATAATTGATGAAGATTATTAGTTTCATCATTGAAACCGACTTCCTTATACATTTGGTCAAGTGACATATAGGCACTCATTACAGGTAAGAATGCTGATTTATATTCTTCCTGAATATCATCCTCATCTATATCATGAATAATAGCTGTAATTAATTCAATTTGCTTCTTAGCTAATGAAATATTTTTCTCTAATTCAGGACTAAGTTTTCGTCTTCTTTTTGCCATTGAATACAATTCATCCTAAAAAATAATACACTATTTTTAATTAAAAAATCAATCGAATGAGCAAAGGAATTTCAAAACTAGAAAAATAAGAGTAAATACTCATAAAAGGATTAGTTAAGTGTTCCATTTTTGTAAAAATGGGATATATTTTAATTGGTACAATAAAGATGTGATAATAGCCCAAAACATTTGTTATTAAAGGGCTAACAAATCTAACTATCACTATGAAAAGTAATTCAGATAAAAATCAATCAAAACTTCCATGGTGGGTTGAACTGTTATTTGTTCAAATCGGACTACCTGATTCATGGCTGTCTAAATATCTTAAGAAGAAAAAACAGGCAGCGAACATTATTAATGAAAATAAAAAATATCTAGCTTATTCAGCAGTCTTAATTGCAGGAATATTATACATATACCCAATAGTAAAGTATACATCGTCAAGTGCATCATGCATAGATAAAACTACAAAGTATCTTAAATCAAATAATATAAATAGAACTCAAAATGAATTGGACATAAATTCTCTAGCTGTTGGATATTGCCATGGGGGCTCCTTACCGGAATAAATATCTTATATTCATTTAGATTTATCACCATTGATATCATATGTTGGAGGTTTATCAGGAGCCTTTCCTTCAATAATTGGAATAATTTTAGAAATAAATCTTCCCATAACAGGAACCCAAAATCTTGAGTAGGCGTTTTTAAGTATTTTATTCATTATTATAATATTATTAAAAAAATATTATAATAATATTACTTACTAATATTCTTTAATAAATAGTGATTGTCAAATTTTTTAACAGTGGCAAAAAACTTTTTTACCTCCAAGTTTTCCAAGAAACTACTACTAGAGGTAATTAAATACTTATATTTAACAATTCCTTTAAGATCATCAACAACCCTAAAGGAAGGCAAATAATAAGACAATAAAGTCTGAGTCTTACTGTCAACACTATATAAATAAATAGTATTAGAATTTACAATAGACGATACAAGATCGTCTCTCAAGAATAGCTTGGTTTTATAGTTTGGATTACCTAATAAACCAAAATTAAATAATAATGATAAAGTGATATATTGAGGAATAATTATACTATAAAAGAAATTAATTAGATTATAACTAAGAAATTTTAAATCCAATAGAAATCTAATTGATGTAAAATACGATAATAGTAGAACTGAAGTAAGACTATAAAATATCAAGACATTTCCATAAGTATACTTAAGAACCAAGTCTTTATAATTAATAATAGAAAATAAGAGAATAGATGATACAAATAAAATTATTATAAATAACAAATACCTAATAGTAGTTCTTGAAAAGGAGTATCTAAATGAATAGGATGTTATGTAGTTAGCAAATATCATAGATAAAAAAGGTAAAAGAAAAATATAATAATGTGGATATGAAGTAGACATGCATAATAATATGATTAAAGATAAAAGAGGAAAACAATAAGTCAATAATGGATACTTTATCTTACTATTTGATCTCGTAAAAACTAAAAGAATAATTAATAATATTCCAATCGGAAAAGTTAAATATATAAAATTAATAGGTACAAGTATTAAATTACTAAAATAAACATCTCCAACTGCTTGTTTTCTTGCAAAATCAAAAAGGGCTGTAATTCCAATCATTCCAAACTTTTTAAATGAAAAATAAAGATTGAGACACGTTGGTATAAAGCCTATAAGTATTCCAGTACAAAAGAAGATTGTAAAAATATTTTCTCTTCGAAATAAATGATAAAAAATAAAAGGTGCTAGTCCTATAAGAGGAACAAAGACCATATAACTTCTAATAAAAAAAGATATAGAAATAAAAACACCAGATAACATAATATATATATACTGATTAATATATTCTGAGGAATTTAGAGATTTAAGGAAAAATAAAATAACTAAAAGAATACAAAGCACGAATGGAAGGTCTGGACTAGCATATCTGGAATATTGAATCCAAAGAGGCATTGATGAAAGTGAGAATAAAGAAATCAATGCAGATTTTTTATTAGTAATTTTTAATGCAATTAAGTACGAGCTAATCAAGCAAAAGAAAGAAGATAAAATACTTGGAAGTCTTAGTGTTAGTTCACTATTACCAAATAACCTTATAGATAACGCTATAAGCCAATAACTACCTAATGTCTTATGATGAGGATAAGGGAATGGGGGGGAGAACCAATTATTTGTGTTCTCAATCAACCTTGCTCTTCTAGCGTAAAGCCCCTCATCATGAGCCACGAGACTTTGATTAGAAAAATCTATAAAAAAATAAAGTGATACAAATAGAAGAACAAAAATGCAAGGTATAATAATTATTTTGTTCTTTAAGAAAAAAGATATAAATTCTTCTTTAGTCTTCTTATAGTTAAAAATATTAGATGGAGGAATTTGCATTGTCAAATATGATTAGAAATTCACAAGTTCAATTTTATGAACTACACTTAAATTAAATTATATCCCTGGTAATTTGATTTGGGAATCTAAGAGAGTGTGAATTAATAACATCATGTATAATAGTAGATATATTAAGACTGATAAAAAATGGCTACCGCAAAGGAAAAGAAAGAAGAAGTAAAAGCATCTCTAAAGATTTTACGATCTGAGCTAAGAAAAATGCATTTAGGAGTAACAGAAGAGCTATCACTACCAGAGCCAACAGAAGTAAAAAAATTAATGACTCAAATGGAGGAGCTATTGGTAGTAATTGAACCAAAGTCATCTAGAAAAGCAAAGAAATAAAAAAATCGATTTCTATACGGAGAAAAGATAATAAAATATAGCCACAGATTTACAACCATATAACTAAGTTAAACTATTCAAGTCTTATTAATTGTTTTAAAAATAGAGGGGATTGTAATTAGAATCGTAATAGCTAAAGGGTGTTCTGAAATAGTATAGAAAAGAGTCGAAAAAGTGAAGAAATCAATTAGTATTCTTATATCAATTCTTAAATCATATATAGAAAGTGTAATTAAAAGGATCGGTAGCCAATTGTATTTAATATAAACAAATAATCTACTTATTGAAATGAAGCCCATGATAATTCAATCAAACTTTTTTTGATTTGTAATTGATAGCAATGAAGGGGCTAAAGCTATACTTGACCATGAACCTGCTATAACACCGATAACCAAAGCAAAGGCAAACCAATAAAGAGTTGATCCACCCCAAATCAATATACATATTAATGGGAGTAGCGTAGTAAAACTTGTATATAGCGTCCTTGTTAAAGTTGCACCAACAGCTTTATCAATCTGATATTTAAAACTTAATTGATTATCTAATAAAGCTTTCTCTCTGATCCTATCAAAAACAACAACAGTATTGTTTACCGAGTATCCCGCAATAGTCAAAAGGGAAACGGCGAATAATGAATCTACCTCTACATTAAAAAAATATCCCATCCATGCAAATACACCACAAACAATAAGTATGTCATGCAAAAGAGCAAATAGAGCTAAGAATGAGTATCTTCGATCATATCTAAAATTAATATACAAAGCTATTCCCAGGAAAGCAAAAAATAAAGAAATTAGACTACTTTTAAGTAACTGCTTCCCAAGACTTGGACCAATAATTTCAACCGATGTATTTTTATTATTAAATGGGCCAAAAGATTTATTAACCTCTGATACCACAGAATCAGATTGAGCAGCAGATAAAAAAGGAAGCCTAATTGATATTAATTTTGAATTATCAAGTAATTGTATTTGTGATCTACTTAAATTAGGAGAATTATCTGATTTAAAATTTTTATCCTGATTTTTTAAAGCTATTAAATTATTAGATATCTCACTAGTATCTAAGCTAATACAATCATCAATACAACTCCTCTCTAAGGTTATTTGAGTTCCTCCAGTATAATCCAAACCAAGGTTTAGAGGGGCCTTGATAGAAGTGCTTTTAAAGGAAATCAGCATTCCAATTATTGATATTAAACATAAAGAAAATGAAACGAGCCAAACAAATTTTCTATTTTTATAGAGTTGAACATTAAAATTAGCTTTCATAATTTAATTGATTTGAATTAGTTACTATTGAAGTTTGGCAGGTTCTGATTGAATCTGATTGGGATTAAGAAAGTTAGAAGTTTTTCTAAGGCCTTGATAACTCATTAGAAACTTCAATATTGCTTTTGTACATGTTAAAGCAGTAAATAAGCTCAATACAACCCCAATACCCAATGTAGCTGCAAAGCCTTTTACAAATCCAGTGCCCAAATAAAATAAGGTAATGCAGCTTATTAAAGTAGTTAAATGGCCATCAATTATTGACGAGAAAGCGTTTTTAAAACTTGCATCTATTGAACGAATCAATGTATTTCCATTGCGTAATTCTTCCTTTAATCTTTCAAAAATAAGAACATTTGCATCAACAGCCATGCCTATGCTTAAGATAAATCCGGCAATACCTGGAAGAGTAAGAGTTACTGGTAGTAGTGCATAAATAGAAAGAGTGAATAGCGAATAAAAGGACAATGCAAGGACAGCAACTAATCCAGCTAGTTTATATATCAAGATCATAAAAATACCTACAAAAAGTAAGCCAGTTAGAGCGGCGAAAAGACTTAAGCGTATATTTTGAGTCCCTAGAGATGGCCCTATTGTTCTTATTTGAATAATATCAATCGGTAGAGGTAAAGCACCTCCCCTTAATTGAACTTCTAAATTCCTAGCATCATCAGCAGTAAAGTTTCCACTTATTGTCGCGGCCCCACCAGTTATACCGGCAGTTTCAAATTGCTTACCAACACTTGCCTCGCTATATGAGATGCCATCGATAACAATTCCAAGCAATCGAGAGGTGCCAGCGATAGATTTTGTGAGATCTGCAAATAATTCTCCTCCCTCATTATTGAAGCTTAAAGTGACTTCCCAATTATTGGTATTTTGATCTTGACGTCTACCTGCATTTGTCAAATATTGTCCAGTTAATGATGTTGGTTCAAACAAACTTGCTATATCAGTATTTATTTTATTTCTTAGAAGAATGAACTGATCAAGATCTAATATCTGGTCGGATTGAATATTATATTTTTCGAATAACTTGTTAATTTCTTTGTTGATATTTATCTCCTTTATCAATTGAGCTGAATTATTATTATCTTCTAACAATTTAATAATAGATTCAACACTATTTCGTTGAGTTTGTAAATCTCTTAATTTAACCTCTGTACCATTTTTCTGAATTCTAAATTCTAATAAAGCAGTTTCTCCTAGTACTTTTGCCGCTCCAGAGGGGTCCTGTTCCCCAGGAAGTTCTAATAACAATTGATTTGTTCCTACAGTTTGAAGTTGAGAGTCAGAAACGCCTAAACCGTTTACCCTCCTATCAAGAACAGCCTTGACGCCTTCTATTTCCTCAGGGGTTATTTTTGGTATTTCCTCTGTGGGCTGTACCTCTAAGGTTAATTGGCTTCCACCACGCAAATCTAAACCTAATTGAAAAGGTATATTAGTGCAGATAAAAATACTTAGTACTGCAAAAAGGATGACGACAAGAAACCAATAATTCTTCCGGCCCATTATTAATCTACTCCGCCATTATTAATAATTTTATCTGCAGCATCAACAATCTGATGAGGTTGAATAATAGTTAAATTTTCTAAATTTCCATTATATGGAGTCGGAATATCCTGACTACTTAAACGTACAGGAGGAGAATCTAAATCATCGAAACAATTCTCCGTTATCAAAGACATCAATTCAGCAGCGATTCCACCTGTTTTCATACATTCTTCAACAATAATTACTCTATGTGTCTTTTTTATTGATTTAGAAATTGTTTCCATATCAAAAGGCTTAAGACTTATTAAATCAATCAACTCAACATCAATTCCTTTCTCTTCAAGAAGTTCGACTGCTTTTAAACAGTGGTGACGCATTCTTGAATACGTCAAAATCGTAATGTCACTTCCTTTCTTAACGAGATCAGCCTGATCTAAGGCACAAACATAATCACCTTCAGGCAACTCCTCTGTGAGGTTATATAAAAGAACATGCTCAAAGAAAAGAACGGGATTATTGTCTCTAATTGCCGCTTTCATTAAACCTTTAGCATTCGTAGGGGTACTGCAAGCAACAATTTTTATACCAGGGACTGCGTGGAAATACGCTTCAAGTCTTTGACTATGTTCAGCTCCTAATTGACGTCCAACGCCACCAGGACCGCGTACAACTGTTGGAATAGTAAAATTTCCGCCGCTTGTATATCTCAGCATTCCCATATTGTTGGAAATTTGATTAAAAGCCAGCAATAAAAAGCCCATATTCATGCCCTCAACAATTGGTCTTAAACCTGTCATGGCTGCACCAACAGCCATTCCGGTAAAACTATTTTCAGCAATTGGTGTATCTAAGACTCTGAACTCACCATATTTTTCATATAAATCTTTCGTGACTTTATAAGACCCGCCATATTGACCAACATCTTCTCCCATTACACAGACCAAAGGATCTCTAGCCATTTCTTCATCAATTGCCTCACGAAGAGCATTAAATAAAAGAGTCCCTTTCACAGCTTTAACAGATCGTCCGGAATACCGGTTTGTTATCCCAAACTATCTCAAACAGTGCCTAATTACCCACCCGCCGCAAAAGTCGATAACAGCAGTATGGAAAGCAACATTCCAGGAGAAAGCAATAAAACGAGAAGTCCTAAATCATGTAGGGTCATAGAAAGCTCTAAATATGACA
Organism: Prochlorococcus sp. AG-402-A08; assembly: GCA_003279585.1. GTDB lineage: Bacteria > Cyanobacteriota > Cyanobacteriia > PCC-6307 > Cyanobiaceae > Prochlorococcus_B. The sequence goes on along the minus strand of QCHH01000001.1, from coordinate 260,175 downwards.
ATTTAATAGTTAAATACTAGTCTGTTTTTTCGTTATTGCCTTCTATCAAACTTCGAATAAATACTAAAAATAAACCCAGTCCTATAAATCCAAACGTAAAAGTTGCAAGGAAGCTAATTCCAATAATTAATGTTTTAAAACCGGAAGCAATACTCTGGGCAATTGGTGAAGAATAGTTAGGTGAATGCATAGAAAAATATAAAACTATTTTTTTACTTATAAATAGGCTTAACAAGCTAAAAGATAAACTCGTAATAGAACCGGAAAGAAAGCTCAAAGGCCCCTTCTTAGACTGAGAAATGGAGCCATCTAAAGTCCTTGATGAGGTTGTTGCCGTTTCATCTGATTCCTTTTTAAATCCATTATTAGGTAAATTCATTTCCTAATTGAACTCCATTAGATTTCATTGAACAGGCCCAAGCTGATAAACCAGCTCTTTCAAAATCTTTAACATGTTCTTTTAACACATTATTTGCATCATCATAATTTTTAAATAAGGCAAAACAACTTGGTCCAGAGCCACTCATCGAAACTAGACGAGACCCAGGCAACCCAGATAAGACTTTTAAAGATTTTTCTACCTCTGGAGCCATAGGACAAACAGTTTTTTGTAAATCATTTTGTATTTCTCTTCGATTATCAAATAGAGACTTGTCAGACCAGTTTTTTAATCTAAGGATATTTCTCTTCATTTCAAAATCCTTATCAGCTTCAAGATATGTATGACCATACTGTTCTTTATATTTTCTATATGCAACCGGTGTAGAAACTTGTATTGAAGGATCTTTAACCAAAACAAGCCCCAAATCGAACTGATCAAAATTTAACTTTTCTAAAATTTCTCCTCGACCAAAACATATTTGCCTTCCTCCTGATATGCAAAAAGGTATATCTGAGCCAATTTCTTTTGATAACTTCTCTAATTCCACCATCTCCAGATTTAACTTCCAGAGTTTATTTAAACCAACCAATGTTGCAGCTGCATCAGCAGATCCACCTGCCAATCCTGCCCCAATAGGAATATTTTTTTTTAGTTCAATATGAACACCCAGTTGAGTATTTCCAACATTCTTTCTCAACAGGTTTGCAGCTTTTATTATTAAATTGTCTTCACCATTACTAATCTCGCTGCTATTTGATTTAAGGGTAATATTATTATCTTCACTTTTTATCATCTTCAATTGATCACTTAAATTAATACTTTGCATGACCATTCCCAATTCATGATATCCATCGTCCCGAATACCTAAAACCTCTAAATGTAGATTAACTTTTGCATATGCTTCTGCGATAAGAAAATCTTTATTTGCTTTGGAGGGGACCATTTTCAATAACAGAAGTTTCTTTTAAAGCTTTTGCCAAGGAGAACCAATTGGAAGGTGAAATTTCCTGTGGTCTTTGATCAAGACTAATACCTCTATAGGCAAAAAATTCCTTTATTTGATCGTTTGAAGTAACAAAACTTCCAATCGTGTTTCGTAATTTCTTTCTTCTGCCAGCAAAAGCATATTTCAAAAGTTTTTCTAATAAACTCCCTATCTCATAAAAATCTGGGTCACTAGATAAAAACGGCTTAATCATGACTACTTTGGAATCCACCTTGGGTGGAGGTTGAAAACATTTAGAAGGTACATCGCATACATCCTGACATTTTGCTAAAAGCTGAATCCTCACACTTAAAGCACTAAAATTGCTAGTCCCAGGTCTGGCCACAAGTCTTTGTGCAACTTCTTTTTGCATCAATAAAACTAAAGTTTCAAAGCTATTTTCAGGCGCTTTTTTCAATTCACCAACCAATCTTTTTAATAGTGGACCCGTGATGTTGTAAGGAATATTAGCTACAACTTTGTTTATAATTAGTCCATTCTCAGCTTCTAGAGGGGCAGACAGAATATCTCCCTCTCGCAAACCAAATTTATTTTGATGACTAAAACGTTTTTTCAAACCAACGACTAAATCTCTGTCTAGCTCAATTGCCTGTATGAATCTTGCTTGTGATTCAATTAATTTTTTGGTTAAAGCTCCTTTGCCTGGACCAACTTCTAACACGCAATCTTCAGGATTCAATTCGGCAGCCTTAACTATTTGATCCAAAACGTCCTGATCTTTCAACCAATGTTGGCCAAAGCGTTTTCTTGGGATATGCCTAAGATCATTCAAATTATTTTCACCCATACGCACACAATCTCCAAACCACATTAGAAACGATCACATATTTCACTCAAATAAAAATTAATTATTTAAAATATACTCACAAGAAGATCTTCAATCAATATACATTTTCTAAAATGACTTTTGATAGCCATAGCCTTGAACGCTTAAAAGAGCTAGGACGAAAACTTCCAAAAGAAATTTCAAAACCTCAATCAAATGAATTAAATACCCAAAAAGAAACAAAAAAACGCAAGTTACATCCTGTTGAAATTGAAACCAACCCTGAACAACTTTTTCGAGAGTTAATGAAAATAAGTCCAGATGGAAATGTTCCCCATCATTTATTAGAAAGACTGAAAAAACTCGAATCAGATAATTTGAAAATTTCTTCCAATGTAGATCCATATATTAATGAAGACTCTAAAGATCTTTCGAATGAAGACTCACTAAACCTATATACACAATTTCAACAATTTCTCCTTGAAGATGATATCGATTAAAGGAATATCTTTATGCTTAATATTGGACACTATAAAATCATTGCTATTGGGAAAATAAAAAGAAAGTGGATTCAAGAAGGTATAGAAATGTACTTAAAAAGATTACCTGGATTAGAAGTTAAAGAAATAAAAGACAACACACAATCCAAAGAAGAAGTTGCGATCAAAGAAATTATCAGCAAAAATGAAATTCTCGTAACTCTTAATGAAAATGGTCAATCTTTCACATCAAGGCAACTAGCTAAAAAACTTCTAAATTCCAATAATCAAAATATTACTTTTGTTATTGGTGGTGCTTCGGGTCTCCCCCCTTCCCTCAACAATTCCGCCTCTTGGCAATTAAGTCTTTCACCTTTAACTTTTCCGCATGAAATAGCTCGCCTTTTACTAATAGAACAACTATACCGCGCAAAAACCATTACCCAAGGAGGTCCCTACCACAAGGACTAACCCAGACGCAAACACAGCTAAATAGTTCATTTGTACTATAATGAATTGTATTGATCTGGGTTTATGAATTCAAGTAGCTCTTACTCTTCCTCAAATGAAGACTCGTCGACACTATTAATTCCATTAGTAAAAGAAACTATTTCTGCAGGTTTTCCTTCTCCTGCGGAAGACTACATAGAGCTCGGTATCGATCTAAATAAACACTTAATCAAAAATCCAATAAGTACATTCTTTCTACGTGTAAGCGGTAATTCAATGAATAACGCAGGAATTTATAATAATGATTTATTAATAATAGATCGCAGTATAAACCCAAATCCTGGACATATTGTCGTTGCCCTCTTAGACGGAGAATTTACCTTGAAAAGACTTATAAAGAAGCAAGATAATTATTATTTAAAAGCAGATAAAGAAAATTATCCAGCAATAAATTTATATGAATATGTAGATATACAAATATGGGGGGTCGCGATTTATTCCATACATGAACTACAAAAACAAAAAGTCTAATTATGTCCAAAGTAATACTTCAAATTGATGGAAACAATTTTTATGCCTCGTGTGAACAAATGATCGATCCTTCCATAAAAGGAAAGGGCTTAGTTGTACTTTCGAATAATGATGGATGCATAATAGCTCGCAGTTCAGAGGCTAGAAAAATGGGAATCCCTATGGGACAGCCATATTTCAAGTTAAAGAATAAACTGACTCAATTAAATATAAATGTGAGAAGTTCAAATTACGAGCTTTACGGTGATATAAGTAATCGATTAATGCAGCTACTGAGAAAAAACTGTGAAGAACTAGAAATTTACTCTATAGATGAAGCATTTGGGACTATAAAACGTCCAAAAGGAAAGTGCTTATATAGATGGGGAAAAGATTTAAGGGCTTTGGTTTATCAAAACATAGGAATACCAATATCTATTGGTATTGGTGAGACAAAAGTTCTATCAAAAGTCTCTAATTATCTAGCAAAAAAAATACAAACGAATTCAGGTATATTTGATATAGGTCTTATTGAAAATAAAGATCATTATCTTAATCTAATTAATGTAGATAAAGTTTGGGGTATCGGCAAAAAAATGTCGAAGTGGCTAAAAGACAGAGGCATAACTAATGCGAGAGAACTTAGAGATATGTCAAGCGACCAAATCAAAGAAAAGTATGGTGTGGTTGGTCTACGCATTCAAGATGAATTAAAAGGAAACCTTTGTATCCCTATAAAAGAGAGCTCATCAGATCGAAAAGAAATCTGCGTAAGCAGGAGTTTTTCATACCCCATAGATAGCTTAGAAGATTTGAACCAAGCAATCACTAAATATGTTTTAATCGCAAGTGCTAAGTTGCGAAAATACAATCAATTATCTTCAGCTATTACAGTTTTTACGAATACAAATACTCATTCAAAAGATTTTTTTAGAAGTGAAGCAACAGAAAGAATAAGTGTTCCAACCTCTAGCTCAAAAATCATGATTAAAAAAAGTCTATCACTAACGAAAAAAATTTTTAAACCTTATAAAAAATTTATAAAGGCTGGTGTAATATTGCATAAAATCCAAAGTAATAAGTATAAACAAAACCTAATTTTTGATGTACAAAATATTCAAGAAGAATTATATCTACAGAAGCTAGACAATGTAATAGATAATATTAATTCAAAAAATAATATAGACACAATAAATTGGGGATCATCAATGATGGAAAAAGAATGGGCCCCGCAAAGAACAAAACTATCTAGTATAAAGACAACAAATGTAGAAAATATTCCAACTATATATGCTAATTAGAAGTTAGTATAATATCTAACAATGAAGGAAAATAATACTATTCAAACAGAGTTTTATGATAGAATAAAATAAAAAAGATAATGGAGTTCATAGAATTTTTAGATAGAACAGAAGTAGAGATAATAAAGATAATTAAAATTGCAGGATATAGAACAGCAGAAAATACAAAACTATGTTTGCTAAGTGAAAACTATGTAGGCTTTTTAGATAAGCGGAGAAAGGAAATTATCATTTGTACAAGTAACGTAAAAAAAAGAGAGGGCTATACGCTTCTAAGAAGGAACAATAAGGATAGTCATATAAGGACAGCCTTACATATAAAGAAAGCTTTAAGGCATGAAGCTGTTCATGTAGCACAAGAATGCAATAATGGAAACTTATTAAAAATAGATAGAAAACTATCAATGAATAAATCTAAGATAAATGCTTTGAATGGATCTATAAGAATATCCGGAGATGAAGAAAAAGAAAGACAAGCATATATATTAGAAGATAAACCAAGATTAGTAAAAAATGAATTAATAAAATATTGTCTATAATAATTAAGTAATTTTAATTATCTCTAAGTAATTGAATAGCGTTTAATTTATTACTAAAAATCAAAACCATTCCTGGTTCCAAGTAGGAAAGGCCAATATAGGTCTTAACGGTTTGGGAATTAACCAGAGCAGTTCCACATGTTTCAAGAATAAGGACAGGTAACGTTGAATAAGATCCCTGCATTCTCTGAAGATCGAGAGATTGTCGTATAGCTAATTTTGCTTTAATAAATCCAATTTTATTGATAAAATATGGCCAAAGATCATTAGATAAAGAACATTGATCAATATTAAAGGGTGAAGTATTCTTCATCAAGATATAACTATAAAAATTATTTATAACATCTCTGTTGATCTAAATTTAATATGTGTTTTCTCTCGGCGTAGTAAAGTTGTTGGAAGTTTATAGCATCATTATTTAAGTCTTCAAACATGTTAATAACTCGCTGTTCCATATCAGATGAATCACTAGGTTCAGAATTTTCTTGAATAATAAGAGAGGCAATACAGTTTTCAAGAGTTTGTAATCGTTGAGAACTCCATGCTTCAATTAAATGCCTGCAACGTTTTAAGGATTTTTGCTTTTCAAGAGCAGCCAAAGCACCACGAATAAGGGATTCGGGGTCATTTAGTGTTGCTAAGCGAAGTTCATTAGCCTCTAGCAAAGGAGTAAGTTTAGGAAGATGTTCATTCTCATTAACTAGGAAGTTATCTAACAAGTTCTTAATTAAATCAACATCGGCTAAAATATTATTCGAGTCATTACAGCGGTTAATCTTCTCGACAATTTCATGACCAAACTTATTTTCCTCAATGTTACTTATAGTAGACCATATTGCACGATGATGATTAATTGTAAAATCATCTAAATCCCTTAGTCGAAGTTCATAACGAATATAAGATCTATAATTAGGACAATGAATATAAGTAAAAAGTATGTCTGCCTCACTTCTTTCTCTAAGACTAATTTCTTGAGGTTTATCAATTTTCTTAGAACGTCCATGCCATCTTTGACCACTAATTTGATTACGTAAATCCTCCTCTAGTTGTAAAGCAAATCTACCTTGACCTCCACTAAGACGCTGAGCAACCTTCTGTAGATAATGAGTTCTTATTGCGGTTTGTGGTAACTTTCCAAGAAGACTTACTAAGTTGGTAACAGCTTCCTGAAATTGATCAGATTTACTTAAATCTAAATCCTTCAATGATTGATCAATTTGCCAATCCATCCAAAGAGGTGATTTTGCCGCTAGTGCTTCATATTCGGATGGAGAATTATCCTTAAGGAATTCATCTGGATCTTTGCCTGAAGGCAATTGAAGGACTCTTAAATCAAGCTGACCTTGAATAGCAAGGTTTTCGACCTCACTAATAGCTCTATTTGCCGCGCGAATTCCAGCATTATCTGAGTCAAAATTTAAAAGAATTTTTTTACTATCAGTAACACGAGAGAGAAGAGTTATTTGAGTGCGACTTAAAGCTGTTCCTAAAGAGGCGACAACATTTGTAATACCAGAATCATGAAGTGCCATCACATCAAAATATCCCTCTACTACAACGGCATAATCTTTTTTTCTAATGGAAACTGATGATTTATCTAAACCAAAAAGATTTTTACCCTTTTCAAAGATTTCAGTCTCTGGTGAATTTAAATACTTAGGTTCTGAACCATCAAGACTTCTTCCCCCGAAACCAATAACTCTTTTTTGCCTGTCGTGAATAGGCACAATTATCCGATTGCGAAATCTATCATAGAAACCTTTACCACCCTTGCGAGGAACAATTAATCCAGCCGATTCAAGAATTTCAACACTTACTTTTTCAATGTCTAGAAAATATTTGAGTAATGAGTCCCAATTATCTGGTGCGAAACCAAGCTCAAAATTGATTAACGTACCGTCACTTAAATGACGTTTATTCTTGAGATAATTAAGCGCATTTTCTCCACATGGAGAATTTAATTGGTTTCTAAACCAACCAGTAGCGATTTTCAAAACACGATAGAGAGTATCCCTACGTGAAAGCTGTTGCTTTAGTCTTTCTTGTTGAGGTCCTTCAACGGTATCAATTGGTACTTGATATTTCTTAGCTAACTCAAGAACAACGTCACTAAAACTTTGTCTCTGAAACTCCATCAAAAATTTAATTGCATTTCCACCAGCACCACATGAAAAACAATAATAAAATTGCTTGCCAGGAATTACTGACATAGAGGGTTTACTATCATCATGAAAAGGACATATTCCAACATATTCTTTACCTTTTTTCTTTAAGACGACGTGCTCACCAACCACATCAACAATATCTACACGCTCTTTAACAGACTCAATTGTCCTAGGATGTAGTCGAGCAGAAGCCATATGATAATTTTAATTGATCTTTAAATATTTAGTTAAGAGATTTAGAAATTGAGAGAAAAGCTACTCACGCATAAATTTAATATAGAAAAAAATTTAAAAGGGATCAAATTTTTAATAGGAAGCGGTTTTGCATTTAGTCTTATGACTGTTTGTGTTAAGGCGATTGAGGGGCGGATACCTATTTCAGAACTTGTTTTTGCAAGGGCTACTATAAGTATAATAATAACAAGATTTTACTTATACAAAAATAAAATTAACCCATGGGGGTATCAGAAAAGATTATTAATTATAAGGGGGTTACTAGGAACAGTTGCACTATTTTGTATCTTCAAAGCCCTTACAATACTACCTATAGCAACAGCAACAGTAATACAATATATTTACCCAACTTTTACAGTAATATGTGCATACATAATATTAAAGGAGTTTATATTAAGAAGAATAGTATATTCAATCATTATTGGTTGGATAGGAATTGTTTTAGTTAGTCAGCCAGAGTTAAACAGCAACACTAATATTCAAGAAACATTATTAGCAATAATCATTGCAATATTGGGAGCATTGATGACAGCATTAGCATATATATGTGTAAGAAAACTTTCATCAAAAGAACACCCTCTTGTTATTATTTATTACTTTCCTTTGGTTTCTATCCCATTATCTATTCCTTTAATTATTAATGATTTTGTGATGCCAACCGGAACAGATTGGTTTTGGATAATAGGTATTGGTATATTTACACAGATTGGTCAACTCTGCATAACAGAGGGTTTAAGACTACTACCGGCTGGCCAAGCAACTTCCCTAAATTATTCTCAGGTTATCTTTGCAAGTATATGGGGAATATTAATATTCCAAGAAAAAATAACAAGTTCAATTTACTTAGGTGGTTTTTGCGTACTTATTTCCACTATTATTAGTATAAGTGCATCCAAAACCTCACAGAAAAATATATGAATTTAAAATCTTTAATTTTTTCAATAGTTCTAATTTGCAATGGAACAACATCGATCCTTGCGAATGAGTATCAGCGAGGTTACTCATCAAGTAGAACTTGTACGAGAAACGAATATAGAGAAGAATATATTCCAGGGACAAGAAATGAGCCTGGATATGTCAAAAAATGGGAAGAAACTGTAGAAGTTCCATGCCCAGATGCAGGATCAACAAATAATAACAATGAGCTTAATAACAATGAATTGGATAACAATGATTGCTCTGAAGGCAAAATTGCAGGAGGTATTTTAGGCGCTGGCTTCGCTACGGCAATATCAAGAGGAAAAGATCGTTGGTGGGCTATTCCTGCTGGTCTTTTAGGAGGGTCAATGGTTGGATGTCAGATTGATGGTGGTTAAGTGTATTTTTTAATCTCAAAAATTTAATCAAAATAAATAATGATTAGTTGGTTAAAAGGTGAAATAATTCATACATGGGAGATATCCTCAAAAAAAGGAGTTGTTCTAAATGTAGGTAGTGTAGGTTATGAAATTCAACTATTACCATCACAAGTAAGTAATAAAGAAAAATCTAGTAAAATTGAATTATGGATTCATCAAATAGATCGGGAAGATGGTACTAGTTTATATGGTTTTAGAGAGGTTAGTCAAAGAGATTTATTTCGGGAACTTATAAGTGTAAATGGAATAGGTCCACAAATCGGTGTAGCATTGTTAGAGGACTTTGAGGTTACTCAATTAGTAAATGTTATAGAAAATAATGAAACTAATTTATTAACAAAAACCCAAGGAATAGGTAAAAGGATTGCAGAGAGATTAATAGTTGAGCTAAAAAACAAACTTCAAAGGTTTATAAATAATAATGACACGAGTGATGTTAAAGAGAAAGGCAAAGAATCTAATCAATTTTCTAAATATATTGAAGAAATATATCTAATTCTGAATTCACTTGGTTATGTAGACAATGAAATAAAAGATTCAATTAAAATAATAACAACCAAAGAAAAAGAAAATTCTTTATTAATGAATTCCCTATCTGCAGAAGAAAAAGAAGACCTAATGGGTAAACATCTCAAAGAGATTCTTATGAAATTGAGTGAAAAGAGTACTTGATAGAAGGCTATGGATTAAATTAGAATTCATTAATAAGACAAGCTAAAACAAATGTCACTTGGCACAGAAGAGAAACAAAAACTAATCAACACACATCAAGTACATCCAACTGATACTGGTTCAGTAGAAGTTCAAGTTGCGATGCTTACTACAAGGATCTCAAAATTAAGCAAGCACCTTCAGGGCAACATCCATGACTTCTCCTCAAGGCAAGGATTACTTAAAATGATTGGACAACGCAAGAGACTTTTAGGTTATGTACGAACTAAAAGTGAAAAAAGATATACAGAGCTTATAGAAAAATTGGCCATTAGAGGATAATTATTGGTACATAGATTGCAAAAAGCTAATGAAAGGTGAGAAAAAAAACAAAGAGAACCAAACTACAGAATTAAAAATAGGATTCTCAAGCAATAAATTGGCTCCCAAAATAGCTTCAAAGAAATCTAAAAAAAGTACTAGCAATAAATCAGGAATACCAAGCTATGTTGCAAATAGAATGGCAAGAAGAATAGCTTTTACAACAGGTATTCCAACTATAAGTGGCATGGGAGTATTTATTGGGAGTTATTATTTAATAAGCAAAGGTATTGCTGAAATATCTCCAACCCTCACTCTTGTCAGTTCAGCTCTTTGTTTTTTTGTCGGCTTATTAGGGTTAAGTTATGGAATACTCTCAGCGAGTTGGGACTTTAATCCAGGAAGTTTTCTTGGTTTTGAAAACATAAAGCCAAACATCAATAGGATGAAAGATGCATTCAAAACAAGTCAAAAAGATATTGCTAGTTAAAAATAAAATTTAAATTACAAGACTTTTACTTGATCTTGCAATGAAGGAATTCTTGGAAAGTGAATCCAAAGCCAAGTCAGTGTCCTTTACGCAAAATTGATCGCCCAACCTTACATACCTAGTATTATCATTGTCCTTAAGACAGGCTACTACTGGAATTCGTACACCTAATTCATTTCTGGCAGGTCTATTTTTTGAAAGGCATTCTCTTAATTTATGCTGAATATTAATATCTGTAGCTTGATCAGGCAGAAGATCAATCAAAAGAAATCTTAAATCATCAATTTCACGACAATCATCAATAATCAATTGAACCGTTTCATCTCTCCTATCTACGCTGCCCCATATCAATAATCTCGTTTCAACCATCAAATGATCAGATAATCTTTCATAACTTTTGGGGAAGACAACAGCTTCACAAGAACCAGTTAAATCCTCTAGTTGAATAATCGCCATCCTGTCACCTTTTCTAGTTGTGACTTCTCTCATCCCTGGAATCATTGCAATAACACTGACTTTTGACTTATCCTTCTGCTCTTCTAAAGAACCAAGGCTGATAGGAGCTATCAATTTCGCAGGTTCTGAAAGTTGTTTCAAAGGATGATCCGATAGATAGAAACCAACATGCTCTTTTTCTAACTTAAGTTTGTCAGAGGGTAGATAATCACTGACGTGTTTAGCCTTTGGAGCGGATAAGTAATGATCAGTAGATGATGATTCATTATTTGTGGAAGAGGCAAGATCGAAAAGATTCCCTTGGCCGCTAGTTCTATCTTTTGCTCTTGAAGAAGCCCATTCAATAATTAAATCCAAATCAGCAATAAGCTGAGCACGATTTGCGTGCTCTTCAAGACAATCAAGAGCTCCACTATGTATCAAAGCCTCAAGTCCTCTACGGTTAAGAGCACAAAGTGAAATTCGATCACAGAATTGTGCTAAAGAAGTAAACTCGCCATCTTCATCTCTACAGGTAATAATTTTTCTAATTGCACCATCACCTAAATTTTTGACCGCTGAAAAACCAAAAAGAATTGAATTATCTTTTGGTGTGAAATCAACACCAGAGGTATTTATATTTGGAGGCATAACGTTTATGCCCATTGAATTACAGTTGGAAATGTATCTTTGAACCTTGTCAGCGGAGCCAGCGTTAACTGTAAGCAATGCCGCCATATAAGCTACTGGATAATGTGCCTTTAAATAAGCAGTCTGATAAGTAACTGCGCCATAAGCAGTTGAATGACTTTTGTTAAAGCAATACTCAGCAAATAAAACCATTTGATCAAATAACTGTTCAGCAACATTGGCTGAAACGCTGTTTTTAACGGCTCCATCAACAAAGAGCGTTCTATGACGCTGCATTTCCGAAACTTTTTTCTTACCCATTGCCCTTCTTAATAAATCTGCTTGACCAAGTGAATAACCGGCTAAATCCTGCGCGATCTTCATGATCTGCTCTTGATAAACCATGATTCCATAAGTCTCACTTAAAATAGGCTCAAGTGACTGATGTTGAAAATCAATACTCTCCTTACCATGTTTTCTATTTATAAATTTAGGAATCAATCCTGCATCAAGAGGACCTGGACGATAAAGGGCAAGAATTGAAGAAATATCCTCAAGAGATGAGGGTTTTAGATCTTTTACTATTTGTCTCATTCCACTAGATTCAAGTTGAAAAATTCCTTCTAAATCACCCCTAGAAAGTAATTCAAAAGTTTTTTCATCTGTGAAAGGCAAAGAATCAGGATCTAATCTCTTCCCAATAGATTTCTCTACTAAATTAACTGTCTTTTCGATCATTGTAAGATTTCTTAGCCCTAAGAAGTCCATCTTCAAAAGACCAAGTGATTCAATGTCTTCCATAAAATATTGAGTGATTATTTGTCCATCGTTGTTTCTTTGAAGAGGAACTAAATTATCAAGTGAATTAGCAGAAATAACAACACCTGCTGCATGCACACCAAAAGTCTTATTTGTCCCTTCTATCCTCATTGCCATATCAACCCATTTCTTTACGTTTGAATCATTATTGTATTTCTCATAGAATTCCTTATTTGGCGACTCTTTTGAAATCATAGATGACAATTTTGCAGGCTTACCCCTTACTACTGGAATTAATTTCGCTAAACGGTCTGCATCTCCATAGGGAATATCAAGTACACGAGCAACATCCTTCAAAACAGCCTTAGATGTCATTCTGTTAAATGTAATTATCTGTGCAACTTTATCTTCACCATACTTTTTAGTAACATAATCTATAACTTCGCTACGTCTTTCAATACAAAAATCAGTATCAATATCAGGCATTGACTTCCTCTCAGGATTGAGGAATCTTTCAAATAATAAACCATTTTCTACTGGATCTATATTAGTTATGTGAAGAGAAAAAGCGACTAAAGAGCCAGCTGCTGAACCCCTACCTGGACCTACAGGAATGTTTTGTTCTCTAGCAAATCTTATATAATCCCAAACCACAAGGAAATATGTGGGAAACCCCATTTGTTCTATTACGTTTAACTCATAGTCAAGTCTCTCTTTATAAACTTTTGGGAAATCCTCAAATTTAGGAATATCTAATATTTTTTTCAAACCATTGATAGTTATCTCTTTAAGATATTCGATGGGTTTATATCCATTAGGTATAGGGAAATTTGGCATTTTATAAGTCCCTAATAACCTATATTCTTCAACTTTGTTTGATAGTTTAAATGTATTTTCTATTGCACTATTAATGACATGCTTATCCAAATGATCAGTAAATAATCTTCTCATTTCCTCCTCAGATTTAATATATTCTGTCCCGGTATATCTTAATCTTTTATGATCACTAATTAATTTTCCTGTCAAGACACAAATCAATGCATCATGTGCTTCAATGTCATTCTTTGATACATAATGTGCATCGTTGGTAGCGATAATTTGGATATCAAGTTCTTCTGATATTTTGACTATTTCACTATTAACAATTCTATCCTCAATAGATCCATGATCCTGAATTTCAAGATAAAAATCATCGCCCAATACTTCTTTATACCAAGCAGCTACTTCTCTAGCAACATCATTCCTTCCTTTTAATATCGCTTGTGGGATTTCGCCACCTAAACAAGCTGTTGAACAAATTAATCCTTCACTATATTTTTCAAATAAAGACTTATCTATACATGGTCTTGAAAAGATCCCTCTTCCTCTAACACCATTTAAATGACTTATTGTCGTTAATTTTACGAGATTTTCGTAGCCAATTTGGTTTTTTGCAACAACAACAAGATGGTATCTTTTCTCTTTTTTGGGTTGAGGGTCATCAATTGAACCATTGATGACGTACATCTCATTCCCAATAATTGGCTTTATATTTGCGGCCTTACATAGCTTCAATAATTCAATCGCTCCATACATAACTCCATGGTCAGTCAAGGCTAGAGCTGGCATCCCCAACTCCTTAGCCCTTTGAACCATTAAAGGGAGTTGACTTGCTCCATCAAGAAGGCTGTAATCACTATGATTATGAATAGGGACAAAAACCATTAATATCTCATTGGGCTACGCTGCATATAGTGTAGCGACAATTATATTCTCCACATGAAGTGGTTAAACCTTTATAACGTAAAATCTGTTTTAGGCCTATTTTTATAAACCTCAGCAGCCTGCTCAAATTGATTAGCGACTTGAAGAAGCTTCGCTTCTTCAAAAACATTACCTATTAGCTGTAGACCTATTGGCAGTCCAGATTTATCAAAACCACATGGGAGGCTGATAGCAGGCAATCCTGCTAAATTTGCTGGAATCGTTAATAAATCCGACAAGTACATAGCCATAGGGTTGTCAATATTTTCTCCAGAACCGAAAGCAGTCGTTGGAGCTGTTGGAGCCAGCAAAACATCAACCTTTTTGAAAGCCTCATCAAAATCCCTGCGTATCAAAGTTCTAACTTGCTGGGCTTTCTTGTAGTAAGCATCTACATAACCAGCGGATAGGGCATAGGTTCCTATAAGGATTCTTCGTTTAACTTCACTTCCAAAACCTAAAGCTCGACTTTTGGAAGTCATTTCTATGAGAGTTTGTTCATCGTCAGCGCGAAATCCATATTTGACACCGTCATATCTAGCTAAATTCGCTGAAGCTTCAGAAGGAGCAATAACGTAATAGGTTGCAATTCCATCATTAAAGCGAGGACAAGAAACATTCATGATCTCAGCACCTAAGGTTTCAAGCAATGATGCTGAGCCAAGAACAGAGTCTTTAACATCAGAATCTAAACCTTCATGCTGAAAGCAGGTATCTATTAAACCTATTTTCATTCCCTTAATTGATTTAGAGAGGTTTTCTAAATAATTGGGAACAGGTATATCAACAGTAGTTGAGTCAAAATCATCTTTGCCTGAAATTACTTGCAATATTTCAGCCGCATCAGAAACATTATTCGCAAACGGACCAACTTGATCTAAAGAACTTGCAAAAGCTATTAATCCCCATCGACTTACACGACCATAAGTTGGTTTCATTCCAACAACGCCACAAAATGAGGCTGGCTGTCGGATTGACCCGCCAGTATCAGAACCAAGAGATCCAAAACATAATTCGGCAGCAACGGATGCTGCACTACCGCCTGAGCTTCCTCCAGGAACTTTAGATATATTCCATGGATTTAAAGTAGGACCAAACGCAGAGGTTTCAGTAGAACTTCCCATCGCAAATTCATCCATATTTGTCTTGCCAATCATTATTGCTCCTGCTTTCAAAAGCTTCTTAGTGACTGTTGACTCATACGGGGGGACAAAGTCACCCAAAATCTTGCTGGCACAGGTTGTCTTAATTCCTTTTGTACAAAGGTTGTCTTTGATAGCCAATGGAATTCCTGACAGAGTAGGAAGACTGTCTCCACTAGCAATTTGCTTATCTATATATTCTGCATTGCTTAAAGCCCGATCAGAATTAAGGGTTAAGAAGGAATTCAAGATTGGATCTAGTTCCTTTATTCGATTTATTTTTTCTTGAACAAGCTCTTTAGAAGAGACTTCACCACTTTTCAATTTCTGGCGTAAGTCTGCAAAAGTCATTAATAAATTATTGAAAAAACAATTTCAAGCTTATGAGGTAAGAGGCTCGTTACGACGACACCTAATTAAAGTATGATTTATTTTTTGAGGTGACTCTGCAGAAAGATCTTCTACAAACCCATTTAATCTGACTTTCAAACTACGACGAGTGAGAAATGGACCAAACCAATAAGTAACTTCAGGTTGAATTGTCTCAACCTTGGCCCACCAGGCCAAGCCAAAACTATTTCCTAAGCTTCGAAGAGCCCTAATGGGACCCATAAGTAAACAGCATTTAATTTATTATACTTTCATAACCAGATGTTTATCAAATAAAAAAGGAATATTATGTTCACTTGATGATGAAACATATATTTGAATAAAGAAAATACTGTGTATAAAAACCTGTGGCTGAAATAATAAATGATGTAATTTGATTATGAACTTTGAAAAATACTAAGAAAACTATAAGAGATATACGTTTCTTTTCAAGGTTAAATTTAAAGAGGTTAGTTATTATTTTCAATTGAAATCTGAGGTTTCAATAATCTAGGAGAAGGGTCCTGACCAGAGATAGAGCGCATCCATCTGGATCTAGCAACTTCATACAGGAAAATAGACGTAGCGACTGATGCATTAAGGCTTGTAGTGACTCCCTTAAGAGGAATCCTTACTAACTGGTCACACAACCTTCTAGTTATTAGAGAAATCCCTTTATCTTCAGACCCTACTACTACTACTAAAGGACCTTGAAATTTAATCTCAGATAAAGTAGAAGGTCCTTCCTCAGCAAGACCAACAACTGTATAACCTTCATCTTTCATTTTCTCCAAAGAACGATTTAAATTAACAACTCTTGCCACCGGCAAATGTTCCAAAGCTCCGGCAGCAACTTTTGCTACAGATCCTGTCAAACCTGCACTTCGTCTTTGAGGAAGGATTAAGCCTTGAGCACCAAGGGCTTCGGCAGATCGAATTATTGCTCCAAGATTCTGAGGATCAGTTAAGCCATCTAAAGCCAATAGCAATGATGAATCACCAAAAGCTTTGCATGCATCTATTAAATTCTTTAAATCATGAGTTTTTGATGCGGCAATTTGTAAAACTATTCCTTGATGAACTGCTCCATTCGTTAGCTGGCCAAGCCTTGACCAAGAAACTTCTTCAACCAAAACTCCAGATGATTTTGAATCTTTGAGAAGTTGAAAAAACTTTGGTGAACTTCGTAATTCAGAAGTACACCATATCCTATGAATTGCTCTACCACCCAAAAGAGCTGCCTCAGTTGAATGACGACCCCAAATCAGATCATCACTTAGGGTTTTGGAGAAACTTTCCGAAAATGAAACAGGTTGTTTATTTTCTGTTCTTCTGAAATTGGTAGTTTCCTTGGGATTTTGATTTCTATATGAGGAGTTAGTCGATTTCCGTTCAAATCGATTAGATCCTCTGTAATTCTCTGTTTCCTGAGAGTTTTGGTATCGAAATGAAGGGTTGGTCGATTTTCTATCGGATCGATTAGATCCTCTGTAATTCTCTGTTTCCTGTGATTTTTGATTTCTATATGAGGAGTTAGACGATTTTCGTTCAAATCGATTGGAAACTCTATAGTTAGCATTTAACTGGTTACTACTTCTTGATCTTTCAGATGATTCTTTATCTAATGAGTATTGATTGGCTTGACTAGATGAAAGACGATTGATTTTATTATTTCCTCTTCTTCTATCATTGAAATTAGACTTTTTGGAATCATCATCTTGACGAAAATAATTACTACTTCGTTTATTAGATGAAGAATTTCTTGAATTCGTATTGTCTTTATTGAAGCGATAACTCATTTTATAAGAACTATTTTCTAGTTAATGGGTTGATCAAGAAGATCGAATAAATCGGCAAGCCGATTTGGATTTTTCAAAAACAACCATCCAACAATAGTCTCAAATCCGGTAGCAATTGCATATGTGGCTGCATCTACATTTTTAGGTCCTCTTCCTGCTTTGTTTCTGCCTTTTCTAAGGAAATCCTTTTCAGTAGAAGTTAAAAAAGGTTCAATTCTACTGATTGCCCTAGCTTGACTAAGAGCATTCACTTCATTAACAACCGCATTATGCAAATCTTTTGAGCGCATTGGACTATTGCAATATCGCAACCTTTGATGCATTTCCCACACAGCGTCCCCAAGCCAAGCCAATTGAAGAGGGCCCAAACCATCAGGCGAAATGGTTGATTTATAAGAGCGAATCCAATCAGTCAAGCTGATAATTTACTAAATGCAGTATTCAGATCTGGCGCCAAATGAAGAAATTCCTCTAATCGAACAAGTTTAATTGTTTGAATGACTCTAGGATTCCCCACAACGTTGAATGATCTTTTTGACTGAGTACATTTTTTAGCTGCTTGAACCATGGCACCTAGGCCACAAGAATCAATGAAATCGATATTAGTTAAATCAATTACGACAGATAGTTGATTAGAAGCTAAAACTTCATTGATATATGTAGTGAATTGTTTCTCTGAATATGCATCTAGTTGACCAGTGAAATTAATCACCAAACAACCATTTTGCTGGCTAAAACCACCTCTAAGGGAAACAGTAAGTCGTTGTAATTCAGTTATGGGATTAGTCCCCTATGACTTCATGATGAAAGTGTAGTGATAGAAACCAAATTAATCCACGATTCTTCGTCGTTCTTCTATTAAGGTTACGAAATGATTAAAATGATGATCAGCATCGTGAGGACCTGGACTTGCCTCTGGGTGATATTGAACACCAAAGAAAGGCTTACCAATTACTGAAATAGCAGCAACTGTTTGGTCATTTAAATTGAATCGTGTAATTTTTATTTTTTTGGAATCAAGAGATTCTGAATTCAAAGCGAAACCATGATTTTGACTTGTAATTTCAACTTTTCCATTCAATCCACATGGATGATTTAATCCTCTATGCCCATAAGAAAGTTTAAAAGTTTTTCCACCCAAAGCTAATCCAAGGATCTGATGTCCTAGGCAGATTCCAAATACAGGAAGTTTTTTGTATTCAATTAAATCTTTAGCCAGATTAATACCACTATCAACAGTGGATGGATCACCAGGGCCATTGGAAAGGAAAACACCTTCAGGTGACAAAGCTAAAACATCGGATATTTCTGCATTTGCAGGTAAAACAGTTACTTCACAACCATGAGCAACTAGTCGATCTAATATCGATTTCTTTATCCCAAAATCTATAGCGATAACTTTGTATGGATTTGTTTGAATATTTTTAATTCTCTTATCAAATGAAACCGAACAACTTGAATTAACTTTAAAAGAGTGTTTCGTTGTTACTTTATCAACAAGATTCAGACCATTCATTGAAGGAGATTTTTGTAAAAGTGCAAATAATTCAGCTATTGAAGAGTTTGAGTCTGATGAAATAATTCCATTCAAAGAACCAGACTCTCTTAAATGTCTAACAAGTGCTCTTGTATCTATTCCATGAATTCCAACAACATTTTCATCTTTTAACCATTTTTCAAACGGTATTTCATTTCTCCAGTTACTTGAAATTCTTGAGACTTGACGAGCTATCACCCCTTTAACTGAAGGATGTGATGATTCATTATCCTCAGAATTGACTCCAGTATTCCCAATCTCTGGATAGGTAAAAGTAATAAGCTGACCATAGTAACTTGGATCAGTTATCACCTCCTGATACCCGGTCATACCAGTATTAAATACGACTTCTCCACTAATAGTTCCTAATGCACCAAAAGATAATCCTTCAAAATAAGTTCCATCCTCTAATAACAAGATTGCGGAACTATCAGCTTCAAAAAACATAAGAAATACGGTTTTTCAGATTAAAAGAATTAGGTTGCTAAAAAATCT
Organism: Prochlorococcus sp. AG-402-A08; assembly: GCA_003279585.1. Taxonomy (GTDB): domain Bacteria; phylum Cyanobacteriota; class Cyanobacteriia; order PCC-6307; family Cyanobiaceae; genus Prochlorococcus_B. The sequence goes on along the minus strand of QCHH01000001.1, from coordinate 240,614 downwards.
TTTAACTGCATGAAAAGAAGCCATGATTTGTCTGTATTCAAACAATCTAATGATCGTTTGACACCTAAAGATAAATCATCCTCAGCTCCTGATACCCATAAAACAAGAGCCGTATTTAATGCAACGACTTCTTTGTGATGTTTATTACCTTCTCCTTTAAGCAAAGACATTAGAATTTGGGAATTAGTTTTCAAATCATCACCTTTCAAACTTTCATTAGAGATTTCATTAAGTCCCAGATCACTAGGGTTAATATTTTCTGATCTAATAACATCTTTGTCTAAGAAACGAAATTGATTCGGCCCAGCTAATGAAGCCTCGTCAAGGCCTCCTGCACCATGAACCACTACAGCTCTTTTAAGCCCCATTCCTTTTAAAGCTAAAGATATTGGATCTAGCAAATCAGCTTTAGCTACTCCCAACACTTGAGACTTAGGTCTAAGTGGGTTAACTAACGGACCAAGTAAATTAAAAATTGTTCTAACCCCTAAGGTTTTTCGTAAAGGAGCAAGATTTACCAATGACGGATGCCAAGAAGGAGCAAATAGAAATGTAATACCCAAATTATTTAAAGCTTCAACAATTTTTTCGGAAGAAACATTTAAAGGTAATCCTAGTTTTTCAAGTACGTCAGCTGATCCAACCTTACCACTTGCACTTCGATTTCCATGTTTAGCGATTTTTACTCCTAAAGAAGCTGAGACAAAAGCAACTGCTGTAGAAATATTGAAGGTGTTAGCGCCATCTCCGCCAGTTCCACATGTATCGACCAAATCAAAGTCTGGTAGATTTGATGGCGTTATTGAGGCTTCTTGAAGGATTTTTGCCATTGCCGAAAGTTCATCACCAGAAACCCCCTTTGCTCTAAAAGCAGCTAAGAATGCGCCCGTTTGAACTGGTTCAATTTTATTTTCGAGCCATGAATTCATTAAATAACTAGATTGCTCTTCAGTTAAATCATTGGCTGAAAGAAGTGATTCAAGAATTAATGAAAAGGATATAGGATTTAATGGGGTCATTTATCAGAAAGTGCATTAATGCTAAGCATTCCCAGCAGAATACTTTCCATAACTTAATCATTAATATATCAACTATAAAAGTTGTTTAAATAAAAAAATAATTTCCTAACATTAAGCTTAAGAAGAATCTGACGTATCAAATCCAGAACCAACGTTATCAGGACTTGAATGACTTGTAGGACGAAATCCCTCTGACCAAAGTTTTCTTGTTATTTCCTCTAATTTGTCTCGATTAATGCTCCATTTTTTTAACAATTTTCTCATGTCAGAATTAAGATCTTCAGCACCTTTAAAATCTTGATAACGAATTAATAATCTAGCTAGTTCAACAAAATTGTTAGAAGTTGGTGAATCTATGGCACATAAACGATCTAGATTTTCTCTATCTGTTGAATACAGAGGGTGATTTTGAGCCTCGTTCATAAATTAGCTAAATTGGATTTTGCTCACGTCCATGGGCTTATATTGCCTAGGTTAGTGTGCATATTAATAAAAGAATGGCTGCATTAAGACTAGATCTAATAAAAAGCTATTTGAGACCACACAAGAAGGAGCTGATAATAGGCGCTTTTTGTCTGATATTTGTAAATATTTTAAGCGTTGCAATTCCAATGGAAGTTAGAAGTATCGTTGATGATCTAAAGGCAGGATTTACATTTACATACGTCTTAAATAAGTCGACATGGTTAATTCTCTTGGCAACAGTGATGGGTGGAGCAAGATTAATATCTCGGCAACTCGTATTTGGAGTTGGTAGACAAGTAGAAGTTTCATTAAGACAAAAATTATTCGATCACATGCTGGAACAAGACCCAGGATGGGTTCAAACCATAGGGACTGGAGAAGTAATAACAAGAGCTACTAGCGATTTAGAAAACATAAGAAGATTGCTTGGTTTTACGGTCCTAAGTCTTACAAACACATTTTTGGCCTACACATTCACATTGCCAGCGATGCTGTCAATCAACCCACTTTTAACTTTTTTTGCAATTTCTGTGTATCCAGTTTTACTTGGCACCGTGGGATTATTCGGTGGAAGGATGGTAAAACAAAGAAAAAGGCAACAAGAAGCACTATCAGAATTAAGTGAATTAATCCAAGAAGATCTATCTGGTATAAGCGCGATTAAAATTTATGGTCAAGAAAAAGCTGAACAAAAAGCTTTCAAGAAATTAAATATTAGATATAGAGATTCTGCTATTAACCTAGCAAGAACTGCAAGTACATTATTCCCACTACTTCAAGGTTTATCCTCTATCTCCTTACTTCTACTTATAGCTATTGGGAGTAGGCAATTAAGCAATGGTAGTCTTACCGTAGGTGGATTAGTTGCTTTAATTCTTTATGTAGAGAGACTTGTTTTTCCAACAGCATTATTAGGCTTTACATTAAATACTTTTCAATTAGGACAGGTAAGTTTAGAAAGAGTAGAAGAGATATTAAATCACGAACCAACAATCAAAGATAAGGATAATACTGTAAATATAACTACACCTATTTCAGGCAAATTAGAAGCAAGAAATCTATCAGTAAAGTATGAAGATTCTACAAGGAAAATACTTGATAAAATTTCTTTTAAAATAAACCCTAGAGAAATAGTTGCCTTGGTAGGACCTGTGGGTTGTGGTAAAACAACATTGGCAAGAGCTTTAGGAAGGATGATAAAAATTGATGAAGGAACATTGTTTTTAGACGATAACGATGTGATGGACTTGAAGCTAAAAGAGTTAAGAAGCAATATCGCCTTAGTGCCTCAAGAGGGATATCTTTTTACAGAAACACTTTCAGAAAATATTAAATACGGTAATCCTGATGCATCCATAGAGAAAGTAAAGGAATCAGCCTATGAAGCGCGAATGACAGATGATATAAAAGGTTTTCCAGATGGTCTGAAAACACTTGTCGGTGAAAGAGGTATAACTCTCAGCGGTGGACAAAGACAACGAACAGCACTAAGTAGAGCATTATTAGTAGATTCAAAAATAATTGTTCTTGACGATGCCCTGGCAAGTGTAGACAATAAAACTGCCTCAGCAATACTTCAAACAATAAAAAATCAATATAGCAAGACGGTATTAATGATTAGTCATCAACTATCTGCTGCTGCTGCGTGTGACCGAATATTAGTAATGAATGATGGAAAAATTGTACAAGAGGGAACCCATCAATTCTTAATTAAGGAAGACGGTTTGTATAAAAGCATGTGGGAGAGAGAAAAAGCTAAAGAGCAACTACAATCAGATGATTAATCATTACTTATTAAAATTTTTTAATCAATTCGATCTAAATTAGAGATAAGATAGAAAAACAATTATGTTCATTGAGATAATTATGAAATCATGAGCGCACTAACAAAATATAAACTTATTTGCGACCTTGCATTTGGTGATATTTACATTCAGATCCTTGCGTGGATGGGGGTGATATTTGTAAGTCTTGCTGCAGGACTTGCACTAATGGGCTCCTCAAGACCAATATTTGCTCTCTTAGGTGTAGGTTTAATCCTTGTATTGAGCCTCCCTTTCTTATTATTTGCATTTGTTACTACACTAATAAATCATATAAGAATAGAAACTATAAATTAAAGTTATGATTAAAAAGATAAGTGAATATTTAACTAAGATAATTGATAGGCTCTATTCTAATAAAAGTACAGAAAAAATTAAGAAGAAAGTGCTACATACAATATTGAAAAATGATCTAACGGCAAAACCAAAAGATAATGAGCAAGAAATACTTTTTGGATGCGGATGCTTTTGGGGCACAGAGAAAGGTTTTTGGAGGCTGCCTGGTGTGATTACAACTGCCGTGGGATATGCCGGCGGTGAGAAGGAAAACCCAAACTATCGACAAGTATGTTCTGGCCTAACAGGTCATACCGAAGTAGTAAGAGTTGTTTGGAATAACAATGAAATTGATCTAAGCGACTTACTAAAATTATTTTGGGAATGCCATGATCCAACACAAGGCAATCGTCAAGGTAACGATAGTGGAAGCCAATATAGATCTGCGATTTATACTACAAACCAAGATCAACTTATTAAAGCAATAGAAAGCAAAAATAGCTATCAAAAAGAACTACAAAATAACGGATTTGGGGAAATTACTACAGAGATTCAAAATGATATAAAGTTCTACATTGCTGAGGATTATCATCAGCAATATTTAGCGAAGCCTGGCAGTAGGCCATACTGCTCTGCGATGCCAACAAAGGTATCTTTTAAAGATTTTAGTGGGGCAAACTTTAAATTGAGTGAAAAAATTTGGTCCAACTATAATTGGGATATAAGTCATTGTATTCTTAGAGGTGAGAATACACCTATTGAATCTAATATGTAATGAATGATCAATTACCAGATAAAACTATTTTGCTAATTATATTATCTACATTGTTGATAGTATTTCTTTTAGTGTTTAGCTTCAAATCTGAGAAAGTTGAACAAGAAAAAACAATACAATGGATGGATAGTTCGTTAAACACTGAATTAGCTTATCCAAGCTAAAGAAAAACATATTTTAACTTTAATAATATTTCTTAAAAAATATGAAAAATAATAAATTAGATAAAAATTTAGAAAGAGCCCGGATAAACTTATACAATATTCTTGCAGTTTTTATTGTAATTATTCCAGAATACTTTGCTGAGTTAATCTATTCAATCGAAATATCGCAACATAAAAATATTTTGCCAAATGAAGGAGATGCCTGGGAAAACGATAATGAGTTAAAACTCTCAAAGATGAATATCTACGAGTTAAGATTAATGGCTAAAAGACTTTCTATTCATGGATATTCTAATGAAAACAGGAATTCACTCATTAGAAGAATCATTAGAAAGTCTAAGAAAAGAATTAAATGGAAATCATCAAAAATTTAATATATGCGCAAGACCTTGTGATAACTTAAAAAAACGGGACGTAGCGCAGCTTGGTAGCGCACCACTTTGGGGTAGTGGGGGTCGTGGGTTCAAATCCCGCCGTTCCGATAAAATCAAATTTATTACTAATCAGAGTCTTTTACTAAAGATTGAATTAATTTCGTCGTAGTAATCAGAACTGCTAAAAAAACGAAAACAGTTAAAAAAATAATTAACGCAAATAGATATGGTGGTATATCAATCTCCCCAAAAGAAACAATGAATAAATTAGGTAAAAACATCATCAAAAACGAACACATATCATTAATCAATACTAAACCAACGAATATTGAAAACTAATATTTATAAAGCTGACAATATAAAGAAACCGAAAGCTAAACGATAAAACACGAAAATAAAAGTATTATTTTTAGCCAAGAATTTAATAAAGAAGTCAATAGCGAATAATGAAGAAAAGAAGGATGATATAATACCAATAATCGTAGGAAGAATATCTATTACTGCTAATGTTCTAAATAAAGTAAACAATTCAACAAGCCCTGAAATTGAAATAGCTGGGATACCAACTAAAAAAGAAAGTCTAGCTGCTGTTTTTCTTTCAATACCCGAAAACAAAGCTGAGGTTAAAGTAATACCAGATCTAGAAACTCCAGGGAAAATAGCAAGAGATTGAGCAATGCCTAACAAAATAATATCTTTTAAATTAATGTCATTAAACAGCTTTTTTCTTTTACCATAAATTTCTGCAAGAGCTAAAAACAGTCCCATTAGAATAGAAGTAATAGCTATAGAAAACAAACCTCTGAAGCTCGAATCGGAGTAATTGGGCCAATATAATTTAATGAGAAATCCAAAAATACATATTGGGATGCTAGCCAAAAAGATATATGAAGAAAGTTTAGTATTGTCGTCTTTGAAAACCTTACGATGATTAAAAATCGAAAAAAAGGAATCAATAATTAAACTAATCTGATTTCGAAAATAGTAAATAATAGCAACTGCGCTTCCTAATTGTATAGAAGCGGACAAAGAGGCACCTGGATCATTCCAACCCAAAAAATAAGGCACAACTTTTAAATGAGCTGTACTACTAATTGGAAGAAACTCAGTAAAACCTTGAATAATGCCTAAGAAAAATGATTTAAGGTAAATAAATACATAAGGACTAATTTCTTCAGGCATATTTTAAAATAATAAAAAGAGGAGCTCGCTAATTTTTCTTTAATTTTCAATTAGTATAGATATGATTTCAAAAATAAATCATGGGCAAAAAATTTATATTCTCATTAATTCTTGTTCTAACCACCTTGACTGGGTTACAAGGAAAGGCTAAAGCAGATTACTGGTTGGTAATAGGCAGCTATAGACAAGGACCTGGAGGAAAACCACAAGTAAGTGGGATCACAAGTCCATCATTATTTGCTATTCCAATTGGGACAGAAAGTATGTGTATGGAAGCAGGAAAAAAAATTGAGAATGATATCTACAAACCAGTATGGCAATTTGATAGCAAATGGACATGCATCAAAAATTCAAGTAATTAAAGAAGCTTAGGGTTAGTTAAGAATCTGATAGAAAAATCATTATCTCTGTACATCATGAGCGCATCCGTCTCCTTCATAATCATCGCTATTGTAATAACCATTCTTAGTGCCAAAAAAAACGGCAGAGATAACGAAAGGTACAGCTACAAAAATTAAAAAATTAGATAAATTCAAATTACTTTTTTCCATTTATATGCTAACAATCTAACAAGAAAATCAATTTTTTGAAATTAAAAATCTTTATAAATCATTAATCTCTTAAACCAAATAAGTACGTATTAGCTAAACCTACTAAGAATAGGATCTACAGCAAACTCTATAATGATATACGTTAGTATAAACCAAGAAAGCATAAAGAATATAAATAAACTTGGCCCCTTTAGAAAAGGTTGAAAATAGTTATTAGATCCCTCTCCCTCAAGAAGAGACCTACATTCATTTACCTGTGAATTAGCTAGTCGATAATAATCTGAACCAGGCAATCTGTTATCTACATATGTTTTTCTAAGACTTTTAATAAGCGGTTCAGGTTTTTCAGTAATTAAAAAAGCAACCAATTCACCTGGTCTTAAATCGATTCTTGTTCGTTCAAGATTATTAGTAAAACCAATATTGAATAAATCGCCATTTTGAATCAAATAGACGTAAGAAGCCATTTTATAGGCATGTGTAAGATTTATATTTAATGATCATAGAGTGTAAATAGATTAAAAGATAAAAGTTTAACAAAAGATAAAATAAGTAAACGAAATAACAAAGCTTATAATATACAATAATTAATATAGTTTAATCATATTGATTATTGTATTGAGTTGTCATTAGTTTTTCAATGCGTCGGTTTTTATTGATTACTACTGTCGTATCTGAATCAATCAAAGATAAAGATTGCTGTGGAATAGCGGTTTGAATCATACGTATAAAATCGGATAAATTATTACCTTTCAAACCTGATCCTTTTAATTTAATCATTTCATGTTCTTGTTGAGATTTCCAGAGAATTGTATTATCGAAATTAGAAGATTTAAGATGCCAAATTTTATGGAACTTTTTCCAAATTTGACTATATTCTAATAGTGATTCTTGAATCAAATGACGATAATCTTTTTCAGACTGACTCAAGGACAAATTATATTTGGTCTCATCCAAATCATCAATTTTAAATAAATCTGAAACGGGAACACAACCAACAAACCATCCTTCTAAGATTAAAACTTTAGGTTGCAATTCACACCAACCTGATCTATCTCCTTTCCCATCTCTTAAAGACTTATCAAAAATAGGACTGCTTAAAACGCCACTTTTCAAAAAAGTGTCTAATGATTGATGCAACAAATCTAAGGAATGACTACCTGGAAAGCCTCTAGGAACATTCCATGGATTACCCTTCATTGCAAAATCCATTTCTTTACCAGGCAAATAAAAATCATCCAAAGATATAACTTTAATATCTAAAGATAGTTCTCTAGCTACACTATCAATCCAAAATCCAAGAGTAGATTTTCCAGATCCAGGAAGGCCAGAAAATCCTATAATTACTGGTTTATTAATAGTATTTATAAAATTTTCTAAAAGAGAAAAAAATGGAAATGTTAACGACCATTTCCAATCTGATTTTTGATTTGGTTTCCAATATTTATCAGTAATCGATTGTAGCTTAACATCAGACCATTTTTGATAAAAAAGTGAAGGGTTAATAGATAATCCTTCAAGGAACAAACGATAATTATTAAGAGAAAAAAGAAAATCGTCCTTTATATCTTTTGGAAAAATATGATTAAAATCATAATTAGCATATTTATCTTTCATAAATCCTTAAAATTATTAATAACATCCTCAACACTATTTGACCACCCCTCTGCGTGTGGAGCATTTGCTAATCGAAAAGAACCGTTATCAATACCATTCTGTAAATACTTATTTGGACCATTTTTACCAGGAATAACGATAGGAATATCTGCATATTCAAGTAAAGGGAGATCATTTTGAGAATCGCCAAGTGCAATAATCTTTACATCATTGTTCTTTAGATAAACCTTTAATTTATTAACAGCTTTACCTTTATGACTTTCACTGGAAAGCAAATGACTCATTCTATTTCCTTTGAAGATATGAACATTATAAGAATCACAAATAAGCTTTACTTTCTCAAAAATATCATCAGGAGGATTTAAGAAAGGAACACTCCAACACCTATCTAGAGCTCTTATAATACCTTTATCAGATAAACCAGTAAGTTCATATATTTGATTTTTGCTTAAATCATTTAATGGCGTTAGGTGGTAGTTAACTCTTTTAGATATACTAAATAATATAGTTTTTAATTGGGTATAACTCTTTCCTAAGATCAATTCCCATTCAGAGTAACTTTTGTCATAACACCCATAAATAGCAGCACCATTCTCCACAATAAAAGGATCTGTTAATCCATTCTCATTTCTAAAATGTCTAACCTCAGAAGCTGTTTTACTTGTACAAGGGATTACAGGAATAGACAATTCTGACAACATATTCAAAGTTTTCTTTGCAGGTGAAATATCATAATTTTCATCCATTAATGTTCCATCAAGATCTGTAACTATCCAATACTTAGAATTGTTTTTCATAAGACTAATCAGTTAAAGAGAACCAAACCACCTGATAGGGATTAAGTTTAAATTTGTCAGTATTAAAATGAGAACCTGTAATATTATCGAGTAAACGTTTATTGGAACATGAATCTGATAAATCCAGTTCATTTAATGGAGAAATATCTAAATATTTATTTGACATATTACAAAAAACATAAACACTTTCTTCATTTACTCCTCTTTGAATAATTACACAATTATCAATATTAGCTGAGATACATTTCATCCTAGCCTCGGGATGAAATGCCTTAAGTCTTGACCTGACTTTTACAATGTGAGTGAGATATGAAATATTTTTACTAGCAGGAGAATCAAAGTTCTTAAGCACATCGATTAATGCACTAGCTTCGAATTTTTCTCGATTTAAATCTCTTCTTTGACCAGTTTTTCTAAATGAATCAAGATCATTAGGAGAAGCTAATATAGATGGAAGATAAAAAGCTGGAACTCCTTTTAAAGATAAAGTGAATACCTGACTCAGCAAAAAACGTTCAAATTGAAATAACGAAATATCAGATCCATTATGAGACATTGCACTCCACCAACTAATGTTCAATTCATATGGTTGATCTTCCCCATTTGAAAGGCGACGATGACTAACTAATCCTCCTCGCTTCTCTGATTCGACTAAGAGATTATGGACTCTCTCATCATCCATAATTCCCTCTAATGCTCTTAATCCAATACCATCGTGTGAAGAAGTAAAATTGAGAAGAGATGTATATTTTGGCAAATCATTCCAACTGGACAACCAATTATTCAACAAATCTGTTTTACCGGTATAAATAGCTTCTAATAACAAAGGAGGTAGAGTAAAGTTATAAGCAAGATTCGCTTCATTACCTTCAATCAAATATGAAAGATTTTCTTTCTCTGGAACATTAGTCTCAGTAATTAAGACAGCCGAGGGTTTAATAATCTTCAAGCATTTATTTAAAAGCCTAACTATTGAATGCACTGGGTCTAAATGTAAACACGTCGTATATGGCTCCTTCCAAATAAATGCAATTGCATCAAGTCGAATCCATTCAGCTCCATTAGTAATATATCTAACCAATAATTTTAAAAACTCTAAAAAAATATTTGGATTTCTCCAATCAACATCTATCTGATCTGGCCCAAATGTTGTCCAAACACTCTTCAAACCTTGGCTAGTATTGATATTAGTGAAAAGAGATGAATTCCTAGGTCTTATAACTTTCTCCCAAATATGAGTCTTAGTAGGAGAAACAATGTACGACATACCAGGATCCTCTGATTTTATAAATTGATGAACCCATGGGTGAGAAGAAGAGACATGATTCAAAACAAGATCTGCCATTATTTTGTGCTTACTTGATAAATCCTTTAAATCATTCCAATCTCCAAAGGCCTCTTCAATTTGATCATGATTAGAGACAGCAAATCCTCCATCACTTGTAGATGGAAGAAATGGTAGAACATGTATGACTGAAGAAAGTCCACATAATCTATTTTTTACGAATTCAGTTAATGTCTTTAAAGTTGATTCATCTTTCCTATAAATTGAATCCGGATAAGTAATTAAAACAACACTTGAGGAATCCCAAATTGACTCGATCTCTAATTCATAGGTGTTCTGCCTAACACGAAATGGCTCGAGTATCTGCAACAATTGTGACCACACTGAATTGATTTCTTGTTCAGAGTGATCAGGATAAATTTCCCTGAGAGACAATCTCAGCTCATCTAATTCACTATCCAACTCAGACACTCTTTAAAGGAAAACAATCTTCTCTACATCATCGTAGCTCCCACCTTGAATCTGTAAAACTTTTTTTTGAATGGACTTTCAGCAGGGTTTAATCACAACTATTCATGAGTACGGACTAGCAAAAGATCCAGTATCTCAAATAAATAAAGACCTATTAAAACGGCCAACATCAATACTGATTCCATGCCTATTCGATGAGTTCAGTAGGCCAGCATTAAAACTTATAAAAAGCACTTTAAAAGAATTAAAAAATTTAAATCAACTAGTTATAGCCTTATCTGCAAGTAATCGAGACGAGGTGACGAAGGCAAGGGATTTCTTTAAAGAAATGCCATATCCAGTTCATGTCCAATGGACTAATAGTCCAACGGTTATTGAATTGCTGAAAGACCAAGAAAAGAATGGATTAGACCTATTAGGTGTTCCAGGAAAAGGATGGGCAGTATGGCAAGGCGTTGGTGTGGCGACAAAAAGTTCTGAAGTCGTAGCACTTTTTGATGCTGATATCAGAACATTCAACTCTAATTATCCAGCAAGAATGTTGGGACCTTTACTAGAAAAATCAAATGGAATTTCCTATGTAAAAGCCTTTTACAGCCGTCTTTCTCTTGAGACTAATGCACTTCAAGGTAGAGCTACGAGATTATTTGTAGGTCCACTTCTATCAAGTTTGGAGCAATTGATGGGGAATGCGCCATTCCTCCAGTATTTACAGTCTTTTAGATATCCATTAGCTGGAGAGTTTGCTTTTACTACAGACTTAGCAATGAATTTAAGAATCCCCTGTGACTGGGGGTTAGAGATAGGGCTTCTCTCAGAGGTTTATAAAAATGTAAGGATATCAAGAATCGCACAAGTGGATCTTGGTATTTTCGACCATAAGCATAAAGAGATAGGTTCAAAGGCTAATGAAGGCCTACAAAAAATGTCTACAGAAATTCTTTCCAGTGTTTTAAGAGGGCTAATGGAACATGAAGCGAAAACACTTACAAGTTCTCAATTAGCAAACTTGGAGGTTTTGTACAGAAGAGCAGGAGAAGACAGAGTTAAGCAATTTAGTTTAGATTCCTCAGTTAATCAATTACCCTACAGTCGGCATAAAGAAGAACTAGCCGTTCACACTTTTGGAAAACTATTAAGACCCGCAATCAATAAATTCCTTGAATCACCTGTAAAGCAGCAATTGCCATGCTGGGCGAGAGTTTTAGACTGTGAGAGTAAATTGCAAGATGATTTGGAAAAAGCAGGATGCGTATAAAAGTTTTTTAAAATAATAAATTCTCATAAGAAGGCTTTAATTAGTAATGAAATTCCAACAGAAAAAGAAACTAGTTCAAAAACAAATTTAATAAATCTAGAACCTTTAATTATTGAAAGATAAGCACCAATATAGCCACCTAGAAGTGAACCTAAAATCAAAATAGGTATATAGCTCCAAACAATATTTCCCATCAATCCTAAAGAAAGTGCTCCTATACCATTCCAAAAAATTCCAACAAAAATCAAGGTATAAGCCACTGCTATAGAAAAAGATAAATTAAATATTGTTATCATCCAAATTGTCACAAACAGCCCAGTACCAGACGAAAGATAACCATTAAAGAAACCAATAATAAAAAGACCAAATGAACCAATTATTATCCTTAACTTATTAATCGAAATTTTTTGATTTGAACTGCCAAGTTTTTTCTGCTTTATAGAATAAAGGCTAAGAAATAAAGTCAAAAAACCTAATAGAGTAGTAGAAAAATTATTAGGTAAAATGTTTGAAGTATAAGAACCTAATAAAACACCAGGTATGCCGGAGATTAATATCAAAGAAGCATATTTTAGTTGTAAACTATTTTTCTTAAAGTGTGGGACTGAAGCGCCAAAGCCTAGTGCAACACTAGCAACTTTATGGGTTGCCAAAGCTTTGGAAAAAGGTAAACCAAAAAACAAGAGAGCTGGAAGCTGTATTAAGCCTGCACCTCCTCCAGACAAAGCAGATATAAAATTAGAAAAGAGTGATACAAATCCCAATAAAACTTGAGAAACAATATCATTATTTATCATATAAATCTAAATGATATATTTTATACAATAATCATCTATTATCTCTTTATCTAAATATTCTTAATCATTTCCCTTCTAATTAGATCAATACAATTTGGATGCTCATGAATATATCTATTAAATTCCATTGCAAGTAATCTTGCTTCATATGCATCACATGCATAGAAGCAATTCTCAAGACGTTGATTATCACAGTCCCTATAATGAACTGTGTAAGGCCTTAAGCTTGAAAGTGGGATTTTAAATTGAGTTTGATTCATTTTCAATTTATATTCCTATCTCTGTTATGCATCCGTTTGAAGATTTTTTCTACGGATGTCTTGTAACCAATATAAATTAAAATTTATTTAGAATTTGATTTTGAATTAAAATTCGTTTTATAAAAGCATAAATAAATTAGTCGACATTTATCACATGCTCAATTTATCTGAAATAGATCTAGGATCTACCCTTTTATCAAGTTTTATTTTAATCGGATTCATCGCTACGGCTTTTGTCTTTGTAAGAATAATGATAATAGGAATTAACTATGTAAAAGTTAATTATTTAAAAGAAGAAGGAGACGAAAAGGACAAAAAGAAAAGCGAAAGCAAATCAAAAGGTTTTTTTTAAATTTCAAATAATAAACCTAAGATATCCTTTTCAACACATAAAGAAATTAATAGTAAATGGATAGTGAATTCAATGATTCCTAAAATATGTTAATTTAGTAAAATCTAAAGTTATTCATAATGGAAGTAAATCCACTAATACCAATTGGGACAAAGATAAAAGTAGATAAGGCTAAAATAGAAACTTTAATGCAAAACAAATTATTGGATGACCTACCTCAAGTAATAAATGCAGAAATAGTAGATTATAAAATGACAGATGGTATGGGTATTGGATATGTATTAAGGACTGAAAGTAATCTAAAAATATGGATTTTCAACAACGAATTAAATGATCAAACAATAAGAGAATATATGAGGCAAGAAACGAATAAATATCATAATCCCAAAGATAACGATCTTGTACTAGGAAAATATAAAATTGCATACGAGGTAAATGGGAATAGGAATATTAAAACGTTAGTAAATCCTATAAACCTAATTAATTGGTTAGTATTTACGCTAAAAGATATTTTTTAAACTACTTTTCAACTTGCCTTTTCATGATAAGAAATAACATTTTACCGATTTTAACTGTCTCAGAAATTTCCCATCTCTCCAGTCCTTTTTTATTTAGAAATTTACTTAGTTGAATAGCAGGGTGCTCGGAACCTTCATTTTCCTGATATTGCTCAGGAAATTGGTCTTTAAGAAAACCTGGACTAAGAGAACCTTTAAGTTTTTCGCTTGCTGCCTGGGGATTGCTAGCATCTTCGTTTTTACTTGACGAATCATCTACATTTAGATGAACTACATAATATTCCCACTTCATAAATATTATTTAAGATAATATTTTATTATACATAATTAAAAGGTAAGGGTTTTTAATATCTTCAGATTTCAAAAAAGTAAAAATTTAGAAATTGTATCAAAAGAATATTATTATGTAGAAAATCGAATTAAAATCATCGTGGAAGGATTTGACCCAGCAATAAATTATGGTCCAAATGATGCAGGGATATCAGCAATAACCATCATTTTAGGGATTGTCGGTCTTTTTGCTATTTCATTGCTATTTGGAAAAATATATGAACAAGTAGCTAATTTTTTTGAGAACAATAATAAAAATGATTCATAGATACACAGATATTAAATATATTTACATCTATATAAAAAAAATATTTGAAATCTAATTATTATTGAATGAGCTTATAATTTAATAAAGTTGTGAATTATTGCGAACTAAAATAACAAATCAATATGAGATGGAGTATTTTAAGAGTTATCTAATAATCGTTACTTATGTTAGCTTCATTGATGGTTCATGATTGGGCGACGCCATTAAATCTATCAGCTCCAATCGCTGGAATTCTTACAATAGGTGGCTTTATGGGCTACTACAGTTTATCCAGGAAATTTTAAAATTATACCTTAAGTGTAAAGCAAAGATATTTATAAACTATAAATGAATAAGTTAAGCTGGGTAGAATTTGATGACTGCATAAATTCAATATATAGGAAATGCAAAAATAAAAATTTTGAAGGAGTTTATGGATTTCCTAGAGGAGGATTATGTCTTGCAGTTGCATTAAGTCATTCGCTTGGATTGCCTTTATTAAACGAACCTAAAAATAATTCACTTATTGTTGATGATATTTATGATACTGGATATACACTTGAGAAGACTAAGAACATAAAAGGTTCAGAAACTCATGTTTGGATTAGCAGAGTAAAACCTACATGGTGGAATTCCTATAGATATATAAATAATAATGAATGGTTGATTTTCCCTTGGGAGAGTATAAATGAAGCGAATAAAGATAGAAATTTATATTATAAATCTAGAAATTAATTTATTTACAACATTAATTCATTTTTTTTATCTAGACTACATGATAAATCAATTGACCTTAAACTCAATAATTCGTTTAATTTAATAGCAAACTCATAAGTATCGCCTTTTAATCCTAAATTAATATAATTATTATTTGTTTTTATTTTCTTTCTAAATTTTAATAAGCCGATACATTTTTTCCATGTATTTTCATTATTATAATTATATGCCCATAGATCAAAAATATCCTCAATTATATTAATAGGAATCTCGGAAGAATATCCTGTAATAGAATTGTCTAGTTTATATCTATCAAATTTCGAATCAAACGATATAATGTCTAAAGTGCTATTAATTGCTTCTTTAACTTCAATTGCAGCATCAATACCAAATAATTCCTTTCTATAACATTCAAGAAATTCAACAACTGAAGAATTCATAATATCTTCCTCCTCAGTAAAGTTAACAACCCAAAAACAATTATCCTCATTTACTCCTGACGCCAAATATAGATAAACAGATTTAGTCATTAAATAAAGTATATAGACGTTATGCTATAAATAGGTCTTTGAAAAGCCAATTTAATAAAATGATATCTAACTATAAAATAATAATCTTTATGTACTTGAATTGAAAAAATTATTTTTATTGTAAAAATAAAAATAATTTTTCAGATATATGGAAAAAGTAGTCTCAAGTAAATCCATTGGTTATAGGAAAAGTCTTGGCCCTGGAATCCTTTTAGCAGCTGCATGCATAGGAGGATCTCATCTAATGTCATCTACTACAGCAGGAGCAAAATTTGGGTTTTCACTTATTGGCCTTATCTTATTAACAAACCTAGTTAAATATCCATTTTTACTTGTCGGAACAAGATTTACAGCTGTTACAGGACTATCACTTTTAGAGGGATTTCAAAAACGTAATAAATTTTATTTACCTATATATTTAATTGTTGGATTAATTACTGGAACCTTTACTATTTCTGCCGTTAGTTTTGTTACAGGTCTCCTTTTAAAAAATATAGTAATATTTTCATCCTTCCCTCCTCTAGATTTAGCTATAGGGATATTAATAGTCTGTTCATTAATATTATTTATAGGCCAATATAAAGCCCTTGATAGAATATCTAAAATTCTTGTATTTTTGCTTTCAGTACTAACATTTTTTGCTGTTATATCTTTACTTATTAAAGGCCCTTCTGGAGATATCAATATTTCATTCTTGAATAGCACTCCATCTCCCTGGACTCTCGCAAACCTTGGTTTTCTAATTCCTCTTATGGGTTGGATGCCTGGTCCAGTAGAGCTTTGTATATGGCCATCACTATGGATGTTTTCAAGAGCCAAGCAGACGGATCACACTGCTACGTTAAAAGAAGCAGAATTCGATTTCAATCTTGGATATTTCATCACTGTTTTAACAGCAATTTTCTTTCTAATTCTTGGTGCATACACAATGTATGGCACTGGCGATGAAATGCTTACAGGATCAGGAGTTAGTTTTGCTCAGAATTTAATCCGATTGTATACAGAATCTATTGGTGGGTGGGCAAAGTGGATCATTGTACCTGCAGCTTTTGCTGCAATGTTTAGCACCACGCTTACATGTCTAGATGCATATCCCAGGAGCATCTCATCAGCTCATGGTTTGATAGCTCGCTCAGACAAGGGAAATAGCTCTACTTTGAGTGAAAAAAAACGTCTCAAAAAATGGATCATTTTTCATGTTTTTGCATCACTTTGTGCACTTCTTATTGCCAAATCAGGAGGAATTGGAGTTAAAGACTATGTCTTCGGGGCTATGACAGGTAGTTTCCTGACAGCTCCTTTGTTTGCCTGGATGGCTATGGATACTATGAATAGCTCATTAGTAAAAAGTCAATTTCGTTATGGAATTGTTCTAAAAACAATTTGCTGGTTTGGGATTTCATTCCTCTCAGTCTTTAGTTTATTATTCATATTCAATTCATTCTTTGGTA
Source organism: Prochlorococcus sp. AG-402-A08 (assembly GCA_003279585.1). Classification (GTDB taxonomy): domain Bacteria; phylum Cyanobacteriota; class Cyanobacteriia; order PCC-6307; family Cyanobiaceae; genus Prochlorococcus_B. Next base: position 223,355 of record QCHH01000001.1, on the reverse strand, counting down.
TTGGACAATAAGCTCATAATTTATAAATATCGATAAAATAAAAAAGTTAATGAAATTAATTAAATAATTAACTTGAGGCAGAAGTATAATGTTTAAGAGCAAATTTCCAGAAGAGTCTGCTAAAAATAAAAAATAAACTACTTAATATTAAACCAAAGAATAAAATATTAAATTTAAGTTCCCCAAGAATTGCCTCAGCAGGAAAAGTGGTTAAAAAAGCTATAGGTAAAACCAAAGTAAATATGAATCTCAAAATAACAGGATAAGCTGAAATAGGGTATCTACCCGCAGCTAACAAAGCCCTAAGAACTTCTGTAGCATTCCATGTCTTAACAAACCAAATACTTGATGCAGCAATTAGGAACCAAACAGAATAAAGAATAATAAAACCAATCAATAAGGAAATAATGAATACAAATAATGAGTAAATTGAAAAAGTTGAAGCTGATTGGATAGCCGCCCAAAAAACAATTGAAAGTCCTAAAATAATTTCAGGTAAACCTGCAAAAGAAAACTTTTTAACTGATAGCCAAAATTGACTATCTATTGGTTTTAATAAAACATAATCGAGAGTACCCTCTCTAACGTAATTAACGATTTCGGTTAAATTTGGTCGTAAAATGGCATTCGTTAAACCATCAAGAAATGTATAAACGCCCTGAATAACTAAGGCTGATTCCCAAGTCCAATCTCCTAATTGCCTTCCTCCAGTAAAAAAAAGGGATAATATAAATATACTTCCCAAAAGAGTTCCCAACATAGCTAGCAACTCAATCAAAAAATTTAATTGATATTCAAGTTGAGAAGCAAATGCTGTAGACCAAAATAATCTAATAGTTTTAAAGTAACGCTGCATATTAGGCTCCCATTGCTGTATATCTTTTTACACCGAGTTTCCAAAGAATATTTACAGAAGGTACCAGTATTGAAATCCACAGAATCTGAGCTAAAAAGCCATTAGAAATATCAACTGGCATCCCTGATAAAATCTTTGCTGGAAAATTAATTAGATAGGGAAATGGTGTTAACATTGCTACTTTTAGAACGTTAGAAGGAAAGGCTGATAAAGGTACTAATAAACCAGAAAGAAAAAGATAAGGAACAAATATTAATCTCTCAAGAGCACTAGATTTTTCAGTCCAAAAGCAAAGTGCAGCGACTAAACTTTGAAGAAGGAAAGCGATAGTAAAAGCAAAGTGAGTTGATAAGTACGCCAAAAACAATTGAGGTAGTGAGGGAAGCCAAAAAGATGATGGATTTAATATAAAAAAAATAATAGCTATGGCTATTGCGAAAGGAAGTCTTGTTGCCTGCTCTGCCAAGTGAGAAGCTACATATCTAAATAGAGGATGCAAAGGTTGCAGCAAATATGGTGATAATCGACCAGTAAGAGAATCTTCCTCAAACGAGAAGACAACCCAAACAACTGAAAATTGCCTAACCAGAAAAGCACTTAAAAAATATCTTGCCAACCCTACATCATTTAGACCAAATGAATTACCAACATCATTTTGACTCCAAAGAGAAAACATAATAAATGGTAGTACACCAGAAAGAGCCCACAAAGCTATTTCGATGCGATATTCCAACATGTACGCATATTGTGTTGTAAGTAAGGTCTTAAAAACCTTTAAAGACAAACCAAATATTCTCAATTGACTTCACCTTTAATAAATAATTCTCCTATTAATTGATCAATAGGAGGATCACTAATCTCTAAATCGATAATATTGAAATCAGTTAAAAGATTACTTACTACATCAGTCAGTTTATCCCTTGAAACTAATAAACATACAAAACGATCATTTAAATCTTGAATCTCACCATATTTCTCAAATTGTTCACTTGCACATGGATCTTTCAATTCAACTTTTACCTCTCTTGAGGGTGATAATGAATTAGCTAGTGAATCAAGGTCACCATCATAAAAAAGCTTTCCTTTATGAATACAAATAACTCTTGGACATAATGCTGTTATGTCAGCCATGTAATGACTAGTTAGCAAAATTGTCGCACCAGTTCTTTTGTTATATTCAGATAAAAAACTACGCACTCTAGCTTGAGCATTTACATCTAGGCCAAGAGTAGGTTCATCTAGAAAAAGGACAGATGGTTTATGCAATAAGGCAGCAAGAATTTCAGATTTCATTCTTTGTCCTAACGACAACTTTCTTACAGGTCTTGTAAGTTCTTCTCCTAGTTCAAGCATTTCTGCTAATTCATTAATTCTTACTTTTGCTTCGTGGTCAGACAAACCATATACAGCTGCGTTCACATATAAAGAGTCCATGGGGGGAAGGTCCCAAATCAACTGCTGCTTTTGCCCCATAACCAAAGTTATCTCCTTTAGAAAAGCTGTTTGCCTTCTTTGAGGAGAGTAACCACCAACATCAACTAATCCTGTCGATGGATGAATAAGACCACACATCATTTTTAATAAGGTGGTTTTACCAGCTCCATTAGCCCCAAGAAATCCGACTATTTCACCCGGTGCGATTTTAAAACTGATATCAGTTACGGCAGAGACGTCATAAGTCTTTCGATCAAAGAAATGCTTGACAGTACCCTTAAAACCTGGCTGTTTGTTTGCAACTCGATAATATTTACTCAACTGATCTACAACTATCAAGTCACTAGGATTAGTGTGCAATTAATTTTCAAATGCTTCATCATTAAGATAAAACATTTTTGCCTACATAGCAGATAAAATCTAATCAAAGAAAATCTATAGGTTGATAAAACTAAATGGAAGAGCAAAAATATGTAATAGCTATAGCTCTTGCAGAGCAAAATAATAAAAGGTTAATGCCTCTTGGAGGAAAAACATTTACTGGAGTTGATATTTTAAGTCAATCGTCTAAAAAAGAAGTCGAAAAGATAATACTGGATTTATTACTAAGGTTATTTCAAAGAACTACTGAAGGTAGTCTTAAAATATCAAACGATGAAAATGGATTATTACTAGCAGAAATTAGTTTTGAAAGTATGCATAAAAATATTCCAGTAATTAAATCAAATTGGATTAATAGTGGAGATACTGATACTTTAATAGAGAAATTAAACTCAATATGTTCCAATCTTTGGAGAGTTCAATTCAAAAAACATGAAGGAATATTATTCAACAACCTAAAAAATAAAAATTAGCCAGAAATTTTCATTTGAGTTTTTTCGGCTTTACGTATAATCTTCCGAGCCTCATCACGAGAAAGACAAGACTCAGCTTTACTTTGTAACTTTATTAATTTTGCATGCTGCTTTTCTAGCTTCATAACTTATTTTAAATAATTTGTTAATTTTTTATTACTTTAGCACATAGATATCAGTTTGTAAACAAATGAGTTAAATAAATCTAATAATATCAATAATTCTAGGCTTCTTTTTTTGCTCCTGAGATGTATCTATGCAGTACAGAAATGTCCAATTCACCTAAACCATCATGAATCAATCTTTGCTCAATTTCTTTTACTCTAGAAGCAATTGGCAAATCAATATTTATAGATTTAGCCAGATCAATGGCAATAGATAAATCCTTATGATGCAACTCTAATTTGAATCCCAAGGGATGTTTATCGATCAACATTGCTTTTGATCTATTTTCTAATGGCCATGAATTAGCTGCCCCAACTTTTAAAGCAGTAACCACATCATCCATGGGCAAATCAAGTGATTTTCCTAATTCCATTGCCTCAGCTACAGCTGCATATGTTCCTGCAACTAATATCTGATTAAGAGCTTTGACTTGTTGACCTTTGCCTACTCCATTAAAGAAATTAATTGATTTACCTAAGACTTCAAAAATATGTTCAAAAGATAAACACTGTTTTTTACTTGCACCAACAAACAAAGACAATGAGCCATTCTGCGCTCCCTCTGTTCCGCCAGAGACTGGACAGTCAACGTATAAAATATTTTTTTTTCCTAATTTTTTATGTATAGAAATAGATTTATTAGGACTTATTGTAGAGAAATCAATCACAAAAGAATTAGGCTTCAGCGTTTCTACTACTCCGTTATCACCAAATAAAACAGATTCAACCGCATGATCATCAGTAACGCAAATCAAGAGGCCATCGCAGTCAGTAACAGCCTCTATAGGGTCAACAAAATATTTTCTATTGTCATCTATTCTTTGTTTATTTCTCTGATATAAATTCAATTCATAACCATTATCAATGAGACGCTCAGACATGGGCTTCCCAATAGCGCCAAGACCAATAAAAGCTAGTTTCATCAAAATCGGAATTTCATTCAAAACGAACTAAGAGTAATAAGTACAACAAAGGTTTGAACTATTACTATAAAAAATTAATATGCTGCCAAAATATGAAAATATGATGCGATAATTAATTAATTGAATACTTAAGAAATTGACTAATTTTACAGATTCCAAGAATGCAACTCATCATTGGTATCCATTCTTGAAGTATCAAGAGGAATGTGAAGCCGTTGGCAAGGAAGCTAGTGTTAACGATTGGATGAGAGCTTCAGGCCAACTAAAAAACAGAATTGATTTTGAAGAAGCTAAGAAAGCAGCAGAAGCTGAGGCTCTAAAAGCAAAGGCTGAGGCACCCAAAAAGGAGGCTTAAATAATTAATTATCAATTAAGAAAAACCTTATATATAGACCTTTTAAATAATTAGGAATATTACATACAGATAATCAAGAATATCTTGTGAAGATCTATCAAACTATTTACGTCTATGTAATTCCTTTTACTAAAGTTATCTGATTAAGGTCCTAGGAAATATAACGCCTAAGATCAAGACCATTTTTGATTCTTAAATAATGTCGGAGACCAAAACCCTAAATGTTCTTCTAGCCCCAGAAGGTCAATTACAGGGTAATGGACAACTAAGAGAATCCTTTCATGAGAGAAGGAGTCGCAAAGGTGCGGACTATCCTATGTGGTTCTTAAATTCTTCATTAGTTAACAAATTCAAAATCACTGAAGAAGAAGGTTATGAAGCAGTTATAGCGGAAGATTCAACAACGATTGCCTGGCTAAAACTTCGATTTGGTGGAGAAAGGTTAACTAAAACATTAGATATTGAAGAGCTTTGGCAACATGCAAGTCAGCCCCCTGAACCTCCAGAAATAAGAGATATAACACCGCCGAAATAGATATTCAATGAAACCAATTCACCAGATAACTATTCATCATAAACAGCAGGGAAAAACATATACCTTTGATGTCCCTGAAGGTGAGTATATATTGAGAAATTTTGAATCAAAAGATGAAAATGGACAAATTATTGGAGACACATTGCCATTCTCTTGCAGAAATGGATGTTGTTCAGAATGCGCAGTTAAGATAATTTCAGGAAAAATGGATCAACAAGCTTGTATTGGTCTATCAAAAGAGATGAAAGATAAGGGATACGGTTTGTTATGCGTTTCAAAAGCTATTGGACCATTGGAATGCGAAACTCAAGATGAGGACGAGGTATATAATGCTCAATTTGGAAAATATTTCAAAGGATTGGAGACACAAGCCGGCAATCCATTTGATATTTAATTTATCTAAATAGTCTTATTTATCTGTCCAAAAATTTAAAATATCCTGACCTGTAAAATTCACATTTTTATCATATCTAAGTGCATTTGTCTTCTCCATTGGGAGAGCAAATTGCTTAAATATCAAAGTAGCGAATTTTACAAATTTAACTGGCTTTGTTAAACCTTTAGCACCTACAAAAGCTCTGAAGGAATCAATAATTTTATTTCTCAAATCCCAAAACTTATTGTCCTCAAGATTAAAAACCCAAGGGAAAGCATTTTTAGATGTGTGGTTCGTCCTCTTTATCACTTCCTCATCAAATTCCTTTGGATCAATACCAAGCAATTCATAGAACTCACCTCTTTCGCAAACTGTCAAAGTGTGAGTAAGGAAAACACTCCACAAGAAGAAACGACTTAATAGCTTACCTCTAAATCCTTTGGTAATTCCTGGCCAACATCTCATCATTACTGTAAAACAATCACCATGCCTATTCTCGTCTTGACACCATGGCTCAAAGAAATCAAAAAGAGGAGCAAAAGCCTGATCTGGATTGGCCTTAAGGTGCCTATCCATCAAAATGTACCTCCAATATCCAATTTTCTCTGAAAGATAAACAGAATAAATAACCCAACTAATTGGGAACCAAGTCGCTGCTCTTTTTCCGCCTAAATGAGGTAGATCCACTTCAATACCCTCTGCAACTAATGCTCTGCTAAGAAAGCCTGCATGTCTAGCTTCGTCTCTAGCTAAAAACTGAAATAGTTTGCCAAGATCCCTATTTCCCTCTTTCTTTAAACGATTTGAAATTTCCTTGAAGAGTAGGAATCCAGAAAACTCAGAGATAACTGACCTAACTAAATAACTCTCATAAGTCTCTTTAGCCTTCTGAGGCAAATCTTGTAATCTATCAAGACTTGCCTTCCTATCAAAATGAGTACAATTATAATCAGCCTTCATTTCTGAGAGCATTGCTTCAAACTCTTCACGCGCATCAGTTAATTGTGTCTTAGCTGCTTTTTTAAACTCAGTAACGTAAAAACGAGGTGTTAAAAGGTTTTCATCTAAATGTGGCGGCAACTCATTAGTTCCGCGTGTATCAACTCTTAGTTTTGGTGAAGAAGAAGCTGTTGCGGTCATTCGAATTATCAAGCAAGGTCATAATTGTATGTCCTAATTTGAAAAAAAGGTGGATTTTTAATTAGGTAGTAATAGACCTTTGCCTAAAACGACAAAAAAGGAGCTGAAAAAATGTACATAAAATTAATATTTACCAATTAAGATTAATCAAACTTCACAAAATTAATAATATTTAAAATAGAAATTAAAAAAAAATAAATTAACTAATTAGCAAGGATATGTTCATGAATGTATATCTTGCAAAGCTGAAACTGATAGAGTTTGATTTTGCAATGCCTCTATACCTTTTACAGCAGCACTAGCACCCTTTAAAGTTGTTAAAGTTGGAACAGAGTAGTCAAGAGCGGCTTTTCTCAGATATTTATCATCATAAATTGCCTGTCTTCCAATAGGAGTATTTATTACCAACTGAACCTTTCCAGATCTAATCATGTCCTCAATATTTGGTCTTCCTTCGTGGACCTTGAGAACCCTTTCTACATTTATATCAAATTTCTCGAGATACTTGGAAGTGCCAGAAGTAGCCAAAACTGAAAAACCCAATTCAATTAATTTTTTTGCTACGGGAATTAATGCAGGTTTATCTCGATCATGAGTAGATAAGAAAACAAAACCGGAAGTAGGTAATCCCTCACCTGCTGCTAGTTCGGATTTTGCATAGGCCATACCAAAAGTACTAGCCGAACCCATCACCTCACCAGTTGAGCGCATCTCTGGTCCCAAAACACTATCCGAGCCAGGGAAACGTCTAAAAGGCATAACAGCCTCTTTGATTGTTTGAAGTGGTGGAATTGGTTCTTGATTTAATCCTATATCTTTTAGTTTTTTACTTAAAAGCAACTGAGTTGCAATTTTCGCAAGAGGGATTCCAGTAGCTTTAGAGACGAAAGGAACTGTTCTTGAGGCCCTTGGATTTGCCTCAATAATATAAACAATCTCATTACCTTCATCATCTCTCTTGACAGCGAATTGAAGATTAATTAAACCAACAACATCTAGTTCAATAGCTAAAGATTTTGTCCATTGCTTAATCGTTTTAATTGATTCTGAAGATAGCGTTATGGAAGGAAGGCAACAAGCTGAATCGCCAGAATGAATACCAGCAGGCTCTATATGCTCCATCAATCCTCCAATCACAACATTTTTGCTTACATCACACAAAGCATCAACATCTACTTCAATTGCATTTTCTAAATATTGATCTATGAGGATTGGATGATCTGGCTCAACGTTTACAGCTTCCTTTATGTATCTTTCCAATTCATCTTGCTCATAGACAATTTCCATAGCTCTACCACCGAGAACATATGAAGGCCTAACAACCAATGGATAGCCAACTTTATTAGCTATTGCCAATGATTCTTCAAAAGTTCTAGCAATACCATTTTTGGGTTGCCTAATATCTAATTTCCTCAAAACCTTATCAAATTGCTCTCTATCTTCAGCCAAATCAATTGAAATAGGGGATGTACCTAAAACTTTTGTTCGTAACTTTGAGTTTTCCGATTTCTCTAACCAATTAACTATAGGCAAGGAAAGTTTTAAAGGAGTTTGTCCTCCAAATTGAACTACTATACCGAAAGGTTCCTCATATTCAATAATATTTAGAACATCCTCCAGAGTTAAAGGTTCAAAGTAAAGTATATCACTTGTGTCATAATCAGTAGAAACTGTTTCTGGGTTACTATTTATCATTATTGTTATAAAGTCTTCCTCTTGTGCTTGATAAGAAGCGTGACAACAGCAATAATCAAATTCGATACCTTGTCCAATACGATTAGGACCTCCACCCAGAATTAAGATTTTATTTTTTTGATCATTCTTAATTTCATTAAGATTAATATTTTTGATTATATTTCCATCGGTATCAATTCTGTAGGCTGGTCTTTCATATGTAGAATAATGATATGGTGTATTTGAGGAAAATTCAGAGGCACATGTATCAACTGTTTTAAACACAGGTAATACTTTTAGTGAAGTTCTTTTAGATCTAATTGTTAATTCGTCAGTATTCAAAGCAAAAGCAATTTGACGATCAGAAAATCCAAGTTGTTTTAGTCTGAATAAAAAATTATACTCTAATTGATTAATATTTTTATACTTCATTAATTGATCTTCTGCTTGTACTATGTTCCTAAGCTTAGATAAAAACCAAGGATCTATTTTAGAAAAAGAAAAAATTTCATTATCAGTACGTCCTTTCTTCATTGCTAAGCGGACATGCATTATTCGCTCTGGTGAAGGGGTCCTTAATAATCTTTCTAATTCAATAGAAGATACATTCTGATCGACTCGATCACACCCCCAACCACTTAGTCCTGTTTCTAAAGATCGTATTGCTTTTTGAAAAGATTCTTCAAAACATCTGCCTATTGCCATCGCCTCACCAACTGACTTCATTGAAGTAGAGAGAATTGGAGAACTTCCTGAAAATTTTTCAAATGCAAAACGAGGTATTTTGGTAACTACGTAATCAATTGAAGGTTCAAAGCAAGCTGGAGTTTTACCGGTAATGTCGTTAATAATTTCGTCTAATCTATAACCCACAGCCAAAAGAGCAGCAATTTTGGCAATCGGAAACCCAGTAGCTTTACTTGCTAAAGCAGATGATCTACTAACACGAGGATTCATCTCAATTACAATAATCTCACCATTAAGGGGATTAATTGCAAATTGGATATTACTACCACCAGTTGCTACACCAATTTCTCTAATTATGGAAATAGAATAATCTCTTAAACGTTGATATTCTCTGTCAGTTAAAGTTTGTGCAGGAGCTACTGTAATAGAATCTCCAGTGTGAACTCCCATAGGGTCAACATTTTCAATGCTGCATATAATTACAACATTATCTGATAAATCTCTCATAACCTCTAACTCAAATTCTTTCCAACCTAAAAGAGATTTTTCTATAAGTATTTGAGAAACAGGACTAGCATCTAGTCCTGTTTTGCATAATTCTAAAAATTCATCCTGGTTATAAGCAATACCGCCTCCACTTCCTCCTAATGTAAAAGCAGGACGAATAATTTTTGGGAATGAAGAAATTTCATTTCCGACTATTTCAGCCTCTTGGAGATTAGAAGCGATTCCAGATGGACATACTTCAACTCCAATATTATTCATAGCTATTTTAAATAAATTTCTATCCTCAGCTTTTTTAATTGCCTTAAGATCTGCACCAATTAATTCAATGTTGTATTTTTTTAAAATTCCAGATTCAGCTAATTCTACTGAAATATTCAAAGCGGTTTGCCCACCCATTGTGGGTAAAAGAGCATCAGGTCTTTCTTTTTCTATAATTTGTTCAACAACTGAAGCGGTAAGAGGTTCAACGTAGGTCCTGTTTGCCGTTTCAGGATCCGTCATTATTGAAGCTGGATTAGAATTAACTAAAACAACTTCAAAGCCTTCGCTTCTAAGCGCTTTACATGCCTGGGTACCGGAATAATCGAATTCACAGGCCTGTCCAATAACAATTGGTCCAGAACCTAGTATCAAAATTCGACGTATATCTTTACGCCGTGGCATTTGAATTTCTAGTAAACTTCATTTATGTCACGCATTCTAGGTATCTCTTTATCATCTACTGTCTAGATCGGCAAACTGCCATTAAAGTTTAACCAACTTTCCGAATAAGAAACAAAGAGTATGAGCGAACTACAGCGCCTTAAAGGGCTGCTGCCACCAGAAAACCAAAGCTGGGTATTCGTTGAAGCCGCAGCAGCAATAGATCCTCCCTTGATTACGCTTGAAGAAATTGGGCGTGATGAAGTTGAGATTCAGGTTGACCTTGAGCAATGGGACTATTTAGCTCAAGATCATAGGAATTTGCTGTTTTGGCATGAGGTGGGACGCATTCAAAATGACACCATCCCTAGAGATGGATGGGAGATGGCCGCTCTGGCAATAGGTTTAGGTGGTGCTATTGGAGAATTATGGGTTCAAGATGGATTGTTACTTTTAATGGCACTAGGATTATCAGGCTTTGCAGGTTATAGGCTTTACCTAAAAAATAATTCTGAGAAACGTTTACAAGATGCGATATCGGCTGACGAGAGAGCAATTGATCTGGCATGTAGATTCGGATATAGCGTTCCAAATGCTTATAAAAGTCTTGGTGGTGCTTTAAAAGATTTGGTAGAAAAATCTAGAAAGAAAAAAAAGAGAACATTTTATGAAGATAGATTAGAAGCACTCAGGAAAAGTGCTGAAAGAGCTCGAGCAGAAATGGCCTCTCAAGAAGGTTCTAATAAATCAGTTACTAGTGAAAATGTTTATGGATAGTAGTAGTTTAGTAGAATTAGCTGCCCTAGCTTGCGATGATAGAAAAGCAGGAGATATAAAACTTTTAAAAGTCGACGAAGTCTCTAGTATAGCTGATTGGATATTAATTGCTGAAGGACTTTCCGATGTTCAAGTTAGGGCCATAGTTAATAATGTAGAAAAGACACTTAGAGATGAAGCAGATCTATTCCCTCTTAGAAAAGAAGGCATAAATGAAGCAAAATGGGCATTATTAGATTACGGAGATCTGATAATTAATGTTTTTCAACCTAATGAAAGAAAATTCTATGATTTAGAATCATTTTGGAGCAATGGAACTATTCATAATTTTGTTGATAATAAATTAATAATTTTGAAAGATGAATAAAATAAGATGCCCTGTACCTCTAAACCAAAGGCCTTTAAATGAATACAACAGTATTAAAGAATCATGGATAATCTCCTGGCCTTTATTAGAAAGAAGTACTTTTTACCGGAAGTTAACATATAGTTGGTTATTTATCATACCAATTAGTTTAACAATATCTTATGGAAGTAATTATCTGAAAAATAACATTTTTGAACTTACCTTTATAAGCTTTACAACCTCACTTGCTTTTCCTGTACTATTAGTTATTAGGCAATGGTTAAGTTGGATATATATATATAAACGCCTTAATTCTGAAAACATTGAATACGAAGAATCTGGCTGGTATGATGGACAGACATGGGAAAAACCAATTGAATGGAGAGCAAAAGATAAACTTATAGCTCTACACCAAATCAAACCAATTTTGAATCATTTAGAAGTAATAATAATACTATTAATATCCATTATTATAATATCATTATTATTTATACTATTGAGAATGAATTAATAGATGAAAATACAAAACAATTTATCAAATCACAGCAACAATTCTTTGAAGGTACTAGTAAAAAGAGGTTCAAGTGTTGAATCAATTCATAGAGCGCACGCTTCAATCTGCGATACGAAAGGTAGGACATTAATGAAAGCCGGATCATGTGAATATGAAACTTTCATAAGGTCAGCATTAAAACCTTTCCAAGCATTGCCTTTCCTGACAAGTGGTGCTTCAGAAAAATATAATTTAGATAATAAGACATTAGCTCTGGCATGTGGTTCACATAGTGGATCTTCACTTCAAGCGAGAACAGCTTTCAAGCTGCTCTGGAATGCAGACATAGATATAAAAGAGCTGAAATGCCCAATCCCTAAAGATAGAGAAAGCAAACTTCAACATAATTGCTCAGGTAAGCATTCAGCATTTCTTGCTACCTGCAAAAAAATGAACTGGGATCTCGATGGCTACTTAATGGGACATCATCCACTGCAGAAAGAGATTTTCAGGAGGGTTTCCGAATTACTAAAGATCCCAGCCGAAGAATTAATTGCAGAGAGAGATGACTGTGGCGCTCCAACTTTACTTTTGCGATTATCACAAATGGCTGTTTTATATGCTCATTTATCTAGATCTGACCAACCTGAGTTTGAAAAAATAACTCGTGCCATGACAAACCATCCAGAACTTGTTGCAGGAGAAGGATATTTTGATTCGGAATTAATAAAAAGAGGTCACAATCAAATCATTAGCAAAGGAGGAAGTGAAGGTATCCAATGTCTTGGTCTTTTGGGGGAAGGTATTGGACTCTCAATAAAGGTTGAAGATGGATCAAAAAGAGCAAAGCACGCTGTGGCCATACATCTTCTTCGACAGCTCGAATGGATCACTCCATCAGCAATTGAAGAGTTAGATGAAATCATCCTTCAAAAAAAGCCAGGTATCTACATAGAGGTTGAAGGACAATTAAAGGTCCCATAACACAAACAAAGTAGTCATTAATGTCACTTAAAGATGTATGCTTTATTTGCTACGCGGGGTAGAGCAGTCTGGTAGCTCGTCGGGCTCATAACCCGAAGGTCGGAAGTTCAAATCTTCCCCCCGCCACCAATTAAACCAAGCCCTCAGGGGCTTTTTTAATGCTTCGATGTAATCAAAGGAGTAGAAAACTCTACTTTCGATTAATCCTGGTGTAATAAGATAATGTATTGCCAATTTTCTAGATTGGAAAGTATTAAATAGGAAAGTTGATTAAACAAAAACATAGAGAGCCAGAAAAAGTAAGTTACCCATAACCATGTGGATTTTTTATTTGCCAATTCCATCCATCTAAACAAATCTTCTCTAATGATCTTTTAGGAGTCCAACCTAATAATTTCTTAGCTTTAGAAATATCCGCATAAGAGTTAGCTACATCACCATCTCTTCTACTTTGAATTGTAATAGGAATCTTACAACCTGTAGACAACTCGAATTGTCTAATAATCTCAAAAACAGAATATCCTTTACCCGAACCTAAATTAATGAATTCTAGACATGATTCTTTGGAATTTAAATAATCAATTGATGCCAAATGACCTTCAGCTAAATCGACAATATGAATGTAGTCACGAACACCAGAACCATCATTTGTATCCCAATCATTACCATAAATATTTAAATGTTTTTGTCTTCCTATTGCCACCTGAGTTAAGAAAGGAAATAGATTATTAGGAGTACCAATAGGATCCTCACCAATCAAACCAGAAGGATGTGCTCCAACAGGATTGAAATAACGTAAAGAACATATTTTCCATAAGTTTAAATTAGAATTATATAAATCATAAAACATATTTTCAATAGCTACTTTAGTTTTTCCATAAGGATTAATTGGTGATATTTTGTGTTCTTCTGCCATAGGGACAGAGTCACTGAAACCATAAATAGTGGCACTACTACTAAAAACCAATGAGTAGCATTGATATTCCTTCATGCTAAGTAAAAGATTTAGTGTTCCAAGTACATTTACATCCCAATAATGAAGAGGATTAGTCAAAGATTCAAATACAGATTTCAAGCCGGCCAAATGAATAACTGTATCTATAGGCTTATTTTCTTTAATAGAATCAATAAAAATATTATCTAAAACTTGTTTATCTCTAATATCACCATTAATAGTTTTTAATTTATATTTACAATCTTTATTATCTAAATATTGTTTAATTCGAATAATAACATTAGATGAGCTATTAACAAATGAGTCTAGTATTACGACCTCAAATCCTCTTTCTAACAACAACAATACTATATGGGAACCTATAAATCCAGAACCACCAGTTACAAGAACCCTCATAATAGTCTAGGGTTATAATTTAAAAAAAAGTCATTCGACATCAGTTTAAAATGGAAAAGGATTTTTCATATTAATTATAATTCACAGATTAGCATCTAATTCAAACCAATTAAAAAAATACTATCTTTTTTATAAAATTCCTCCTTATAAATTTTTATGTATTTTAAAAATCTGATTTTAGATTAACGATTATTTAACCTTATGTTTTATAATATCACTGAAATAAAATTAGTATTTTTCACTGATTTGATTAAAGCTATTATATTCTGTATTTAACAATCTGAATAAAAAGAGTAAAAAAATTAAACAAAGATAATAGTCATTATAATGAGCTAAATCTATTTAATCAAAACTATATAAATGAAAAAAGACAATCTCAAGAGAATCATCAAACAGTTTGAAACTTTGATAGAAGAATTAAAAAGTGAGGTGTATTCTGATAAAGAGTCATATGTTCATCCATGGGATGAACATATGAAAAACACACCTAGAATAATCAATACAGAAGACGATGATGGATATACAGATTAGTTAAGCTAGGTTGACTTACGAAAATGAAACAAACATAAAGAATTAAATTTCCTCTGTTTTTTAGTAAATTTACCTATTGCTATAAAACAATATTAAATGCAAATTATGGAAAAAGAAATTGTTAATGGCTCCTTTACCTCAACTAGTAAAAGCAACCCCACAAGGAGGAACTATTCATAAATATCAACTTTCTGGGGGTAAAACCTCTTTCATGAGATACCTAGGTTGCTACCTAGGGACTTGTAAATTCTGCAATGATATTGAGGAAGCATCTGAATTTGTATCAAGTATAGAGGTTTCTCCAAAAACCCTTTGAGCAAGCTATATCTGGTATAAAATAACAACTTAAAAAAATTGGCTTCAACGGCGAACAAACGGTGAAGTTTTTTTATGTAAATTTAATCGATACTAGAAGGCTTTAGGTGCTATTTTTTTTGGGTCTTTAATCATGTATGGAGAATTATCTTTTGATGAGACAACCTTTATCTCACTAAAAGATCTGCTTGGTTATGAACGAAGAAAAAGGAAAAGATAATAAATCATTTGAATATGAGACTAATAATCTCATTAGATCTAATTTTAATGAGAATGAGAGTGTAAAAGATGTTGAGAATATTGCTCCAAAGCCTTCAAATCAATTAACTAATGGACTTTTAGGCTGGTACTCCGTCTCGAGCAGCGAGTCGATAAAGGAAGGGAAGTTAAATCACTTCACAATTTATAACGAGCCACTTGTTTTATATCGCGATAGAGAAGGTATTGTTCGATGTGTAAAAGATGTATGCCCTCATAGAGGAGCTTCATTTTTAGGTGGTGAAGTAATCAATGGGCAACTTGTTTGCCCATATCATGGTGCTAGGTTCTCATCACAAGGTAGTTGCACAAATTTAGACCGAATAACCTGCCAGCATATAATTGATTCTAATTATGATAACTATGCTAAAAGCATAAAACTATTTCAATATCCATGTGTGGAAAAAGAAGGCTATATATACATTTATTACACTGGAACACCCCTTGCAAATATTGAAGACTTTGAAATAAAATCTTCAATAAATAGCCTACTTCCTGATTCATACGGATTTCCATCTTTAGAATATGAATATGAAGAAGTTTATGTAGATTTCAAAGCAGATTGGGCAAGAATTATTGAAAATCATCTGGATATATTGCATGTATTCTGGATGCACGGAGACACGATTCCAGACAAGAACGTAAACAGAGAAACTATAACTAGTTTTAATCAGAAAATAAAAAGAGATAATAGGCAAATAGAAAGTATATATTCTTATAAAACAAATGGCCAAGAAGAGTTTATTCGAATAAAATTCGTACCTCCAGGTAGAATTTTTATATATAAAGGATCACCAGAAAGTACAAGATATATTCAAGTTCTTGATCACATTCCAATAGGAAATAATAAAGCAAGAGTCATTGTAAGACATTATAGAAAATTCCTTAAAAATAAATTCTTTACAAATCTAGTTATATTTAGTCATCTACAAAGAAGGACATTTTATAAAATTTTTACAGAAGATTATTTAGTCTTAAAAACCCAAACATTTAATGATCAGATGGGTTACATACAAAAAGATAATGTAAAACTATTAGGTGAAGATAAAATGGTTCAATATTATTGGGATTGGCTTCAAAATGCTTTAAATAAAGAAAAGCCATGGGACTTACATCCTACTAATTCATTGACCAACTCAGTCCATGAGGATAGAGGAATGCAATATCCTCCAGAAAATCCTAATATGGCTATAAAGAACAATAGAAAGATAACTATCAAACTTTTAACTAGATTATTGTTCCCAATAAGTTTTATTCTACTATTAATATAATAAACATGATAATAGATATAAGTGTGAAAATAAATGAGAGATGAATCTCAAAAAGATTTGATAAAGTGGGCTAGTTTAAAAAATATAAATGTATATATTGATCATAGTAAAATCCTATCAGATATAACTGTAAATCTTCATTATGGAGAAAATATACTTCTATTAGGACCAAATGGATCAGGTAAATCCACTTTTCTAAAATTATTAAATAGGTCTATATATCCAATCAACTCGAATTGCAGTTCATTCAAGTTGTTTAATAAAGAAAACATAAATATTTGGGATCTAAGGAAAAATATTGGTTTTCTATTTAAAGAAATGGAGCAAAGGGTAAACAGTAAAGTCAAGCTATATGATGTAATTAGTTCTGGATTCTCAGGGATATTTAATTCTAGATATTCAAACTTGCTTTCAGAAAGAGAAAAAAATAAAATCAATACTCTAATAAATGAATGGGAGCTAAATAATATTATTTATAATGAGTTTCAAACATTATCTGATGGTCAAAAAAGGAGGGCTTTATTAGCGAGAGCTCTTGTTTATGAACCTAATATACTAGTACTTGACGAGCCATTTTGTAATTTAGATATAAAATCAAATTTCATATTAAATAAAAACATAAATAAATTAATCAACCAATCAGTAAATATAATTTATGTCACACATACTTTAGAATCTATTTTACCTAAAACTAATAGAGTTCTTCTCATAAAAGAAGGTAAGATATTAAATGATGGAAGTCCTGGTGATTTAATTAATACAAAAATACTTAGTGATCTTTTTGATATATCAATCAAAGTAATAGAACAAGAAGGATACTGGAGAATGCTCCCATAAAATAATTAAATAACCACAAGAATAAAGGCAAATATTAATATACAAATAAAAAAAAGGTATTTATTATTTAATGAAAACTTATTGTAATTACTTATTTTATTATTTACTCGTCTACCAACTCCAAAAGGGGTTCCACATGAATTACATACCAATCTTCCTGATAATGCGCGATCAGCTCTCAGATTAGAGCTTCCACAAACCAAGCATTTATTTGCAATCATTACAGCTAGATTAATTAAAAATATCCTCAAGGAATGATAATGGCTCACTCATTTTACTTGAGTACCCTAAGAGACTATTGGAAATATATTCATACAACAACTCATCCTTTTCATTTAATAGTATTGTTGCCCCCCTTTGAGTTAGAAATTTGGAATCAGGAACATAAGTATTCCAATTAGAAAGAATTTCAATCATATTCATAAGTCTCCTCGTTGCGAGTTCAAAAGGACGTAAATTTTGTTTTTTAGAAAAAATATTAAACATTTTTCCTTTAAATATAGAGAAAGTTCCAATATTTATATTCTCATCACTAGCAAACAAACTCTTTGCATTTTTATCCCCCAAATAACCTCTTAAAACCTCCTTAATAGTACCTCTAGAACCTATACCCGCGCACATGACCAATAAATTGATGATTGAAGGCATTGGTGAGACAAAACCTCTATTCAAGTTAAGTTTTTTGTGAAGGTCAGCATTCTTTACGGCAATGACATTTTGAATATCAATATTATTGAATTTACAAAAGAATTCTTTAGATTTTTCATTCCCAATACCTATCAATATCAAATCAATTGAGTGGTTAGCCAGCTTCTTTGAATGGGCTGATAATTGTTGAGAGTATTCAAAACTATCAAAATCAGCAAAAGAGCCAAGCAAAACTATGAGGTTTTTCCTCTGATCGGAAAAAATTATCTCCTTTTCAAAAAACTCATTAATCACATTTTTATAATTCATAAATTTATTTTGCTTTGTTTTCAAAATAACAAAGTCAGACATTGGATCATGAGCTTTAACTATATGTAGTGCAAAAAATCATAGTGACTATAAGGGCTTTAAGGATAAAATCCTCTCCTAACACGAAGATCAAATTTAGTAGCAGATGTTCGTGAAATATGTACAAAACCTACAATTTCAATAAGCAATGTGAAGGGATATGGAACTTACAGACCTATAAATATATCCTCTTACTGTTCTTTGTTTATTTCTCGTGCAGACCTACGGGAATCCTAGCGTTACCTATGACTGGTACGCGGGTAATTCAGGGACGGCCAATCGCTCCGGAAAATTCATCGCTGCGCATGCTGCCCATGCTGGTTTGATGATGTTCTGGGCAGGTGCGTTCACTTTATTTGAGCTAGCTCGTTATGACTCATCCGTTGCGATGGGTAATCAAAACTTGATCTGCTTGCCTCACCTTGCACAACTAGGAATAGGTGGAATCGAAAACGGAGTAATAACTGAGCCTTACGGTTGCACAGTTATTGCTGTACTTCACCTAATTTTCTCTGGTGTTCTTGGCGCTGGTGGAATTCTTCACTCCACAAGATATGACGGTGATTTAGGAAACTATCCTGAAGGAAGTCGTCCTAAAAAGTTTGACTTCGAGTGGGACGATCCAGACAAACTTACATTTATTCTTGGTCACCACCTTATTTTCCTAGGTTTGGCAAACATTCAATTCGTTGAATGGGCTCAATATCATGGTATTTGGGATACTGCTTTAGGAGCTACTCGTACAGTTTCTTACAACCTAGATTTAGGAATGATTTGGAATCACCAAGCTGATTTCCTTCAAATCACCAGCTTGGAAGATGTTATGGGCGGTCACGCTTTCTTAGCATTTTTCCAAATAATTGGTGGTGCATTCCATATCATCACTAAGCAATTTGGTGAGTACACAGAATTCAAAGGTAAAGGACTTCTTTCAGCTGAAGCTGTTCTTTCATACTCACTAGCTGGTGTTGGCTACTGTGCTCTTGTTGCAGCTTTCTGGAGTTCAACAAACACAACTGTTTACTCAACAGAATTCTTTGGAGATGTTCTTCAACTCAAATTTGATTTCGCTCCTTATTTTGTTGATACCGACGCATCACTTGCGACTGGAGCTCATACAGCAAGAGCTTGGTTAGCAAATGTTCACTTCTATCTTGGCTTCTTCTTCATCCAGGGACATCTCTGGCATGCATTAAGGGCTATGGGATTTGACTTCAGACGCGTAGGTAAAGCGTTCGACAATATGGAAAACGCAAAAATCACTAACGGGTAATTAATAAAGTTAATTTATTAATTTCTTAGTTAATCCCAAAAAGGCCCGCTTGCGGGCCTTTTTTTATTGAGACTCTTTAGTAGAAATAAATACAAACCTGATCATACTAATGTCACAATTAACTGACTCAAAAAGGTAAAAAAGGTAAAAAAATTTCCAATTGATGTGACTTTTTATACGAAGAGAACCAAAAAATCTCAAGAGTTTGTTGCTATTGAGAATCGGTTGCAAAAAGCTCATTATTTTGTGTAAATTAGATATTTGTTGGCCTCCTTTAAGTTTCAATGAGCTTTAGAAGCTTCGCAGAGACACCCTCATCAGCAGTTCGAATGGCAACGGGTCAATCAGTGCTAATAGATCCTTCATCAAGGAGAGGAGATACTTGCTTGGAAGTTTTGGATGGCATAGCTCGTGTTTACTGCCCTTGCGAAGAGACCGAAGGAATGACATTGGCTTTTTTGCAGTCAGGCGACCAACTAAGAACAGATCGGCTTTGCAGTGAAGGTGTATGTGTAGAAGCTTTAACCCCTCTTTGCTTTGTAAGTGATGCGGAGACATCAGTAGAGGCTGGAGGATATGACGCTGTTAACGAGTGGACTCTTCAGCTTCTTAGGATTAGACATTTGGGTAATGCTGAACAAAGATTACAAGCTTTATTTGCTTTATTAGTTAACCGACTAGGAAGAAGATGCGGTGATTGGTGCCAATTACCATTCAGACTTACACATGAAAGAATTGGAGAGTTAATTGGATCGACGAGGGTTACTTCTACTCGTTTAATTTCAAGGCTGAGAACAGCAGATTTACTAAAAGCACCATCAGGGGATCCAACTCTAAGTCTTTCTCCTGAGTTCATTGAATCATCACCATTAACAGCATAATGAATAAATATCTTTTTTCCTATTCCGAATCTATTGTTTTATCACTCTGCAAAGAGATAGAATTTATAAAAATAAGATCCCAAAACATCAATAGAGTACTATATACTTGTCATAACAAATCTCTAGCAAAAAGATTAAGAATAGAACTTGAAAAACTAAATAGCAAAAGACAAAATATTCTAAACATTGCAGAAATTATGTTCAAAAAAAATTCTCAGGATTTATCTTTTGAATTTCTATTAGAAATAACAAAAAGAGCTAATTGTTATCAACAAATATAAGGTATATGAATTAAATATTAATTAATTAATATTTAATTCATTATCAATAATGAACAATGCGGAAGGATCATTATTTGCAAATTTGACTTTACCGAGTAAATAAGCCATTTCATCTTCAGATTTAATTTGCTCGTCAATAATCGGATCGAGAAAAACTGTAGTCCGGGTATCATTTGATCTCTCAGCAAGTGAGTAAAGTTGTTGAACAGAGGTTGTTACGTCAGCCTCCATTTGGAAAGACAAAGTAATTAAATCCTGAACTGTCTTCCACTCTTGAATTGGTTTAGTTACTTCTTGAAGTTCAACAGTTTGACCTCGAGCAATAATATATTTGGCAAAGTTGAATCCATGCTCTTGCTCAGATAAAGACTCTTTTTTGAAAAATGAAGAAAATCCTCTGAGTTCTCTTTCTAGGAACCAAAGTGACATCGCAAGATATTGTGCACTTGAAACCCTTTCAAGAGAAGTATGTTGATAAAGAGCGTCAAGGAGGTCATCATCTATAGGCTGTGCAATGGCACGCCCAGAAGGACCAACATTAATACCTATTGAACTAGAAGTGGCGGATTGCATAACAAAAAAAAGCTAGGCTATAGAACGCAAAAACTAACTTTTTGTTCAAAGAAATGATAACTCCTTTTGTATCATATTGTTGGCAATAAATTAAAATTTAAAATTTATTTATTTGATAATGAATCTCAATTGCGTCAAAAAGTTTAAATATAGTTAAATAAAGCATTGAAGCTATTTAGAAACTAGATTTAATATTATCTGGTAGAACTAAAAAGCTTTTCTCATGAATTGTTTCTACTTTGCATTTATCTCCTATAGATAAGTCTGTATCAAGACTCATCTCTGATCTTAATTTTAATCCATCACTTATTACAGTATAGACAAAATAATTAATACGATATTCCTTTGATATAACTGTAAATGATTCATTTAAACCAGCATGTATCCGAATAGCATTTTTATCGAACATAATAACAGATTTTGATGATATAGATATATCTTTAGGGAACCTTAATTTACCAATACATGTAGAATAGGAATTATTAATGTATCTAATAGGTAAAATATTTTTTTGCAATACAAATTGACCGACAAAATCATTTGATGGGCTTGTAACCATCTCAAAAGGAGTTGAATATTGCTGAATTTCACCTCTTCTTAATACAGCCACACGATCACAAATAGCTAATGCTTCATGAGGATCATGTGTTACTAAAAGTGCAGATGCCGAGCAGGATTTCAAAACAGAAGATAGTTCTGACCTCAATCTAGATCTTACTTCGACATCTAAAGAACAAAAAGGTTCATCAAGTAAAACCAAAGAGGTGCCAGGAGCCAGGGCACGTGCCAATGCAACTCTTTGACTCTGACCTCCTGAAAGTTCATGAGGATATCTGTTTTTTAACTCATAAATATCCAATAAATTTAATAGCCATTTTGCTCTTGTTATTGAATGTTCTTTCTTACTTATGCCGAAGCAAACATTATCCCAAACATTTAAATGAGGGAAAAGCGCATAGTCTTGAAAAACCATTCCTATTTGCCTTCGCTCAGGAGAAAGAAGGTAATTATTATCTGAGATTATTTGACCATTTTTTTTTATTATTCCACGTTTAGGCTTTTCAAAACCTGCTATTAATCTTAGAAGAGTAGTTTTCCCACAACCCGAAGGACCTAGCAAACCAACTAATTCTCCAGGTCTTAGAGAAAAATTAATATCTTTTAGAACCCAATTATTATTATTAGATTTAAAATCATGCCATAGATTATGGATTTCTAGCTCAGTATTCACCAAAACTATTTTTGCTTATTCTATTCACTAAAAAACCATTCAAAACAAACTAACTACAAAAAAAAAATTTAATGGACATAAATCACAGTCATAAGTATAAAATGATACACTCACCTTCTTTCCTAAGTCTCTTGCTAAAGATCAAGGTGTTTAATTAGTTGACTTTAAAAACAAACATTTTAATACTGTAATGAAAAAGAATGAAAGAGTAAAAATAATAATTAAGAGGCTTGAAGAAATATATCCTGAGACACCAATACCCTTAGATCATCAAAATGGGTTCACTCTACTTGTAGCAGTTGTGTTAAGCGCACAATCAACGGACAAGAAGGTCAATGAATTAACCAAAGAACTTTTCAAGGTTGCTTCCTCTGCTGAGGAAATGTACAAATTAGGTGAGGAAAATATATATAACTATATAAAACAACTCGGACTTGCAAAAACTAAAGCAAAAAATATTTATAACTTATCAAAGATTATTCTTGAAAAATTTAATCATATACTTCCAAATACATTTCATGAACTTGAGTCACTTCCTGGTGTTGGTCATAAGACAGCAAGTGTTGTTATGTCTCAGATATTTGGAATACCATCATTTCCAGTCGATACACATATACATAGATTATCTCAGCGCTGGGGACTAACCTCAGGGAAAAATGTAATCCAAACGGAAACAGATTTAAAAAGATTATTTCCAAAGAATCTTTGGAATAAGTTACATCTACAAATTATTTTTTACGGAAGAGAATATTGCTCAGCGAGAGGATGTAATGGGACAATCTGTAAATTGTGTAAGGAACTTTACCCTAATAGAAAGAAAGCAATTATTTGTTCAAAGGCTTAATAATAATCTATTAATTTTATTATCTCAACAAAAAGGTCTTTTTCTTGCTAGAAAACATAATAAAAATAATTTAACTCCAATGAAACTAGCCATAACAGGAGCTTCGGGGAAAACAGGTTTTCGAGTAGCAGAAGAAGCAATATCATCTGGATATGAGGTGAGATTGATAGTTAGATCGCAATCTGAGATTCCTGAATCGATAAATGGTTGTGAAAGGTACGTTTTGTCAGATACCAATGGAACCACACTTGATTATGCCTTACAAGGTTGTGAGAGCTTAGTTATAGCAACTGGTGCGAGACCATCTATCGATTTAACAGGTCCAGCAAAAGTTGATTATTTAAATATCAAAAAACAAATTGAAAGCTGCAAGAGACAAAAGTTAAAAAGGGTTGTTCTTGTTAGTTCACTTTGTGCAGGGAAATTGATACACCCTCTAAATTTATTCGGTCTCATACTTATATGGAAAAGATTAGGTGAGAGATCTCTTCAAAAAAGTGGGCTAGATTGGACTGTCATTCGTCCCGGAGGTTTGAATGAGAATGAAACTAATTTAAAAAATCAGAACATTTTGTTTTCTGGTGAAAAGACTCAAGAAGAAGGCTCTATCCCCAGAAGACTGGTTGCGAAAGCCTGTATTGAAGCTTTAAAAACAAAAGATTCGATCAAAAAAATAATCGAGATTACCAGTAGCAAAGAGAATCCTAAAACAAATATGAGTAAGGCAATAAAGGCGTTTAGTATTTGACTATAAAAGCTTAAATTCACTATGAACACCAACGCTAAGATTGACGCGTTGCAGCTAATGCTTACTGATCTAAGAACAAGGAACGAATCAATCAGACATAAAGCTGCATTCAGAGGATGTCAACCAGAATTCCAATCATTAGTTACTACACTAATTGATCAATTAGAAACTCAATTGAATGAAGAAAAACAAATTCACAGAGGAAAATCAAATTACAATAAATAAAAAAAGAAAGTCTTAACCCAATTCCAAGCAAGCCAAACCATATACATCATTCATAGAAACCGGAGGTTGAGAACCTCTATACATCCTGAATGTTTCAGATTCTGATTTGAAACCGAGTTTTATAAAAACTTCAGAAGCTGTCTTATTGAGTCCAGGAGCGTCGATAATAATCAATCCAGGATGGCTCTCAATTAATTTCTTCAATAAAATTTTTAAAAGCTTTGGACTATCAGCCATTAAAGGACCAATTCTCCATCCATCTCCGTTTTGTAAAAGACAAGGTCTTATACGTCCAAAGCCATGACATCGATTTTCTTTATCAATAACCGCTATCACCTTTCCAGCTGGATGATTAAGCCAATCCGATAAAAAATGAGGTCTAGGCGTTGTTTCTCTCTTTTCGTCAAATCTCTCTACGGCATCTTGAGGTATTGATGAGCCTTCAACAAAGCTGAAATCATCTAAATCATCACTCTTATAGTTTTCCTCTAGTAATTTGCCATCTCCCAACCATTGCCACCTAGTTGTTTTTGAAGAAATAGTAAAGCCCCATTTTGAGTAATCGGTAATTCTCTCTGGAGCTGCCTCTAAACCAACACATGGTAAATCACTTAAATGACTTAAAGCTTTTTTCCAAAGCTGGAGACCAAAACCTCTACCCCTATAGTTCTCAATTACTAAAAACAAACCAAGAAATCCATAATTTTGGTTATATCGAACACCTGCTATGCAGCCAATAGGATTGTCATTAAACCAACCCACCCAAAGTCCTTGTTTATCAGTATTTTGATATATACCTACGTCACCAACTCCTGGAGCAAAACCTTCTTTTCTAGAAATTTCAGTAACAAAATCGATGTCATCATCACATAGAGGTTTAATAGATAAAAGATCGTCCATAAATTATCTTTTTCTATAAACAATAAATCTAATAAAAATAAATAATAAATCTATAAATATGAGCAAAAAAAAACATCTAATTAATAATATATATTAATAATAGAAATCTCATTGATATTTTATAGAAATGTTAGAAAGGGATTAAAAAAATTTTAAACTAAAAATAATAAACAAAATCAACACTAATTATTTCAAAATAACCAGTTAATAAATAAGTTTCATCAGATCACCTTTAATAGATAAATTTAAAAGCTCTGAATAACCACCTATGAATCGATTATTTATAAATATTTGTGGGAAAGTAGATATAGAAGATTTACTACTGATTTTTTTAAATTCTTCGTCATTAGTAATTACATAAGAATTATATTTTACATGATAAGATTCAAGAAGTTTAAGAGCTCTTTTTGACCAAGGACAATCAGGAAGAATATATATCTCAACGTATGCAGGGATATGTTTTGAATTAAAAAATGATGTCTTATCAAGATTAGGAATAACACCAATCAAGACATCTAATGATTTGAGAACAATTGTTCCAGAAAGTAGATGTCCTCCAAATACACTACAATTTTCATCAGATACACTTATATGAAGATGAGACTCGTTTGCTCTTATATAACCACTTAAAGTTATTATCTCTAATTTCTTCTCAAAAATCACCGGCTGATCATTTTTAGGACATTTGAATGAAACTTTGGATAGATCACCAACAGTACTTATTAAAAATGATGTAGAGTTATGATATTTTTGCAAGTCATTTAATGAATTGTAAACATCTACTCCTTGAGAAAAGTTATAAAAATAATGTTCCATAATATTAATGTTATTAATAATTAAACTTTTAAGTTATTCTTGATCTAATTTCCTTACAATAAATGCCATTGCGCCTAATGATAAGAAAAAACTTAAAATGAGAAATGCAGTCATGATTTTAGTCTATTAAATCTTAGTATAATATAATAGGTTATATTTTCTCTATGATTAAGGATTTTAAAAAAAATTTACCACATAAGATTCAAAATTAAATGAACAAGAAAATTATCAATTCAAAAAGATTTACTATTTGGCCTAAGATTATAAATGGACTCACGATTTCAAGAATATTACTTGGATTACCAATAATTTTTTCTCTGATGAATGGTAAAAATGATGTTTTTATTTTTCTAGTCCTGATAGCTGCTCTTACTGATTTTCTTGACGGTTATTTTGCACGTAAATATGATCATAAGTCTGTTTTTGGAGCGAAGTTAGACCCTCTAGCAGATAAGATACTTCTGATTGGTCCAATGATTTGGTTGGTCCATGAGAATTTAGTACCCTTATGGTCTATCTGGTTAATAATATCGAGAGAACTCTTAATAACTAGTTGGCGATCTGAAAAAATCTCAGGTGGTCCTGCCTCAATTCAGGGGAAATATAAAACTACATTTCAATTTGCCAGTATAATTCTTTTATTATGGCCGAAAAGTTGGGGTGCAATTTATACCATTTATATTATTAATAAAATAGGATATATATCATTCTGGATAGCATTATTTCTTACCTTAAGTTCTGCAATAAAATATCTATTCAATCAAAAAGAAGCTCATCGGAACTAAGATCGACTTGTACTTGATCAGCTAAAAGATAATCATTCTTATAGCTATCAATCAAACCATTTAACAAATCAAATTTGGGCTCCCAAGATAAATCTTTTTTTATTTTAGAAGTATCCGTATAGAAATTAGTTAACCTTAAAGGGAAAAGTTTTCTTGCCTTAGGATCAAGTTTTGAAGGATCAAAAGAACGTAAATTAAAATCAGTCACTTTATTTCCAGTAGCTAAAATTGCTGTTTCAATTAAGCCTTTAAAAGTAACTGCTTTACTTCCTGAACAATTATAAATTTGATTAATCGCTTTATCTGTTTCAAGAGATTTTGAAATGGCCTGGGCTAAATCAGAAACATGTCCTAATTGCGTGATTGTTTGACCATCAAGAGGAACAGGAATAGATCTGCCATTAGTTATACGATCAAAAAACCATTTTTCAATAGGGTTGTAGTTACCTGGGCCATAAATATATGTCGGACGAAAACTTGTAAAAGGAATACCTTCTGCCTTTAGCCAAGACTCTGTTTTTGCTTTACCTATATGACGACTTTCAAGATCTATTGGACTATCTTCACTAACAGGAAATAATTTTGTGTTGTCATATACACCCGCAGAACTTATATAGATAAATCTAAAGCTAGGAAGACCTGAGAATTTAATAAGTCTTTGGGTATCTTCCAAATTGCGTCCAGAGCTATCAACAATAAGATCAAATGAATGCTCAGATAGTTTTTTTATATCCTCATCATTTAACCTGTCACCCTTTATATGGGTTATATTAGTAGGTACAGGCAATTTGCCACGTGTAAAAACAAATATCTCATGTCCTTTTGATAGCAAGTTCGAGACAAGAGCTTTTCCTACAAATCTTGTTCCGCCGTAAATAAGAACTTTCAAGATACTTTATTAAAAAAATTATATTAAAGCCTATAGATAATCTCCTGAAGCCGCATAAATGATGTTAGATGAATAGTAATAATTTTTTTCTTGATGGAAATCATACCTGCAATAGATCTACTCAATGGTAAATGTGTTCGATTAAATCAAGGAAATTACAATGAAGTTACTAAGTTCAATAGTGATCCTGTAAAACAAGCTCTGATTTGGGAAAGCCAGGGAGCAAAACGACTACATCTTGTAGATCTTGATGGTGCTAAGACTGGTGAGCCGATAAATGATCTAACAATAAAGGAAATAAAAAAATCGATTACAATACCCATTCAACTTGGAGGAGGAATTAGGAGCATTGATCGTGCAAAAGAGTTATTCGAAATTGGAATAGACAGAATTATTTTAGGTACAATTGCGATAGAGAAACCTGAATTAGTTAAAAATCTAGCTAAAGCATATCCACAAAGAGTTGCAGTAGGTATTGATGCCAAAGAGGGAATGGTAGCAACTCGAGGTTGGCTAAAACAAAGCGAAATATCTTCTCTAGACTTAGCAAAACAACTTAACGATCTTGAATTAGCCGCAATCATATCAACTGACATTGCAACTGATGGCACTCTAAAAGGACCGAATGTTCAAGCTTTGAGAGAGATAGCCGAGATAAGTATTAATCCAGTAATTGCATCAGGAGGGATAGGCTCAATAGCTGATTTAATTTCCCTAGCAGATTTCGAGAATGAAGGTATTAAAGGAATAATCGTTGGCAGAGCATTATATGACGGCTCAATAGATTTAAAAGAAGCGATATTAACTCTAAAAAATCTTCTTATTCAAGATTCATTTAATGATAAAGATAAATTTCTTGCCTAACATTTAGAAAATACTATTGGTCTTTTGAATTTATGGGATAGGGCTGGAAGTATTTTTAAATCAAGTTATCTTAAAAAGGATAGTTTCTAGAATTCAACTTGATAGAAGAAAGACCAAAACAAATTTTAATGATAGCGCCTTCACTATTGGGCGAATCATTGGCTTTACAGCTAACATCGCAAGATAATAATTTAGAAATAATCCTAGACAAAAAAGATATAATTGGGTTACCTAAACTTATTCTATTTTGCCTTGAAGAAGTAGAACTCTCAAACTCAATCAAACTAGAAATTCTTAAGTTAAAAGAAAGATGGCATCAATCTCCTATTTTAATAGTAATACCAAAAAGCATTAAATTATCCTCTGCCGATTTGATGACCTTTGGCAGTGAAGGAGTTATTCAAGATCCTACTGTTGAACTTTTAAAGGATACAATCAATATATTGCTTGGGGGCGGCAGAGTATTTAAAATTAATAATGAAACAAATTATAATGCAAACTCAATTCATAATTCATATGGATTAGGACATTGGTTATTAACTAGTGGTTTATCACAAATAAATAAAGATTTACATATGATAAATCATATGATAGGTAAGGAATCAATAAATACATTATATCTTTTTATACTACTAGGTAGAAGAAGAGAGCTATTAATAGCAAAGAGATTAATCATCTGGTTATGGGGCCCGCTAGAGGTTTTAATAGAGTCACCAATTAAAAATACTCTCAATAAAAATATAAATCTAATTAACAAATATAGTACAGATATAACAATAAAGAATAGCTCAGCTAATGAGTTATGGAATGTAATTCATAAACGAGTAAAGGAGAGACTTCAAGATGACCTATTAAATTCTACTGACGACCTAGCAGCTCTTTATTCATTAAATATAAGCAAACGAAGTAATCTCTTGAAAACCATTCTGAAAGAATTTTCAATTATTATCAACAAACTTGATTCAAACAATAATAGTGAAAAAGAGTTTGATGAGATTTTACAATCAATCACTCCTGAATTACGCGCTAATTCATTGCGCAATTTCATAGATTCATATGATCGCCTGAAAAAGAATGGTGTTGACGTTTTTATTTCAGACTTTCTAGTTCATAACGCAGAGCTTGGAACACTTGATGATGAACTACCTTCAATTTCTTTAATAATAGATCCAATAATAAATAATAAGCCTATTCTCATCGATGGAGAATATTTATCAATAGAAGATCCTCGATCTATTATTCAATTAGAAACATTTATTCTAAATTGGATATTCAGGACAGCTGAAATAGTTAGTGAAGAGATTATATCTTCATGTTCTGAATGGCCTGAATTACGTAAATACTTTTTAAATAAAGAATTAGTTTCAACAAGGGAACTAGAACGTAAAAGAAATCATATCAATACAAATAATCAACTTCAAAATCTATTCAAAAAGCCCGTTAGATTATACGAAAGCAAGAGGTTGTATTATACAGTAAAAAATAATAAAATTGAAAAGATTATCATCCTTGAACCTAGAGATGATGAATTAAAGAAATTAGACTGGGCCCAAAGACAAATAGCATTTATAATTGAATTAAGAGATGCTTTAGCTCCACAATTACAGGCAATAATCCAATACTTAGGTGATTTAATAGTTTTAATTCTCACAAAAGTTGTCGGAAGATCTATAGGATTAATTGGTAGAGGTATAGCCCAAGGTATGGGGAGAAATCTATCCAAAGGATAATTTATTTATTAATAAATATAGCTAGATTAGCTTTATGACTTTAGAATTTAAAAAATTATTATTTTACATTGATTTTGTTTAGAATATTCTCCTCACTACTTCTACTTTTTTTTCTATTTGTTAATCCAGTATATTCTGCTAGAGATACTAATAGTTATGATGGAAATATATACCCAATATATGCCGGTAACGGATCATTAGTACCACCTCCCAGCACATTATCAGAATCATTAAAGAACGAAAGAACAAGTGTTTTAGTTTTCTATTTAGACGATAGTGCTACTAGTAAACAATTTGCGCCTGTAGTTTCAGGTATTAAGTTATTGTGGAGCTCATCTGTTGATTTAATTCCTCTATCAATCGATGAATTAGACAATGATGACAAGAAAACTTTTGAGGACCCGGGATATTATTGGCATGGGAAGATACCTCAGACGGTGATTCTTGATGGAAAAGGTAATATTCTACTAGATGCAGAAGGTCAAGTATCGTTCGATGAAATTAATGATGCAATAACTAAAGCAACAGGTCTAAAGAAACCTGATTTTGATCTAACAGTCAAAAGTTTTAACGAATACAATAGTGAGCCCTCTAAAGATGGTTATACTAAACCTAGAGGCAGCTAAAAATGTAATAAAATTACTATAGATTTTAATTAAATTATCAAATATTTTCTTTAAAAAATGCTTTTAAATTCTCTATTCTTCATAATATTCATATTTTTTCTGATTGAAATAAATCATTATTTAAGACAAAATTCACCATTAGTTCTTAAACCCAAAAAATTTAAAAAAATCATACTAGATTCTAATCATAAATATATTACTTTGGTTGAAATTACCAATTTAAAGAAGAGAATGGAGGTTATGATTCCCTCTTTTAATGTTAATCCTCAGTTAATTGGTATATCTACAAACGAGATAATAAAGATTAATACAAAAATCAAACCACTGCATCCAGATGAAGAAGAACAAGAAAATGACTATTGGTCTACATATATATTAAAGGCAAAAAAGTCGACATTTGTTGAAATTGAAATTGAATATGAGATTCAAAATACAGCCCTAAATAAGATTAAATGTTTATGGCTAGATATAGAATGGGGCAATTACGGACCATTTGGTTATTTCAAACGTTTCGATGGTTTTGCATTGCCTAACTTTCTAGAAATATCCGAAGTAAATTCTTCTAAAACTAATTCAATAGATCCTATTAAAACTCATCTTCTTGGTAGTTTAGATGATCCTATTGGAATATTAAAATCCTACATGCCAGTAAATTGCTCACCTACAGATATCCTTACAATTGGAGAGTCACCCTTAGCAGTAATGCAAGGAAGATATATAGATTATAGAAACGTTAATGCAAATCTAATTTCTAGGTTAATTTGCAAAGGATTTCACCCGACGAGTAGTTTAGCCACGGCTTACGGAATGCAAACACTAATAAATATTTCTGGCCCAACACGCGTAATAATTTCATGGTTAATTGGAGGGATATTTAAATTCTTTGGTGTTAGAGGTATGTTTTATCGTCTAGCAGGTGAACAAGCAAGATTGATCGACGACATTACTGGTACAACACCACCCTATGATAAAAGTATAGTTTTAGGACCTAAAGATACCCAAACTTTTTGCATTAAAGCTGCAAAAGTCTTGAACATTAATGTGGCTGTTGTAGATGTAAATGATCTAGGAAAAGTTAAAATCCTATCAACTAATAATGATAATAATGCTGAAACAATTAAAAGAGCTTTGTCATCAAATCCGGCGGGTAATGCTAACCAACAAACACCACTAGTACTCATCAGGTCAGATGAATTAAGTTAGGAGTCGCATGAAAGTTGAAAATATAATAAAATACTTAAATGAAAAATAATGAAGCATTACCTTCAGATCTTTTAATTGAGCCACTTAAGCTCAAGCATTTATCCCTGCTTAGAGCTAACAGTAATTCTAAATACCTTGGAATATTTCAAATTCTATTATGCAAAAAATGGTTTTCATCATTAGAATCTAGTTTTACTAATTTATTTCCTACTAGGAACTCAACATGCTTGGTAGCAGTAGAGAGAGATAATATAATTGCATATATTTTAGCTACTCCAATTAATCGGAGAGGTACTTGTTGGTCAATCTCTGAACCATACTTTATAGGGGAATCAATATCCTTTAGTCGTTATAACTTATTGCAGAATTTATTAAGAAAAGTTATTTACGAAAGCAATATTAATTCTCAAAGTTTTTTAATTTCTATAAATACAAATGACAATCAAAACTTATCAGTAATAAGACAATCTGGTTTCCAGCCACTAAGAATAATAAAGTATTGGAATAGGAAAGAGGGGATTAAATATAAAAAGAATGAATATAAAGAAAATTTTATCTGGGAAAAACTAAATGAAGAAAATAGCCAACAGATATGGAGACTTGAACAAGCTAGGGAGTCAATTAACTTTAGGTCGATTTTTGATAGGCAGTGGAATGATATATATGAAAAAAGAAATACATTAACTGGCGTTATCAAATCAAAGGAAAATAATATTATCGCAGGGTTAATACCATCGGTTTGCCCCCAATATAATTATTCATTAGAGCTAATAAGAGGATTAGCATGGGATGAAAGACTAAATCAATCTATTCCTCAAAGAATTAATAATATGAAAACTGGTCAAAGCAAGTGTTACATAGAGACCACAAGTGAAGACAATAAGTTGAATGACATTTTATATAAAAATAGCTGGGAAATAACAGAAGAAAGAGTTCTTCTAGGAAGAAGTGTTTGGAAAAGGCAAAATGGATATAAATTAAAATCTATCGAAACTGAAATATTAACTAATCTAGTAGGAAATCTACAACAACAACCCGAATTACCCTCAACTATTCAAATTGAAAAAAATAAATGATTCAACCAAAACCCTGTTCAGTGCTAAGTCTTGATATTGGAAATAAAAGAATAGGTATCGCAGGTTGTGACCCACTTGGAATCTCAATAACTCATCTCCCTGCTATTTTTAGAAATAGCTTTGAGCAGGATCTTAAAGAATTTGGGAAAATATGTTTTGACCGAAAAGTTAAAGGGTTAATTATTGGGAATCCTCTTGATATGCACGGCAAAGAAACTAATCAATCTATTCGATGTAAAAAATATGGGTTTAAATTAGCAAAATGTTTAAAACTGCCTGTGGTTTTTATCAATGAACATTGTTCAACCATTGAGGCTAAGGAGAAGTTCTCTTTAATAAGAGACAAGAGCGGAAAAATTGATAGTGCATCTGCCGCTATACTTTTACAACAATGGCTTATTGAGGGACCTAATCTTGATGACTCAAATTAAATTTTGAATATGATGTAAAAACATAATCAAATAAAACCAGATACTGACTAATAAAAACTCACCTATGTCAACATCAAATAAAAACGACGAAGTACCTACACTTTTAGTTAAAGATTCTCAAGGTTCAGATCTCCTATGTTTTCTTGAACAAATAGTCCCTCTAGAAGGTAATGAATATGCCCTATTAACACCTGTGGACACACCAGTATCTCTGTTTCAATTAATTGATGATCAAGATCCCAAGTTAATAGAAACAATTGAAAAGAATGAGCCAATACTAGAAGTAGCCGATGTTGTACTTCAAGAACATGATCTTAGACTTGTTCGCTCAGCAATCACTCTTACAGTCTCTGGCGAATTAGATGAACCCGAGCCAGAAGAAATTGAAGAAGAAGACATTGATGACGAATCGGAAACTTATGAACTTCTAGTCAATTTTAGAGTTGAAAATAATGAGTACGGTCTATACATACCGCTTGACCCCTTCTTCATAGTCGGAAAGCTAGAAAATGGCGAAGTAAAACTTGTTGAAGGAGAAGAGTTTGACAAGATACAATCAGGAATTGAAGCTGAGCTTGAGGAGAGAGAATTATCCGAATAAACATAAAAGCATTACTTAATCCAAGTTGGAAAGTAAACGATAAAATTTCAAAAATCACAATAAATGATTTATTATCAAAAAATCTCAAAGCATTAATAATTGATGTAGATGGAACATTAATATCTGGGAACAATCCAGTTCTGTCAAATGATATAAAAAATTGGATTCAAAACTCCAAAAAATACTTTTATACCTACTTGTTCAGTAACAACCCATCTAAAAAAAGAATAAAATTAATTGCTGATCAATTAAATTTAGAATACACATACTCTGGTAGCAAACCAAGTAAAGGAAAATTAAAGAAGGTTATAGACAAAATTCCTTATTCATCTAAACAAATAGCAATAATTGGAGATAGAGTTTTTACAGATATTCTTGTAGGCAATAGATTAGGAATGTATACAATATTGGTAGATTCAGTAGATTATTATGGGAAAAGAATTGAACAAAATAAGTTTCAATCCTTTGAAAGATACATAGCAAGAATCATAACTGGAGATTTTTCATGACAACCTGGGTAATCAAAATTGGTACAAGCCTTCTGAGAGGAAACGATAAATATACTACTTTTGATATCATTAACAATTATTGTTCGTACATATCAAGATCTCAAAGAAATGGAGACAAAGTTATATTGGTTTCTAGTGGTGCAGTAGGACTTGGTTGTCATAAAATGAGATTCAAATTAAAGCCTCAAGAGATTATATCGTTACAAGCATCTGCCGCAATAGGTCAACTTCATTTAATGGCTTTGTATGAAAAGGCTATGAGTAAGTTTGGATATAAAGTTGCACAAATATTATTAACTAGATCAGAATTGGGATCAAGAAGTAGTTATAAGTCTGCTTCTCAAACATTAAAAAGATTGATTGAATGGGATGTTATTCCAATAGTAAATGAAAATGATATAACCTCAGATGAAGAGTTAAAATATGGAGATAATGATACTTTATCTGCATTAGTTGCAACAGCAATATCTGCTGATCAACTAATATTGTTAACTGACATTGACCATCTATACTCCTCTGACCCTAAAACCAACAATAAAGCAAAACCAATTAAAGATATAACTAATTCAAAGGAATTAAATAAATTAGAGTTAACAAATGAACAAACAACTTGGGGGACTGGTGGAATAAAAACAAAACTAACAGCCGCAAAGATCGCCACTGAAAGCGGAATAAAAGTGCAATTAGCAGATGGCAGAGATCCTGAAACTTTAGGTGAATTACTTGATGGAAAAAAAATAGGAACAGTTTTCCACCCTCATCCAAACCCTATCGGGAATAGAAAAAGCTGGTTGTCATATGCAATTAAGCCAGTAGGGGAAATACATTTAGACGATGGTGCTAGTCAAGCCATCAAAAATAAAGGCGCCTCACTATTATTAGTTGGAGTAAAAAGAGTTAGTGGGAACTTTATTTCTAATCAACCTGTAAAAGTTATCAACAACAAAGGAGAAGTAATTGCCAAAGGAATTTGTTCAATGAGCAGTGATGCTATAAAAATAGGAATTAATTCAAAATCAGCGACGTCAGGGTCTCCCCTTGTGATTCATCGAGATGTTCTGGTCCTAACCAATGAATAACTCAGACAAGAATAGTAATTTTCACTTTCCAAATTAAATAAAATCATGCAACTTACTAAAATCATCGAAAAACTGAAGCTAAGTCAATCTGGTATTGTTGACTTCAAAATAAAAAAAAATCCAAACATCTTAACTGCGGCTTCTTTAGAAAAGGCTAAAGAAAATGATATAAGTTTTCTAGACAATAATAGTCAATTAAATCTTAAACATCTCATCAAAACCACAAAAGCATCTGCTCTATTATTGCCAGCTGATGATAATTTTATTATTGAAATAGTAAAGCAACTAACAGTTGATTGGATACTACTAAAAGAGCCGAAGATTGCTTTTGCTGAAATACTAGAGTTTCTTTATCCTGCTGAAATAGAAAAAGAGGGTATTCATAAAAGTGCTGTAATTGGTGATAATGTAAAAATTGGCCCTGGAGTTTCAATCGGAGCTAATGTTTATATTGGAAATAATACTGAGATTGGAGCTGGGACTATTATTCACGCAGGCGTAGTTATCTATAAAAAAGTAAGAATTGGTGCCAAAAATTTTATTCATGCAAATAGTGTTATTCATTCTGGATCAATAATTGGAAACCAATGTGTAATTAATGCGAATGCAGTTATTGGTGGTGAAGGTTTTGGATTCGTACCCACATCCAATGGATGGAAGAAAATGCCTCAAGTGGGAATAGTTATATTAAAAAACAAAGTAGAAATTGGTAGCGGATCAACTATTGATAGGCCTTCGGTAGGAGAGACAATAATTGGTGAAGATACGAAAATTGACAACCTAGTTCAAATTGGCCATGGAGTTACTACCGGTAAAGGATGCGCCATGGCTGCTCAAGTAGGTATTGCTGGAGGAGCTCAGATAGGAGACGCAGTAATTCTAGCCGGACAAGTAGGGGTAAGTAATAAAGTCAAAATTGGAGATGGAGTGGTAGCCAGTTCAAAAACGGGAATCATATCAAATGTTGAGGCAGGAGAGGTTGTTAGCGGCTTCCCAGCTATGCCCAATAAACTATGGTTGAGATGCTCTGCTAATTTCAAAAAACTACCTGAGATAGTAAAAGCCATTCGTCAATTAGATCGCAGAAACTCCAGGTAAGTTTTTCCCTTAATCTATAAGATCAAATGAAGTCTTACAAAATAACATTATTGCCAGGTGATGGAATTGGTCCAGAGATAACAAACGTCACACATACAATCCTTGACCAAGTCTCAAGAAAATTTGGTTTTGAACTCAAATTTAAAGAAATGCCTTTTGGTGGATCAGCTATACATTCAGATGGTATCCCCTTCCCAGATAGAACCCTTCAAGAATGTAAGAACTCTGATGCTGTTTTGTTAGCAGCCATAGGAGACCCAAAGTATGACAAATTACCCAGAGAAAAAAGGCCTGAGACAGGTTTACTTAATCTCAGGTCCTCCTTGGATCTTTTCGCAAATATAAGGCCAGTAAAAATAATTCCATCCTTAACTAACGCAAGTAGCTTGAAAGAAGAATTTGTGAAAGGAGTGGATTTAGTAGTAGTTAGAGAACTAACTAGCGGTATTTACTTTGGTGAACCAAAAGGAAGAATAAAAACAGAAAAGGGAGAAAGGGCCTTCAATACGATGACCTACACTTCCAAAGAAGTTAATCGAATAGCAGAAATCGCTTTTAAATTGGCCAAACAAAGAAATCAAAAAGTCTGTTCAGTTGATAAAGCCAATGTTTTAGATGTAAGTCAATTATGGAGAGAGGAAGCAATATTAGTTTCTAATAATTACAAAGAAGTAGAACTAACTCATCAATATGTTGATAATGCCGCGATGCAACTTGTTAGGAATCCAAGCCAATTTGATGTGATTCTTACAGGTAATTTATTTGGAGATATTCTTAGCGACATTGCAGCCATGCTTACAGGTTCAATTGGCATGCTTCCTTCTGCTTCATTAACTATCAATGGACCAGGTGTCTTTGAACCTGTTCATGGGTCAGCTCCTGATATAGCAGGAAAAGATATAGCTAATCCAATAGCCATGCTCTTATCTGCTGCAATGATGCTCAAAATTGCTTTTAATGAAACAAAAGCGGGAAATTATTTAGAAAACGCAATTGACGAAATTCTAAATGATGGTTATAGAACTTCGGACTTAATGAGCAGTGAGACAACTAAACAAGTTAGCTGCTCTCAAATGGGCGAACTATTGGCAGAAAAATTAAAATAATTAGTTCACAAATTAAAAAACTCTTTGAATAGATTCCCTTAGAGGGTCAGTCGACCTGTAAAAATAAAAAGTCAATACATAAGCGTCGATGTCAAAGCTTCACCCAGTAGTAGCTGTAACTGGTTCATCCGGAGCAGGAACAAGCACAGTTAAAAGAGCATTTGAGCATATATTTGCTCGTGAAAAGATTATTCCTGCAGTTGTCGAAGGAGATAGTTATCACCGTTTTGAAAGAATGCCTATGAAGAAGGCTATGTCTGAAGCCCTTTCAAGAGGTGAAAACTTTTCTCATTTTGGGCCTGAAGCAAATTTATTTGATAAATTAGAAGACTTATTTAGTCAATATGGAAAAACTGGAGGAGGCCAGAAAAGATATTATTTACATAGCCCAGAAGAAGCTGAAGAACACAACACTCGTTTAGGAACAAAATTAGACCCAGGTCAATTCACTCCCTGGGAAGATATTCCAACGGGAACAGACCTTTTATTTTATGAAGGACTCCACGGTGGAGTCGTTGGAAAAGAATATGATGTGGCATCATTTGCTGATTTACTTGTTGGTGTAGTACCAATTACCAATCTCGAATGGATACAAAAAATACATAGAGATAACGCAGAAAGAGGATATTCAGCCGAAACAATCGTCGATACAATTCTGAGAAGAATGCCTGATTACATCAATCACATATGTCCTCAATTTAGCCGAACAGATATTAATTTCCAGAGAGTACCGACAATTGATACTTCAAACCCATTTATTTGCAGAAATATTCCAACTCCAGACGAAAGTTTTGTAATTATTCATTTTAGAAAAGGTTCAAGGGAAAAATGGGGTATTGATTTCCAATATTTATTAGGGATGATTCATGATTCATTCATGTCTAGTCCAACAAGTATTGTTGTTAATGGAGGAAAAATGGGATTTGCCATGGAACTTATTCTTACACCTATTATTCATAAAATGATAGAAGAAAAAAAAGCAGCAGGATAATAAGCAGACAAAAATTTTAGCTAATTATATATATTATTAATAAATAAATTTAATAAATAATGGTTATAATCTTTACTTTTATACTTTTATACCTCCTATCTTCTATTTCGATAGAAGATATAAACACGATGTTAATAAGTGAAAATAAATTAATAGTATTAGCTATATCTGGTCTTATTTATTTGCTATTCCTAATATTATCAAATGAAAAAATAGATACTAAAGATTTAATAATAAATAATTTTTTTTCAATGGTTATTATCTTTATAACAATGTATTCAATAAGTTATATAAGTTATAAGATTTTCGGAGTAAATTCTCTAGGAATGGGTGATATAAAACTCTCCTCAATTAGTACAATATGGCTTGGTATTGAACTGAGCTTTTTATCATTATGTATTTCATTTTTACTATCAGCTATATATAGTATACATGGAAAACTTACTAAAAAATTTATACCACTACAACAATATCCATTTGCTCCATTTCTATCAATTGGGATATTTTGTTCTTGGGTTATAGATAAGATTTAAACTTTCTAATTCCTTTAAGGGGACTTAAGGTATTAAATTAAATTCAATCACAAAATAGCTGTGTCATTATTCGACTGGTTTGCTGATAGAAGGAAAGGCCAATTTGTTGGCAAAGTCACTCAGGAGTCTGAAGAAAGTGATGGGCTATGGGAAAAATGTCCAGAATGTGGCCAAGTGGTTTATAGAAAAGATTTAATAGATAATTGCAGTGTTTGTAGTAATTGTGGGCATCACAATCGAATAGACAGTAAAGAAAGAATAAGACTAATTACTGATCCAAATACATTTAAATCAATTAACAATCATCTAACGCCTATTGACCCACTAGGCTTTAAAGATAGACGAGCTTACGCAGACAGGCTGAGAGAAAGTCAAGCAAGTACTGGACTTAAAGATGGAGTAATAACAGGTACATGTGAGGTTGATTCAATCCCCATGGCATTAGCCGTGATGGATTTTCGATTCATGGGAGGCTCAATGGGGTCTGTGGTAGGAGAGAAAATCACAAGGCTTGTAGAGCTTTCAACAAAAGAAAAATTACCATTACTTATTGTTTGCGCTTCTGGCGGGGCTCGAATGCAAGAGGGGATGTTAAGCCTAATGCAAATGGCAAAGATTTCAGGAGCACTGGAACGTCATAGAGATGCCCAATTGCTTTATATGCCTTTACTTACCCATCCCACAACTGGTGGAGTAACTGCTAGCTTTGCGATGCTTGGAGATTTAATACTTGCAGAACCAAAAGCACTTATTGGATTTGCAGGAAGAAGAGTAATTGAACAAACATTGAGAGAAAAACTACCTGATAATTTCCAAACTGCAGAATATCTTCAAGATCATGGTTTCGTAGATACCATTGTACCAAGAACAGAACTTAAAGAAACTTTGGCAAAGATACTTCGATTACATAAGACACAAGAAGTAAAATTACAAACTAATGCTTAAAATAAATCAAAAAATAAAAAATAAATTTGATTTTCTCTTGAATATATTAGTATTAATATTAGTAATTTTATTCAATAGGACAAATATAGTATATGGAGCCAATACTAATTGGGTTGAAGTTAGTCGAACGACTGCTGGAGTTCAATATTTAGATAGAGATAGTATTGACATTAAAGAGAAAGGAATAATAGAACTAACCACAAAATACATAAAAATATCCCCTAGTACTTCAAAGGAAATAGAGGAGAATATTTATATAATGAAAATCAATTGTTTAACTAATAAATTCGAAGATATTTCAGTTAATGGTAAAAAGAATTTATCCGCAAAATGGGAAGACCCTAATGGGGATAAACTATTAGATGATTTGATTTCAGATAGCTGCGAAAATGTTTAAAATCATCAATTATTTAAAAGAATGATCAATACAGACCATCCGATTCGCATAGCAATTGCAGGACTAGGTTTCGGTGAGAGTGTTCATATTCCTGCATCATTATCTAATAAGAATATTGAGCTTGTGGGGTTGTGGCATCCGCGGCTAGAAAGGCTTAAAGAAGCCTGCAATAATAACAATCTTCGTGCCTACGAGACATGGGAGGATTTAGTAAATGATTCCAAAGTAGATGGAATAATCATAGCTACTCCGCCAGCACCCAGATACGAGCTTGCACTAGAAGCAATTAAAGCGGGGAAACATCTTTTATTAGAAAAGCCAACTTGCTTAAATTCTGACGAGGTAAAAGAGCTTCAAAGAAATGCCCTCAAAAGAAATTTAAAAATAGCTGTCGATTACGAATATCGAGCGGTTCCTCTGTTCATGCAAGCAAAGCGAATAATTAATGAGAAGAAACTAGATGAACCATATTTTGTAAAACTAGACTGGCTAATGAGTAGCAGAGCTAATCCAGATAGACCATGGAATTGGTATTCAGACGAAGATTCTGGTGGAGGGGTATTGGGCGCGTTAGGTACCCATGCTTTCGACATGATTCATTGGCTCATTGGTCCAACTCATTCATTAAGCGCAATAAATTCGACTTCAATCAAACAAAGATTTTGTACCCAATCAAAAACCACTAAAAAAGTGACAAGTGAAGATGTAAGCATTTCTCAACTACAAATTAAAAGCATTAATAACAATTTGATTCCAGTCCAAGTAAACCTCTCTGCGGTAACAAAACAAAGCAGGGGTTTTAGTCTAGAAATTTATGGGAGGAATGGAACTCTTATTCTTAGCAGTGACAATCAGAAAGATTATGTGCACGGATTTGGGCTCTGGTTCTCAACTAAGGAAGAAGTTCTTAAAAGTATTCAACCAGATTCAGATCTTTCTTTTTCAAAAATTTGGACAGATGGACGAATTGCTCCAGTAGCAAGAATACAAAACTGGTGGGCTCAAAGCATAAAAGACGGCAATCCAGTTATTCCAGGCTTAGCTGAGGGATTAGCAAGCCAAATTGTTTGTGACAAGGTTAAAGAATCAAACTCGATTGGAATGAAGCTTGAAATCAATTAGAGAAATTCACTAAATAAAAAATTTTTTTCGTGTAATAAGCCACAAAAAGGGCCTTTGATATGGAATAATCTTAAGGAAATTTTTGTTGCATAAATGGCACTCTCGTACTACGCAGAAGAACTAAAGAAAACAGCAAGTGCCATAGCCCAGCCAGGCAAAGGGATTCTTGCTGTTGATGAATCAACTAAAACAGTAGGTAAAAGGCTTGCTTCAATAGGTGTTGAGAACACTGAGGACAATAGAAAAGCATATAGAGGTATGCTTTTCACCACAGAAGGTCTTGGAAACTTCATCAGCGGAGCGATTCTTTTTGAAGAAACTCTTTTCCAGAACCATCCAGATGGTGAGCCAATGGTTAAAAAGCTTGAGAAGCTAGGAATAATTCCAGGAATCAAGGTTGATAAAGGTCTAAGACCATTGGCTGGTGGACACGATGTAGAAACTTTTTGTTCAGGTTTAGACGGTCTTGTTGAAAGAGCTGCTGATTATTACGAGCAAGGTGCAAGATTTGCTAAGTGGAGAGCAGTGCTTCAAATAACAGACGATGGGTGTCCTTCTAAACTTTCTATAAGAGAAAATGCTTGGGGTTTAGCAAGATACGCTAGATCAGTACAAGAATCAGGCTTGGTTCCAATTATTGAACCTGAAATCTTAATGGATGGCTCACATTCAATTGAAAAGACAGCCGCAGTCCAGGAAGAAGTAATTAAAGAAGTTTACTTAGCTTGCCAGGTAAACGGAGTACTTCTAGAGGGAACTCTTCTAAAGCCATCAATGACCGTTCAAGGCGCTGACAGCTCAACGAAAGCAGATCCTCAGCAAGTAGCTGAAATGACAATACGTACAATGGAACGCTGTGTACCTGCAAGCGTCCCTGGTATTACTTTCCTTTCAGGTGGCTTGAGCGAGGAAGCTGCATCAGTTTATTTAAATCTGATGAATAAGATCGACAGAAAGGCTAAGTGGAATGTTTCATTCTCATATGGTCGTGCTTTACAACATTCATGTCTAAAAGCATGGAAAGGCTCGA
This sequence comes from Prochlorococcus sp. AG-402-A08, assembly GCA_003279585.1. Classification (GTDB taxonomy): domain Bacteria; phylum Cyanobacteriota; class Cyanobacteriia; order PCC-6307; family Cyanobiaceae; genus Prochlorococcus_B. Next base: position 180,262 of record QCHH01000001.1, on the reverse strand, counting down.
ACACTTCTGATGGACAAAAAGCACTTATAGCTAGAGCTCAAGCAAACTCTGAGGCATCAAAAGGATTGTATGTTGCTGGTTCTCAGCCTTCTTCTGATGAACAATTATTTGTTGCTGGATACAAGTATTAAGCTAAAAAGCTAACAAAAAGCTGCTATCTCTCATTTTGATAGCAGCTTTTTTAATGCCTTGATTTATAAATTCAAGAAAGAAGTGTACTAAGAATTGACTTGCCATCAATATTACCTAAAGCATCATCACAAGCCCTTTCAGGATGTGGCATCATCCCCAAAACATTTCCTTTTTTATTTGTAATTCCAGCAATATCATTGATTGAGCCATTTGGGTTATGAGCGTATCTTAGAGCAATCGAATCATCATCCTGCAATTTTTTCAAGATGTCATTGCTACATTGATATCTCCCTTCTCCATGAGCGATAGGTAGTGAAATAGAATCATGTTTTTTATAATTTTTCATCCAAGATGATTTTGTACTTTCAATAGATAAATTTGCTCTATCGCAAATAAAATGTAGATTCTTATTTCTTGTCAAAGCTCCATGCAATAGACCAAGTTCAGTAAGTATTTGAAACCCATTACAAATACCAAGAACTTTTCCACCTTTATCAACAAAAGAGATTAAAGAATTTAAAACAGGTGCGAATCTTGCTATTGCTCCACAACGTAAATAATCTCCATAACTAAAACCCCCTGGAATGACAATTGCGTCATAACTATTTAAATCAGTAGTTTCATGCCATAGAAAACTTGTAGGAATTCCCAGGCATCCTTCAGTAGCCCACCTGACGTCCCTGTCGCAGTTCGATCCAGGAAAAACAATAATTCCGATATTCATTTATTTAGTTTATAAGAGTTTTCTGTTCGTCCTTAAATTCCAAAGACCAGTCCTCAATAACAGGATTTGCGAGCAATCGATCACTCATCAACTCAATTTTCGATCGAGCTTCCTCCTGATTTGCCGCTTCGATCTCTAGTTCAATAGATTTACCAATTCTTAGTTGAGTAACTCCATCTATTCCTAATCTCTTGGTAGCTGACCTTGTAGCCTCTCCCGCCGGATCCAAAACAGAAGGTCTTAAATGAACAAATACTCTTGCTTTAAATAAAGACACTTTTAAAAATCAATGGGATTTCCTACTCCCTTCCTTAGTTAACCCAAGAAAGAAGGTTACAAAGTTATTGTAGATAATATTTGATAAATTTCTAATTGATACTTTCTCATTGTTCTCTTATTAACCCTTTACCTAGGCATGTCAGACAAGTGTGATAACAATTGGGGCTGGATTTCATATAACCATTACCGCCACATTTATTGCAGGTCTTCAGTTTCAAAGCATTTGCAACACTCTGAACTTCATTTTTCTCGGTAGTGGTAACTGCTTGACTCACGACAAAAAGTCCGGTTAGAAACTATTAGAAAATGGTCTAAGAGAATTAATTATCTCCTAACACTCAAAGAATCGCGGATAAAAATAAAAATACAACCTATTTTTAATATAAATATAATAATTTGAACCGATTAATTAAAAGGAAGATTCAAAAGCTTTTTCAACTCCGCCTTTCAGACTCAAAGAGACTAAATCAATCCCAGCCTTAGAAGGTTTCCAAGAATCATCATTCGCGCTCTCAAACCATGAATTAAATCTAGTTCCAACCATTTGGATCTGAAGAGGCAAAGCCTTACCCTCCATCCAGCATCTCCCTTTTATACGAAGAATTTGATATTCAGGAACTAGTTTTAAAAGTATTTCTTTCAATAAATCACGATCAATTGGGAATTCAAATCTTAAATGCTCACTTATTACATCAACATGGTCATGGTCATGGCCATGGTCATGGTCATGGTCATGGTCATTTTGATCTGATCGAGAAATATTGTTTTGTTCTTTGCAAATGCCGAGAATTACTGAAGGTTCAATTTTTCCATTAGATATTGGCAGAATATTAGTAATGGAATCCCCTTGCTTTTTTACCTCATCCCTAACCAATGAAAAACTTTTTGCAGAAAGCAAATCAGACCTACTAATCAAAACGAGATCAGCAGAAATCAATTGATCTCTAAAAAGATCATTTATTGGAGTTAAATGCTCAATACTATTATCATTTGTTATTTGTTCATTAATACTTTTTAAATCTCCCACTGGACTTCCGTTTGAGAGAGCATATCCATCAACCAAAGTTACGACACCATTAATAAAAACTTTACTTCTTATTGCAGGCCAATTCAGAGCTTGCAGTAAAGGCTTTGGCAAAGCAAGACCACTGGTTTCAATAATGATTCCATCAATCTGATTTGATCTAAGGAGCAAGGCTTCCATTGCAGGTAAGAAGTCCTCTTGAACAGTGCAACATAAACAGCCATTATTCAATTCAACTATTCTTTCATCTACTTCATCATCAGGGCAAAAGCCACAGGTTTTAAGAAGGTCTCCATCTAAGCCTACTGTTCCAAATTCATTAACTACTACAGCCAGACGTTGATGAGCTTCACTTAAAAGATGTCTCAAGAGTGTTGTTTTGCCAGATCCCAAAAACCCAGTAACCACAGTAACTGGTAGACGACTATCACTCATCTTTATTTTTATTCAACAAGTCAGCAACCAAGACTATAGCTTGTATCCTCCTCGGTCTTTGAATTTTTTCCAGAAGCCATAGAACATAGTTCTTTTTGTTGTATTCGACTTATTACCGCATCTGTAAAGTCAGCTCCTTCAATAAGGGCATCTGTGAAGGTACTTTCCATCAATAATGCACCATTGAAGTCGACATCCCTTAAATCAGCTCCTTCGAAATCAGTTGCATATGCCAAAGCGTCATTCAGCTGCGCACCATGCAAATCTGCTCCATTCAGTTTACTATTATTAAATACTGCTCCTGTCAGGTTTGATTCACTGAAATTTATACCCTTCAGATCTAGTTTTACGAAATCATTTCCACTTAAATCCTGACTAGACATATCCTGGGAAATATTTAGTTCTTCTTGATTGCGAATCTCAGCAGGCGTTCTAGCGAAAACACTTTGAGAAGGAAAGATCAAAACAAAAATAAGTAATACAGCAAAAACAATTGCTTTAAAATCAGAGATGAAAGAAGTTTTTTTGTTCATTGGAGCTTAAAAGGACTTTTAACAGGTAATTTAATTATTCACGTTATGGCAAATAGGGCCAAGAATGAATCATGTCAATGAGCTTAAGAGTAATAGTTCCTCCGCACCCACTCATATCACATTGGTTAACTATTTTAAGGAACCCTACTACCCCAGAAATCCTCTATGCAACAGGCCTAGAACAACTCGGTACCTGGCTCACTTATGAAGCTCTGAGAGATTGGATCCCAAGTAAAAAAGAACAGATCACTACTTCAGCAGGAACAACTGAATGCTCAATTATTGATCCGAACATTCCTATTTTGGCAATTCCTTATTTGCCTGCAGGGCTTGAGCTCTTTAGAGGTGCTAGAAATTTAATTCCCAATTCAAATTTGTGTATTGGCGGGCTACCTAAAGAAATTGAGGAAAATGCAGGAATTATTTTTTACATAGATCAAATAACAACCGGTAAACAACTTTTAAAAGATTTAAATCATCTTAAAGATAAAAAAATTGATGCAAGAAGGATAAGAGTGATTACAGCATTAGCCGCTAATCAAGGTCTTAAAGAAATCGGTGAAAATATTCAAGATTTGAATATTTATTGTGCTTGTATAGATCCTGAATTAATATCAGAAAGTGAACTATCACCAGGAATTGGTGATCCATCATTACGTATCAAAACCAGAGTCACCTCATCGGACTAGCATTTAAAGAAGTTATTCAAAGCTATGAGCCAATACCGAGATTCAAATTCAGGAAGTTTGGCATCATTGATTAGTGGTGCCGTACTTGGAGCTGCAGGTCTAGCTTGGTGGTTACTTTCTGAAGCAGAGAAAAGGCAAGAAACCAGAAAGCAAAAGGCAATGCTTTATGCACCAAGGATTCAAGATGGCTCTGAGGCAACTGAATTAGAATCAAATACTCTAGGGAATCAAAGCAACGAGCACCTTGAGCAACGTGTTGAACAGCTTAATTCGGCAATAGCAGACGTACGGAAACAATTAGAGGACCTGGGATCTTCTAATTAATTCTAATTTTTAAACAATTAAATACGAATCAAATGCTTAGATCAAATGCGATAACACAGGGTATTCAACGGTCACCGAACAGAGCAATGCTTAGAGCTGTTGGCTTTGATGATAATGACTTTAATAAGCCAATCATTGGAATCGCTAATGGTCACAGCACAATAACCCCATGCAATATGGGATTAATGGATCTGGCTAATAGAGCAGAGGCCGCTTTAAAAGAAGCTGGTGCAATGCCTCAAACATTCGGGACCATCACTGTTAGTGACGGCATCTCTATGGGAACAGAAGGGATGAAATATTCATTAGTTTCAAGAGAAGTTATTGCTGACGCAATTGAGACAGCTTGCAATGCTCAAAGCATGGATGGTGTATTAGCGATAGGTGGGTGCGACAAAAATATGCCCGGAGCAATGTTATCGATGGCAAGAATGAATATACCTTCAATCTTTGTTTACGGAGGAACAATTAAGCCTGGGAAATTAGATGGTTGCGACCTAACCGTAGTTAGTTCTTTTGAAGCTGTCGGTCAATTAACAAGTGGGAAAATCGACGAAGAACGTTTAATTGCAGTAGAAAAAAATGCTATCCCTGGTCCTGGTAGTTGTGGTGGCATGTTCACTGCAAACACCATGTCTGCGGCAATTGAAACGATGGGTTTTAGTTTGCCATTTAGTTCAACAATGGCAGCTGTAGATGATGAAAAAGCAGAGAGCGCTGCCAAGAGTGCTCAGGTTCTTGTCAATGCAGTTAAGAACAACATCAGACCATTAGATTTGCTCACAAAAAAATCCTTTGAGAATGCGATCAGTGTCATCATGGCTGTTGGTGGCTCAACAAATTCTGTCCTTCACCTACTTGCAATAGCGAGGACTGCAGGAGTTGATTTAACAATCGATGACTTTGAACGTATAAGACAAACTGTTCCTGTAATTTGCGACCTCAAGCCAAGCGGTAAATATGTAACTGTAGACTTACATCAAGCCGGGGGGATTCCTCAAGTAATGAAATTACTCCTCGATGCAGGAATGCTTCATGGAGAATGCAAAACTATTGAAGGTAAAACAATTAAAGAAGTTCTTAGAGATATCCCCTCAAAGCCCAAAGAAAATCAATCTGTTATCAGAGAAATATCAAATCCTATTTATAAGAAAGGACATCTAGCTATTCTCAAAGGAAATTTAGCTAGTGAAGGAAGTGTCGCAAAAATCAGTGGGGTCAAAACTCCTGTTTTAACAGGGCCTGCAAGGGTTTTCGAGAGTGAAGAAGAATGCTTAGCTGCAATTCTAGACAATAGGGTCAAAGCTGGAGATGTAGTAGTCGTTAGATATGAAGGGCCTGTAGGAGGACCAGGGATGAGAGAAATGCTCTCTCCAACATCAGCAATTGTAGGTCAAGGATTGGGAGAGAAAGTTGCACTAATTACAGACGGCCGATTTAGTGGGGGATCATATGGATTAGTGGTCGGTCACGTAGCTCCAGAAGCAGCCGTTGGAGGAACAATTGGGTTAGTAGAGGAAGGAGACAGTATTACTGTTGACGCTAATAAATTGTTAATTCAGTTAAATGTTGAAGACCGAGAACTAGCTAGGAGGAGAGAGAATTGGAAGAAGCCAAAGCCTAGATACAAGACAGGCATTCTTGGAAAGTATTCCAGACTAGTAAGTTCATCAAGCCAAGGAGCTACAACCGATCAAATATAGTTCAGGTTAATGAAGCCTTAAAAACAGTCCTGAGTCTTCTTGCAAGGGCCTCAAAAAGTTTTCCATATGAAGGCGTTTCGCATTGAACACCAGAAGAGCTATCCATCCAAACAGCATGCTTCCCTTGCCATAATATCGGCCTATCAATTAATGATTTCCAAGATATAGTCATATTTACTTCATTCCCACTTTTATACACTTCAAGTTCAATATCCATAGATTCTTCTCTTTCGCCGTCTATATTTCTAGATTGAATTTTAAAAATCAAGTCATCAAGCTCATTAACATCATCTAATTGATTTTCTAAAAAAACAGAATGAACATATGGCTTCATACAAAGGTCTGCTGCTTTGGCAACTTCAGCTATCAAGCTATCTTTCGAATCAGGAGTATGCACTAATTGACTTAATTAAGACTTTGATAGGACCAGCAAAAAATCCTGAGTTCATTTTGCCTGGCTGACCAAATTTTGAATGGAGTACTTGAAATCTATTGATACATGTGGGATCAAAACTAAGAGGTAGTCGAACAGGCTTTGCTCGACGAGCCGGTTCCAAATCTTTGAAAGGTATTTTTATTCTACTAACTCCATTTTTCTTTGTGGGTATTGATGCAACCCAGCGAATATCACCTTTTAGAAGATTTAATAGTGATAAAGGTTTCTTTTCACAAGCGATCGCAAATTTCAATGTTCTCCCTTCTCCTTCAACGTCAAGAATTAATCCGGAATATTTGGAAAGATCAAAAGGCTTATCAAAAATTGGAGAGCGGCAACTAACAAAGCCACCTCCTTCTTCTACTAAGTTACCCTCAAGAAATAAGCCTTTCTCTGAAGAACGACACTTTGCAACACTTAAGCCGCCCATAATTGTGTCATTCAGAGATTTCCAATCTGAAAATTCTGAACCCTGCATGAGAGGAGTTATTGAAATTTCAGTCGGTGGTGAATTAGGAATCAATTAAGAAGTTTGCTCTACTCATACAATAATCTAACTAGAAAGATGGGTAAGCATCTTTATCAGCTAAGACAATAATTTCAGAATTTGGTGAAACTAATTTTGCGGGTGTTCGCTCCCATGATTCTGATTGATCAAGTAGACGTTTAAGAGCCGTTTGCTTAGAAGATCCACTGATTAGGAAGACCACATTATCTGCTGAACTGAGTAATTTACTAGTAAAGGTAATTCTTTTATGACCTTTACCTTCGCCAACAGTTATTAAGCTATCTCTTTCAAACAATGCATCCGAACCAGGGAAGAGGGAGGCTGTATGACCATCATCTCCCAAGCCCAATAAAATTAAATCAAATTTTGGTGGATCTCCATCCAAATTATTTTTCAAAATTTTTTCATAATCTTTAGCACTATCCTCTGGCGATGCTAATTCAACGGTTGAAACCCTAAAAAATGATGCATCTAGAGAAGGGTTACCTTCTTTAAATAATGAATTATTCAATAGAAAGCAATTACTATCTTGAGATTCATTGTCAACCCATCTTTCATCTCCAAGGAACAAATCGACGTTCATCCAATCAAGATTTTTTTTACCCAATGAAGAATAAGCAGTCTTAGGAGTCGAACCACCGCAAAGGGCAATTTTTGCTTTATTTTTAATTTTTAAAGTTGACTCAACAATCTGAGCAATCAAATCAGAGGCAGCTTGAGCGAGAGAGTTTTTGTCTTCTGAAACTTGAATTACGTATTTAGTCATTGATCTCAATCAATCCATTCAGTGTGAAATGATCCAGCTTTGTCTACGCGCTCATAAGTATGAGAACCAAAACAGTCTCTCATTGCCTGAACCAAGTTTTGGGGAAGTCTAGAGGTTCTAAGGCTATTTAAATAATCAAGAGTGCTACTTAAACACGGAACTGGAATTCCAGCATTAGCAGCAGCAGAAACAACCTTAGTCAGACCAGAAAGACGATTATTTACCTGTTCAGTAAACCAACTATCTAGAATAAGATTGCTTAACTTCGGATCTATCTTAAATGCGTCCTGTATACGACTCAAAAGAGTAGACCTTATTATGCAACCACCTTTCCATATTTGAGCTATAGAGGGCATGTCCAGATCGTAATTATATTCATCAGAAGCAAGTCGCAAAATATCCATACCTTGGGCATAGCTAGCTATTGTAGCCAATACAACTGCATCCATAAGCAAGGGCATTCCATCAGAAGCCTTTCCAAAATCAACAAACGAAGGCTTATTGCCGTTCAAAATTGTTTCTGCATAATTTCTTTGGTCTTTCATCGAACTCATAACCCTTCCATTCAAAGATGCATATATAGTTGGGACAGAAGCTCCAAGTTCAAGCGCGCTGACAACTGTCCACAAGCCAGTACCTTTTTGACCCGCCTTATCCATTATCTTTTCGACAAGATCGGAATTATCATCAGGATCCTTAACTTTTAAACATGCCTCAGTAATTTCAACAAGATAGGAGGAAAGTTCTTCAGTTTTATTCCAATAGCCCATAACAGAAGCCATCTCATCCCCACTCATTCCACAAACTCTCTTCATCAAGTCATAGGCCTCAGCCAAAATTTGCTCAATGCCATATTCAATTCCATTGTGAACGGTCTTAACAAAATGTCCTGACCCCCCTGGGCCGATATAAGTCACACAAGGTCCATCTTCAACCTGCGCTGCCATTTTTTTTAACAGACTCTCTATGGCGTCATAAGAAGTCTTTGTGCCACCAGGCATCATGCTAGGTCCTTCCAATGCACCCTTCGCTCCACCTGATACACCCATCCCGATGTATCCAAAACTCTTACTCTCAAGTTCTTTTACTCTTCTTTCTGTATCCAAGAATTGGGCATTTCCACCATCGATGAGCAAGTCACCTTCCTCGAGGAAAGGTGAAATCTGATTAATGACAGCATCAGTAGCTGCTCCGGCCTTAACCATCATTAGTACTCTTCTTGGACGTTCCAGCTTTGAAACAAATTCTTGAAGATCCTTCGCTCCTTGAATTGATTTATTTAACCCCCTACCAAAAAGAAAATCTTCAGTTTTTTGATAAGTACGGTTATAGACCACACTAGAAAAACCATTACGCTCTGCATTAAGAACAAGGTTCTCTCCCATCACTCCAAGACCGACTAATCCAAAATGTGCCTTGGTCATTAAGTTAATAAGTTTCTACTTGAGCTAGTGTGACGACTGTGGAATCATTTCGCTGCATTAAATAGCTCAATGTCAGGGATGAAGGATTCTTTAATAAATATTTGATAATAAAATCTCGAAAAAACTAGGCTTATTAAATTTCTAGAAAATTAAATTAAATTCAAATAATTGTTCCATCAGGAATTGTGGCATTTTTGACGATAACAACTATTCCATTACGAATATAAAAACCTTGATCTGCTCGATCAGCTTCCTCAACATTGTCTTTATTGACTATCGTTACATTGTCACCGATTCGAGCATTCTTATCGAGAATTGCTCTTTTAACAGTTGTTCCCTGACCAACACCTAAGGGAATACCTCCTCCATTTCTTAGGGCGATTCTCTCTTCATATGACTCGTAAAAATCTGATCCCATAACTAGGGTTTCATTTAGTACAACATCACTTTCAATCCGACTCCTTACTCCCAATACACAGTGGTGAATACTGCATGATTTAAGTATTGATCCCTCGGAAACTATTGAATCAGTTATTTGGGTATCTACAATTTTTGAAGGTGGCAAATATCTAGGCCTTGTATAGATAGGAAACTTTTCATCATAAAAACTAAATGGAGGAGTAGGTTGCTGAGTTAAAGCTAGATTTGATTCGAAAAATGCACCAATAGTTCCGATATCCTCCCAGTAATCATTAAAAACATAGCTTTTTAGCTTATCTCCTCTTCCTAAGGCCTCAGGAATAATTTCTTTTCCAAAATCTGTATAGGAGGGGAATTTATTTAATAAGTCGAAAAGAGTGGAACGACTAAAAACATATATTCCCATTGAAGCCAAATAAGGTTTTTCTTTAGCCTCACTTGTTTCCAAGCCAAATCTTGAAGTATCCACAGCCATTGCTTTCAAAGAATCACCAGTTGGTTTCTCACGAAATTCCTTAATATTCCCAGAATCATCAGTGCGCATCAATCCAAATGCTTCAGCTTGCGCTGAATCAACTGGCAGGGCTGCAACTGTTAAATCTGCTCCTGTTTTTCTATGCTGCTCAACAAACAAGCTGTAATCCATTCGATAAAGCTGATCTCCAGAGAGAATCAAATATTCATCCACATCCCACTCCTGAAAAAGCCATTGATATTTACGTACAGCATCAGCAGTCCCCTCAAACCAAGATGGTGTTTCTGGTGTCTGCTGAGCAGCTAAAACCTCTACAAAGCCTTGCCCAAAAGGTCCGCTGAGATTATAAGTTTGCGCAATATGTCTATTGAGTGAAGCGCTATTGAATTGCGTAAGAACATACATTTTACTGATGTCCGAATTTATGCAATTACTTATAGGAATATCTATTAGTCGATATTTACCCGCCAATGGAACAGCAGGCTTTGCCCTCATTTTCGTTAATGGATATAGGCGTGATCCTTTCCCACCGCCAAGAATGATGGCAAGTACTCTCTTCATAAAGGCACTATTAATAGGCTATTCGGAGCAAACCTACTGGATAGAGTGCTCATTAATCCAGTAAAAAGTGATATGTAGTAAGAAATTCAAAAGTAAATAACAATATCAGTTGCTTTTGGGCTTGTTTAAAGAACTAGAAACATCAAGATTAAAAAGTTTTTCAATCACATCAAGAGCATCTCTACGATCATTTCTAGATTGAGGTGCTCTTAATTTTGTGACTGGAGTATGTAGAATTTTATTGATAATACCCTTGCTTAATGCCTCGACAACTTTTCTTTCTCTAGCAGAGAAATCAGGTCCCATTCTACTTAATGCTTTCTGAAGTTCTTCTTTTCTGATTGCCTCCAAACCAGATCTAAGGCAATTAATAGTTGGCACAGCCGCTAGACTATCCCACCATTCTAGAAAAATACGACATTCTTCCTCTATTAGTCCTTCTGCTTCTAGGGCGAGTTTTTGTCTTGCTTCTTGATTTCTTGAAACGACTTCTTGAAGGTCATCAACATCATGAGATTCAATCCCAGAAACTGATTTTGCATCAGAAGAAATATTTCTCGGAACTCCAATATCAATAAGCCGTAACAAAGGTTTTCTATCTAAATTGATCAATTTTGCAGCATCAATAATTGGCTCATTAGCAGCTGTACTTGTAAATACGAGAGTACTGAGTGACAAACAATTATCAAGCTCATCAATTAATTGACAATCAATTTGAATATCGGGAAACGCTGCTGAAAGATCCTCGGCCCTTTTTTTAGTTCTGTTTAGAAGTGTAAGTGAGTAGCATCCTTTTGATTGAAGATGCTGAAGTAACAAACGACTCATTCGACCTGCGCCAACAACAGCGATCTTCTCGGTCTCTAAAGTCATTAATTGATCTTTTCCATGCGCTTGACCAAGTTTTAATTGAGCTAGTTCTACAGCCGCAGAACTTATAGAAACTGCTCCAGTTCCTAGATTTGTCTCGCTTCTTACGCGTTTACCAGTACTGACTGCCTGAGTTAATAATCTATTCAAAATAGGTCCTAGACTTTGATGGTCTTGACCAAGACGGACCATTTTTTTTACTTGAGAAAGGATCTGTCCTTCTCCTAAAACCAAGCTATCTAGACCAGCGGAAACCCTCATAACATGAGAAACAGCTTTCTCTTGGACAAAGTTAAACAAATGAGGGGAGAGAATATCATCTTCAAGACCCGAAAATTCAAGAAGAAAAGATTTAATCGCTTCTATTCCTAATTGCGGGTCCTTAACTAAGCTGTAAATTTCTAGCCTGTTACATGTACTCAATATGGAAACTTCTAGTATTTGATCAATTTTCTTTAAACTATTAAAAGATTTTTCAACAAGTTCCTCTGGGATACTTAGCTTTTCACGCACTTCGACTGGGGCCGTGCGATGGCTAAGACCGACGACAGCAATATGCATAAATAGCCCCTTACTTCACTTACTTAAATCTCACTTCAAAGAGATGCTTTGAGCACCATCTTTGATGTGAACCGTAGTAGTAAATCTCGCTGTTTGATCCAGCGTACTAATAACAAGGCTGCTAGTTCTAGTGCAATCTTTTTCAAATTTAACTCCATCAAAAAGCAATCCATCTGTTATTCCACTGCCAGCAAAAGCGACATTGTCTCCTGACGCAAGTTCATTTGCTTCATAGATCTTGTCAATATCAGTTATGCCCATTTCATTCAATCTTTTTATATTTCCCTCTTTTGTATAGTCAGCCCATTCTGATGTTTGAGCTATTGCAGGATCATAAACAAGTTGCCCCTGAAAATGACCACCAAGTGCTCTCATGGCCGCAGCTGAAATAACCCCCTCAGGAGCAGCGCCAATACCCATCAAACAATGTGTACCAGTCCCCTCAAATCCGCATGCGATAGCTGCCTGTACATCTCCATCAGAAATAGGCTGAATCCTGGCACCAGTAGATCTGATTTCAGAAACTAGATTTTTATGCCTGGCTCTATCCATAACAACAATAGTTAAGTCGCTAATAGCTATACCAAGGCAATCACTCAAAATTTTTATATTTTCTGTAGGAGTTTTTCTTATATCAACCTTGCCCTTAGCTGCTGGAGGTGCAGCTAATTTATTCATATAAAAATCTGGAGCATTGAACAAACCACCCCTATCCGAGGCTGCCAAAACAGCCATAGATCCACGTTGGCTGTTAGCACATAAATTTGTCCCTTCGCATGGATCTACAGCAAAGTCAACTCCAGGACCTGTACCTGATCCAACTTCTTCTCCGATATAAAGCATTGGAGCTTCATCTCTTTCTCCTTCTCCAATTACGATCCTTCCTTGCATCTGAATCGTTCCCATTCTCTTTCGCATTGCCTCTACGGCAGCGGCATCAGCCTCATCTTTTTGACCCAAACCAGTCAATTGAGCCGAAGCAATTGCAGCTTGCTCAACTACTTCAAGAATTTCTTGGACGAGAGTACGATCCACTTTTTGCAGCTAGGTAAAGAAATTTACGCCTTAAGGCAGACAATATTGTAAGTAATTGAGGGCATTGAAAAATGCTCTGAAAAAAGTACTCACAAAAAACTTATTATCTGTTGATAAGCAATAATTACTGTATCAGTGCATGGTCACACTAGAACTTGTGACCATGAATTAATAGAATCTCTGCAAAAAGACAAAAACAATGATCCAATCCATTTCGTCAGCAATTTTTTCTGAACATCGCCCAGTTCAAATAATCCCTTCCGTCTTGCCAGCAGACTGGGCAAATATGGGCCAATGCGTAAAAGACCTTGAATTAGCAGGTGTAGATAGAATTCAATTTGATGTAATGGATGGGAACTTTGTTCCAAATCTCACATTCGGCCCAGAAATGATTTCAGCATGCCGAAAGTATTGCAAAGTTCCATTTGAGACTCAGTTAATGGTTAGTCAATACAATTGTGAAACCATGCTTGAGGGATATGTAGAAGCAAGTAAGGGTTCAAATGGAGAGCCAGGGGTCGTAATTGCTCATGCTGAAGCTAATGTTCACCTTCATCGAATTCTTGGCAGGATTCGTCAACTAGGAGGGTCTCCCTCCGTAGCACTTAATCCTCATACTCCAATGGATATGGTCAAGGATGTGCTTGATATGGTTGATCACGTCCTAGTAATGACAGTTAATCCAGGATTTGGAGGGCAAGCATATATTCCAACAATGCTCAACAAAATCACTCAATTAAGAAAAATAATTTTAGAAAATGGATACAACGTAGATATAGAAGTTGATGGAGGAATAAAAGCAGATTGGTCATTATCTCAATGTTGCGCTGCAGGAGCAAACTGTTTCATAGCTGGAAGTGGTATGTTTGCTTACCCAACGCTTAAAGAAGGTTGTGACGCACTAAGAAAAGTTGCGATTGACGCACAGAGTGGAATAATTGTTGAGAAATAATTGATAACTAGTTATTTATTATGTGTCGAGGAACCAACCATAACTGTGCAAACCAACTCCAAGAAGGTTTACTCCTATATAGCAAACAATAATAACAAAAAAGCCTGCAATAGCTAGCATTGCAGGCTTTTTACCTTGCCATCCTCTTGTTAGCCTAGTATGCAAATAAGCCGCATAAACCAACCAACATATTAAAGCCCAAGTTTCTTTAGGGTCCCAACTCCACCAACTACCCCAAGCTTCATTAGCCCAAACAGCACCGCTAATCAGACCAACTGTAAGCAACAAAAACCCAGCAGTTATTGATCTATAACTTAAAGAATCGAGTTGCTCAGCATTTGTAAATTGAACCGGTTGTATTGAATTCAAGCTCTCATTTTTATCATTAAGAGATAGCTCCGAACTTTGCCTAAATGAACCAGAGCCAAAGGAGCTATTACGTATATTAAATTTCTTTTTTCCATCAACAAGAAAGACACCAAAAGACAAAATCGAACCTACCAGTAATGCAGCATAAGAACACATAATTACACTTACATGCATTACTAACCAGCTAGAACGAAGTGCTGGAACTAGAGGAGCAGAAGATTGCAAATTCTCTGGCAAAACAAAGCTAGCAAAGCCTATTGAAAGCAATGAGATAGGAGTCGCAACTGCAGAAATTATTGGAGAACGCCATGCCCTTTCTACAAAAAGTTGAGTCAACGTACAACCCCAAGTCAAAAAGCAAAGTGACTCATAGAGATTACTAATAGGAAAATGTCCAGATTGCCACCATCTCAGGATCAATTGACTAGTTAAGAAAAGATTAGAGGTTGCGACTAAAAATCTAGATTTGGAGGAATTACTGCTCCCAGCAACTGACCAAAATGAAATAGGCAGTGCGATTAATAAGGAAAAGAAGGCTACAAACCCAAGGAGAACAACAGGGTCAATAGAAGAATTATTTAACTGAAAATCAACCATTGATAAAAGCTACTAGATAATATTAAGAAAGACCAAGTCATTTGCTTGCCTGTTTTAACAAAAAGCCTCCTCCTAACATAGACAAAAACACAGGCGACCAAGCGGCAAATAAAGGATTTATTATTCCTTTGACTCCAAGAGAGCTAAAACTAAAACTCAAAATGTAATAGATAAGTATCAAAATAATACTTAATCCGAAACTTTGGCTTCTACCTCCTCCTTTTTTTTGCATTACCCCAAAGCTACATCCAATTAAAGCAAAAACTGAACAAGCTATTGGCAAAGTAAATTTTTCTTGAATTCTTACTTTCATTCTTCTTGCTTCTTTAATATTTCCACTACTTTGGTATAACTCCATAGCAGTATTCGCCTCTCCAAGATTCATATCATTTGCATCTTTTGGCAAGCTTGCAATATTAGTAAGTTCAGTACCAAACGGATATAAAAAACTCATGAACTTAGTTCTTGTATTGCTACCATCAGGACTAAGTGTCAATATATCTCCCTCAAAAAATTCCCAATTGTTTTTGTCATTATTCCAAATTCCTTTTTTTGCCTTAAGCATTTGAGTGAAACCTAGTTTTGAGAAATCAATTACAGTGACATCCAACATCTGTCCGTCAATAAATTTCCAAGCATAAAAAAGATGAGTAACTCCACTTTTTTTGTAGTTAGAATAAGGGTCTAAAATTTCACCTTTTTTTGAAAAGATAATATCTTCTCCCTGTTCATTGGCAAAAGATCTACCTAATGAATTAGCCAAAATAATTTCAGCATTTTTATTTGTACTAGGAACAATATTATTATTAAAAATGAAGGTCATATATGACATGAATACTGATAAGATTAGCCCTGGCAATATGATTCTATAAATTGATATACCAATACTTTTTAATGCTTTTATTTCACTATTATCATTAAGACTTCCATAAGCTAACAAAGTGGAAAGCAACATTGCCATAGGGAAAGAAATGACAATAAAACTAGGAAGCTTTAGCAATAGGATCTGAATAGCCACCGAAAGAGGTAGACCAATCTCAACTATTTTCCTTATCAAATCAAAAACAACTCCTACTGAAAGGGAAACGACGGTAAAAGCCGCTATTGAAAAAAACAACGGTGGTAATAACTCAAAAAATATCCATCTATCTAGCAAAGGAATAATTCTCAACTTTCTCTCTAATAACTTTTGAAACCTAGATAATAAGAATAAGTTATTAAACATAGCTAATTAATCAAATGAATTACCGAGATAACTCTCTTTAACTAGAGGATTTCTTTTTAGTTGATCTGAAGATCCATTAGCAAGTATTTCGCCTTGATTAAGAATATAAGAGCGTTCGGTTATAGCCAATGTTGCTCTAACATTGTGATCAGTAATTAATATGCCTATATTCTTATTTTTTAATTTCCTAATTAAAATTTGTAGATCATTAATAGCTATAGGGTCAACTCCTGCAAAAGGCTCGTCTAAAAGTAAAAATTTCGGGCCCAAGCGTCCCACAGCTAAAGCTCTTGCTACTTCACATCTACGTCTTTCCCCACCGGAAAGTTGATGACCAAAACGATCAAGGAAGGAGACTAAATTAAATTCCTCAATCAATTCTTCACGTCTTTTCCTAAATAAAGAAATTGATAAGTTAGCTTGAGAAAGCGCAATATCTAAATTCTCAATAACTGTAAGATTTCTAAAAACACTAGGTTCTTGAGGCAAATAACCTATTCCTAATTGAACTCTTTTTGTCATCGAAAAATTTTTTATGCTATTTCCCTCCAAGTAAATATTGCCTTTGTTTGGCCTAATCAAGCCAACAATCATGTTAAAAGTACTAGTCTTACCGGCACCATTTGGTCCCAAAAGACCAACAACCTCCCCAGGCTTAACATTAAAATTAACGTTTTTTACAATAGTTTTTTTGGATAAGGCTAAGTCCAAACTCTCAATAAGTAGAGTCATTTCAATGGAACCTATCAGGGAGAAACTTATACATATTAATTATCTGATAATAAACTATACCTTTTATATATAAGGTTAATCAACATTCCTCTCAACCCAATATAAGTAGAACATCTCTGAATCATGAAAGGAGTTCTCAAATTTTGAATCAGCAATTAACTTAAATTCTTCAAAGTAAAGAGATTCACCTGGCTCCAAATTCTTAATAGATGATCTATTGCTTAAAAGTAGTAATAATTTATTTACTTTAGGAAATTTATCTAAATAAGCTTGGACTTCATCCAGTGTTTTAGTTCTGTCTAATATAAGCCTATTAGACCACTGAGCATAACTTCCAAAACCATTCAATTCAGGCAAGTAGAATTCTCTATCAAGATAACCAGATACTGTAGCCACTTCAACATCTCTAGTTGCAAATATTGGAAAATCCTCCCATCCTTTAGTCTGTATATATTGAGCTGTTTCCCTTCCACTAGAATATGGAATCCTGAAATCATTGATAACCATATGAATACCAACAACCAAATGTATAGTTAAACAAATTGTAAGTAATCTAGGGAAATAAAATAAATTGCCTTTTGTGAATAAATTTTGGTGATTAGAAAAAGTAAATCGCCGATCTTGATTCGATAGTGCTAGCCATAATGAGGAGATAATTAAAAGAAAATAATATCCATAATGTCTTGATCCATCACCTAAAAATAAAAAATAGTTAAATAGAAATAAAAATATAATGCCGCTAAAAAAATAAATTAACGCTGGACGATAAAATTTAATAAATGTGATTGTACTAACAAGCAAAATCAAAGTAATTAAGGCGCATAAAACCAAATCAAAAAATCTACTTGAATTAGGAATAATAAGCATATATCCTCCAAAGATTTGACCTATCACTCTAAGAAAGTGACGTATATCTATAAAAGAAGAAAGCAACTTAACTGAATCTCTTACTTGAAGAAGACTAAAGGCTCCAAAAATTAATAATGTAGAGGAAATTGCGATACTAGTAGTTAAATCAAGAATCCAATTTTTATTCCTTTTATAATTATTTCTTTGATTAGAATTTAAAAACCAATCTAGGACAAGAGTCATTCCAATAGCAAATGCTAATGACCAAGACAAAGCTTGTGTATTAGCCAAAAGGCCAATACATAAAGAAAATGGTATGTACGTTTTCTCTTTCAAGTGGTAAATAGAACAAAAAGTAAATATTATTAATTCTGCAATAACATAATGTCGACATACAAAGTAATATTCCCAAAAAGGAAAATATCCAAAAGTAAATAGGGCTTTAGTAGTTACATTAAAAGGACTAAATCTCCAAAAAATTAAAATCGCAGAACTACCTAAAAGCCAATGCATAAGTTGCATACTTACAGGTGTGCCTGTAAGATTTTTTGAAAAATAAATTAATAATGACCAGAGGACAGGATGTCCAGATGGTGCGTTATTTTTCCACAAATCTATTAAGTTATCACTTTGCCAAGCAACCAGCCATCCTTGCATCTCATCTCTCCAAAGAGCATGATTAAATACACCAAATAAACCTATAATTATAAATAATGTTGGTAAAAATATCTCATAAAAACGCTGATCAGGCAATTGAATTTGATTGATTCTTTTAAATTCCATTTTGTTTTATGCAGAATGTCGATCTATATAATTCGGATCAATCAAAGTTGACACAAACAAAAAATGACAATAAGAAAAATAATATGAAATCATCGTTCTTTCAATAGAAAACTATAAGAGATTAACAAAGTTTTCAAAGGAAACTTAGAACGGGCAAGCTGCATCCATCAAGATCCTTACCCATTTGTAGAAATTCTAATCTCCTTGAAACGCAGTTAGAAAGTCCTAAAACATCTAATCCTAAATCAAATAATTGAAATTTTTTTAATCTACCCAATGCTTCTCCGTAAAGTATCGTCGCCCCATTTAAATTTCTATTTTCTAAATGAACTTGTGCAACAGCCACTTGCAATATGCCCTGTAATAACTGCCTTTCAGGTCCGCCAGTCTCATGCCATATCTCTTCAAAAACATCATGAGATTTGTACCACTGACAAGAATTAAATAATTTCATTCCTATTTCAAAACGAGAATCATTAATAAATAAATCATCTTGTTTATTTATAAGAGTCATTATTTTTTCAAATTTTTCTTTGTATTAATTTTCCTGAGTCTTATAGATTCAGGAGTAACTTCCAACATCTCGCCTGGCCCAATGTATTCAAGTGCTCTTTCTAATGTCATTTCAATTGGGGATTGCAATTGATCTAACTCATCTGCACCAGCTGATCGCATGTTAGTAAGTTGTTTAGCCTTGCAAATATTTAATTCAAGATCTTGTGGGCGATTATTCTCTCCAATAATCATTCCTTTATAAACTTTGGCTCCAGGAGTAATGAAAAATTGTCCACGGTCTTCTGCATTTTTCAAGGAATAAAAAGTAGCCACACCCTCTTCAAATGAAATAAGGACTCCATTTCTTCTCTGTTCAAAATCTCCTACTGATGGCCTGTATTCAAAAAACGAATGACTCATAATACCTTCACCTCTTGTTGCACGAATAAATTCCCCCCTAAATCCAATTAAGCCTCTTGATGGGATAACAAATTCAAGTTGAGTTCGATGATCAGTACCCGTTTCCATATTTTGCATTTCTCCTTTTCTTACCCCAAGGCTTTCAATACATGCACCAATAGAAGCTTCAGGAACATCAAGGACTAGTGTCTCAACAGGCTCGCATTTGATTTCATCAATGGTCCTAAAAATGACTTGTGGTTGAGAAACTTGAAATTCATACCCTTCTCTTCGCATTGTCTCTATAAGAATTCCTAGATGCAACTCTCCTCTTCCGCTGACAGAAAAACGATCAGGAGAATCTGTATCCTCGACTCTTAATGCAACATTCGTAAGAAGTTCTTTCTTTAAACGATCCTTCAACTGACGACTGGTTACAAACTTGCCCTCTTTACCTGCAAATGGAGAATCATTTACAACAAAAGTCATTTGCAATGTTGGCTCATCTACCTTTATCAGAGGTAAAGGCTTTGGTTCATCAGGACAGGCTACGGTTTCTCCAATAGAAACATCTTCAAAACCAGCCAAGGCAACTATATCTCCAGCATTTGCTTCATCTATTTCAATTCTTTTTAACCCCTTAAATCCTAATAGTTTATTAATCCTTCCTTTTTTTAAACTCCCATCTTCCTTTATCAAACAAGTCCTTTGGCCATTTTTAATTACACCATTATGTACTCTTCCAATAATTATCGTTCCTAAAAAATCTGAGTAATCCAGAGTGGTGACTTGTAATTGTAAGGGCTTGTTCTGATCGCCAACTGGAGGAGGAACTTGCCTAATAATTGCTTCAAATAAAGGTTTCATATTATCACTTTCACTTTTGACTTCATTCTTTGCAAAACCACCTAATCCACTCCCAAATAGATAAGGAAAATCGCATTGATCATCATCAGCTCCTAATTCTAAAAATAGATCTAAAACTTTGTCTACCGCGGTTTCAGGTTCTACTCTTGCACGATCAATTTTATTGACAAAAACAATAGGTCTTAATCCCTGCTCTAAAGCTTTTTTTAGAACGAATCGAGTTTGTGGCATTGGTCCCTCGTTAGCATCAACAACAAGAAGACAGCCATCTACCATACCCAAAACTCTCTCGACTTCTCCTCCAAAATCTGCGTGACCTGGAGTGTCAACAATGTTTATTCGTGTGTCGTTATATGTAACAGCAGTGTTTTTCGAAAGAATTGTTATCCCTCTTTCACGTTCCAAGTCATTTGAATCCATCGCACAAGTTGGGACTTCCTCATTCTCTCGAAAAGTTCCAGATTGATTTAAAAGTGCATCAACTAAAGTTGTCTTACCATGATCAACATGAGCAATTATTGCGATATTCCTTATGGCCTGTATATCAAAACTCATAATTTAAAAAATTAAAATTTCCTTGGTAATAGAAACTTAAAGAATATCTCACCATGACTTCATTTAGCTGTTTTAAAAGCCAATTAAAATATCGAATAAAAATTAGAAGTAAAAAAAAATTAAATCACAATTATTTGAATTTTGTAATTTTATTAGCATCTTCAAATTTCCTCAAAGCATTAACAGTGCCTTCAAATCTCCAATGCCAAGGCTCATAGGTTACTCCTTGTTTATTGTTGGGTGGAAAAGAAAGAACGAAATGATATTTAGTGGCAAACCTCTTCATCCATTTAAAAGCAGGGGTTTGTTCAAATTCAACCTCAAAATGCGTACCTGGATAATCACCATCACCAACATCGATTGCATACCCTGTGCTGTGTTCAGAATAGCCAGGAGGAGCTGAAACCATAGAACGCTCAACAGCCGTTTGATTTCTAATAGATTTATTTTCGTAAAAAATATCTCTTTGCAAATCAATTGATCTGTAACCACTTAATAGTTTTAAAGAGACCCCTTTTTGAGCCGCCATAAATTGCATTTCCTTAAAATTTTCATAAATTTCTTTATGTACGTAAATACCCGGGGAGAAAAGAATTAACTCCTCTTTTGAAGCCTCAGGGTAAGGAAGATGGCCCAACAAACTTTTATTTTGATTTGTCTCAGAGGAGTTAATCGATTCATCTAAAGATTTTGTTTGGCGTAAAAATGATTTATTAGCTAAGTAAGTAAACGAAATAACAAGTCCAACTAATAGAAGTCCTAAAAGCAAAAAAGACTTGCTAGTAAGGGTTTTGATGGATCTAATCCTTTTGGCCAGAGGGATGTCATCTTGATAATTCATACGATCTGCTTATGCTCTAAACAATTGAAATTCACAAAAATGATGTTTCGATAGTAACGAGTATCTCCAATCTTTATACTTTCTATGAGATAAGGATGTAAGTTTTATATATAGAGAACTAAATTTTTCATCCAAAGATGTTAAGAGTTGCTGTCATTGGTGGTGGTCCAAGTGGATCATGCGCTGCAGAAATTTTGGCTAAAGCAGGAATTAAAACTTGGATTTTCGAGAGAAAGCTTGATAATGCAAAACCATGTGGAGGAGCCATTCCGTT
Source organism: Prochlorococcus sp. AG-402-A08 (assembly GCA_003279585.1). Classification (GTDB taxonomy): domain Bacteria; phylum Cyanobacteriota; class Cyanobacteriia; order PCC-6307; family Cyanobiaceae; genus Prochlorococcus_B. Next base: position 158,425 of record QCHH01000001.1, on the reverse strand, counting down.
ATGTATGGTTTCTGAATTTGAACTTCCTGAATCAATTATTGATAGGAAAGTCAGAAACATGAAAATGATATCCCCATCAAATAGAGAAGTAGATATTATTTTGGATGATATTTATCCAGGTAGCGACAAAGAATATATAGGGATGCTGAGACGTGAAGTAATGGATTCTTTCATGAGGAATCGCGCCGCAGAACTTGGGGCAACATTAGTAAATGGATTGGTATCAAAAATAGAAACTGGTACTAATAAACAAGGTCCATATACACTTCATTACACAGAAGTCCTCAATGACCAATCTGAAGAGAAAGGTAAGCAACTTGAGGTGGATTTAATTGTTGGGGCAGATGGTGCAACTAGCAGAGTTGCAAAAGCAATGGATGCTGGTGATTACAACTATGCAGTAGCAATTCAAGAAAGAATAAAACTTCCTAAAGAGGAAATGAAGTATTACGAAGACAGGGCAGAAATGTATGTAGGCACAGATGTATCACCTGATTTCTATGGTTGGGTCTTTCCAAAATATGACCATGTTGCAGCTGGAACAGGAACAATGAAACAAAATGGTGGTTTGATAAAAAGCCTCCAGATTGGTGTAAGAGAAAGAGCAAAGAAGAGACTTGTGAATGGAGAAGTCATCAAAGTAGAAGCTCACCCAATTCCTGAGCATCCTAGGCCAAGAAGAGTTGTTGGAAGAATGGCTCTAGTTGGAGATGCCGCCGGTTATGTAACCAAAAGTTCAGGAGAAGGAATTTATTTTGCTGCCAAAAGTGGAAGGATGTGTGCCGAGCAAATTGTAGAATCAAGTAAAAATGGAAAAGTAATACCCACAGAGAATGATCTAAAAAAATATTTAAAAAAATGGGATAAAAAGTATGGAACCACATATACAGTTTTAGATATTCTCCAAAGAATTTTCTATACCAGTGATGGCGCAAGAGAAGCTTTTGTAGAAATGTGTGGCGATATGGATGTTCAAAGACTTACATTCGATAGTTATCTCTATAAAACTGTTGTTGCAATGAAGCCGCTTCAACAATTAAAACTTACCCTCTTAACAATTGGTTCTGTTTTAAGAGGAAAGGCACTAGCACCAAGCACATACAAGCCAGTACCAAGTGCAGTAAGAGATGATAAAGAAGTTAACAAAATGTTAGCGGTAAGTTCAATTAAAGGTGGTATAAAAACCAGTAAAAAATAATAAAAATATCAACTTAGAAAATTAACTAAGCTTGCTGAAGTCAGCAAGCTTCAAAGACTGGTTTCTAAGTATTGTCAGTAGATTTAATCTGTTGTTTCTTAGATTAATATCATCCGTCATAACCATTACACTTCCTTCTCCATCAAAAAAGTTAGCTAGAGTTTCAGCACTTGAAACCAGGCCATCAGCTAACAATTTATATTTAACACGATCACCGTTTATCGCTAGAGGTTTTAATTTCTCCAAAACATTAAACATTTCAACTTCACAAGCTTTCTCAAATAGTGATTCATCTACAAAATCTGAAGGATCTATAACGTCTTCGGGGATCGAACTTTTAGCTGCCAACTTAGAGGCTCGCGTTACAACAGCTTGCAACAAATTAAGTGTATTATCTTTCCTCATATCCATTAATAATGAAGTACGGAAATAAACATCTGTTGAATCATCTAATAATTTTGAGGTAGAAGTTGTATCTCCTGCAATTGCCTGAATAATATCAAAGTCTATCTCTTTCTCTTCTAATAAACTTATAATCCTTTGACGAAAGAATTCCTTTAATTCGCACGAAAGAGTAATAATATCAAAAGAGAGAGAAGGGAAAAGTTGCTGCCAATAAATCAGTGAATTATTTAGTATTTCATTAATATTTAATTGCCAATCTTTATTCCATAAAATGCACAATATTCCATTTGCAGCCCTTCTCAAAGCATATGGATCAGATGAACCAGTAGGTCGTTCACCCTTAATATAAATACTAAAAAGCAATTCAAAACGCTCAGCCAAAGAAACTGCATTGCCAAGATTATTTGAGGGAAGAGAGTCTGCAGTTCCTTTAGGTTTGTAATGTTCCAAAACACCCAGGCACACATCTCTGGATTCACCCTCATGAAGTAAGTATTTTGATCCAATAATTCCTTGCAACTCTGGAAATTCATCAACCATGTTGCTAACTAAATCATGTTTAGAAAAATGTGCAACTTTCACAGATTTTTCAATATCCTCTTGAGCAAATTTAAGAGTTGATGTAACTAGTTTAGTAAGCCATTCAATCCTATTTACGCGCTCATATAAAGAACCTAATCCTTCAGCAAAAGTTACATGCTTTAATTTATTAATACGCGCAGAGCTTTTGATTAATAAATCTGACTTTATAAAAAATGAAGCATCAGAAAACCTAGCCTTTAATACTTTTTCGTTGCCTAAAATAATATTTTCTTTTGCTGAAGATAGTCCATTACTAATACATAGAAAACTCGGAAGTAAAATATTTCTAGAGTCCAGTGATAATGGATCAAACACATTATTTACTTTATATAAAGGTATGTACCTTTGATGAACCTTCATTACTGTGGATAAAACCTCAGGGGGTAAATCAAGGAAAGATTCATCAAAACTCCCAGTAACAAGCAAAGGAGACTCAACTAAATCTGACAGCTCTTTTAATAATGGTTCAGTTAGATCTGGCTTAACTTTATTATTTATTTCATGATTAAGAACTAAATTATTGATACTTGAAAGGCGTCTATTCCTATCAACGGCTACTCCGACATCCTGCAATTGATCAAAATAAGTCTTCGCGTCTTTTATTTCTAATGTTGATCCATGCAACCTATGCGGTCTTGAAATTTTACCAATTTGAATGTCTGGATCGCACCCTGACATTTTAAAAGGTAAAACTTCTGAATCAATCATAGAAACAATCCAACGGATAGGTCTCGAAAAGCGAAAATCACCTTTACCCCATCTCATAAACCTTCTCCCTTGAATTTTGCTGATCCATCTTGGTAAATAGTCAGCCAACAAATTCTCAACGGGCTTACCTTTCTCAAGTATTTTTGCGAAAACAAATGAACCCTTGGGCGTTTCTCGAATCTCTAATTTTTCAGGAGAGAGATCATATCTTCTTGCAAAACCAATTGCAGCTTTTGTAGGTTTACCATCATGAAAAGCTTGAGCAACAGGAGGCCCCTTTATCTCTTCAATATTATCTTCAGAAAATTGAGCAATCCCTTCTATCAGTAATGCGATTCTTCTAGGTGTAGTAGTGACTTTTATTTCATTAAATTTGATTTGAGAAGCATTCAAGTCATTATTTACATTTAATTCAAGTTGGGAAATAACAGATTCAGCCAAATCTGCTGGTAATTCCTCAGTACCGATTTCTAAAAGGTAAGTAGACAAAAAAATTTCCTTATGTTCTTAATAACATTAGATCTAAATTTGAATTACTTCTACGTTCTGTGTCCTAGAAAAAATTTAATGCTCAATGAATGGATGTTTGATCACTCATGGCTTTATTAGAACAATTAGGCACTAACCTACACGAAAAATGATACAGTGTAGGTACCGGTGTAGGTACCATTGCCTAAGATTATACAAATACCAGGAAGATCGGGTTTTTACCTGAGGGTTGCTGTACCTAGAGGTAAATTAAGGGATGCTTTTGGAACATGTGATGTAGTAAAAAAAATAGGAAACACGAAAGAAGAAGCCGAAGAGAACATAAGGTCAGCTGAAATAGCTATTCAACAAAAATTCGATGAAAAGCTCAGAGAAGAAGAAGCAATAGAAATCAACAATTTTTTGCCTAAGGATATAAGACTCGAGGCGATTAAGAATGGCAATTTAAAAGAATCTCCAAAAAACATAGAAAAAGACTTGAAAGATGCTGGATTCAGTAAAGCAGCTATTGAAGCTCTAATGAATTTTGAGGATAATGGAAGTACACATGATGGAAGAATAGAGAAGACTGTTCTTTCACCTTGCATCGCTAATAATTCACCTAGAGCGAAATTTGAACAATTTAAGGCTGATAGTAATTACTTAAATGAACCTCTACAAACTGAACTATTAAACGACAGTGATCACTTTACAAACGACGCAGTACAACTTTTAAAATTCCACGGTAGTTATCAACAAGACGATCGGGAATATAGAAAAAAAGGTGGTACAGGGAAAGATTGGCAAATGATGCTGAGGTTAAGAAATCCAGCTGGTTTAGTCCCAGGGGCCCTATTTGTAGCATTAGATGATCTCTCTGATCGACTAGGGAATAAAACACTTAGAGCGACCACTCGTCAATGCTTCCAAATGCATGGAATAAAAAAAGAAAATATCAAAGAAGTAATAGGAACAATAGTGAGGTCAATGGGATCAACTCTCGCTGCTTGTGGAGACGTCAACAGGAATGTTATGGCTCCAGCTGCTCCCTACGAAAAAGGATCTTATCCGGCTGCGAGAAAATTAGCTAATGATATTGCCGATGTTTTGTCGCCCCATAAAGCAGAGAAAACATACATTGATTTATGGGTTGATGGCGAAATGAAATATGCTATCAAGCCAACTTCTAAAGTAAAAAAGAATAGAAAGTTGCAACGAAATCCAGGTGTTTTCAGCGGGGACAAAAACGAACCTTTATATGGTGCAACCTACTTACCAAGAAAATTCAAATGTGCAACTACTGTACCAGGGGATAACTCTGTAGATATCCTAACTCATGACATTGGTCTAGTGACGTTTACGAACAAAAAAGGTGCTATAGAGGGATGTAATGTCTATGTAGGTGGAGGTATGGGTAGAACACACAACCTGGATTCGACATTTGCGAGGACAGCAGATCCAATTGGTTTTGTAGAAGGGAAATATATATTAGAGCTAGTTCAATCAATTTTAGCTCTCCAAAGGGATTATGGAGATAGAAAAACCCGAAGACACTCAAGACTAAAATATGTCCTGCATGACATGGGTGTAGATTGGTTTAAGAAACAATTAACAACGAAATATTTTACAAAACAGATTCACGCCTTAAGGAACGAAGGGGATACAATACTTGAAGATTATTTAGGCTGGCATAAACAATCTGATAAACTATGGTTTGTTGGCCTACCTCTACTATCAGGTAGGCTTAGCGGAGAGATAAAGAAAGGGATAAGAGATATAGTAGAAAGATTCGCATTAGATGTACGTTTAACTCCAAACCAAGATTTACTTTTATGTAATATTGGTAATTATCAAAAAGTAAGTGTAAAAAAAGCTCTCATGAATATTGGTTTTAAAAATCCAGAAAGTCCCAATCCCATAGCTAGACATGCAATGGCTTGTCCAGCTTTACCTTTATGTGGACTCGCTATGACAGAAGCAGAAAGATTTTTACCAGAACTCTTGGAGCGAATAAATAATCAATTAAAAAGACTAGATATCAATAAATCAATATTAGTAAGAGTTACCGGCTGTCCAAACGGATGTGCTCGCCCATATATGGCAGAGTTAGCTCTAGTTGGTAGTGGTTTAAATCAATATCAACTATGGCTTGGTGGTAGCACTAATTTACAAAGATTGGGGACTCCATATCTACAAAAGATGCCTATCAATGAATTAGAGAAGACATTAGAGCCTTTATTTCTTAGCTGGAAAGATACTGGAACCTCTTCAAGTCTTGGAGATCATGTGACTAAACTTGGTTCTGAAAGTGTAATGTCATTACTTACCTCGAATGCAGCGCCATAAATAGAATCTCCTTTCTTACTTAACCAAGACCATAACTGATCTCCATAGCTAAAATGCCACCATTCGTTTGGGTGTTGAACAAATCCAGCATGTTCCATAACTGAGAACAAAAGAGATCTTCTATCTTGAAAAATATGATGTTTTGAATAAGGCATCTTCAAAGAGTCATTCTTATAAAAGTCAGGACTAGATTCAGGTCCAATAAAATCTATTTCACCGCCTAGATCTAATGGTTTACCATTCATATCAGCGAGTGTCAGATCAACAGCAGCACCTGTACTATGCGGAGGCGGCGTAAGAGGATCAGAAGATGGTTTTGCCCAGAAACGACCAACCTCCGCAATAACATCATTGATGCCTTCATTTAAAGATAGATCATTAATATCAATACCCTTCGACTTACAAATTTCTTTAATTGTGTAATTAAACATGAAATTCTGGACAGAGATAGGCCTCCAAGCATCAAACAAAGCCAACTGTAATTGGGGATTAATCTCGGAAAGGTGTTGTTGCGCACATACCAATCTTTTTAAAACACTTCTACGTAAGACCCATGGATCCGCTCCAGTTAAATATGGAGCACCTAACGACATATAAGGATGAGGTGTTATTCGAAATATGGATTTTGGAATAGAAATTAAAGGCTCATTACACTCATTTATTTTTAAAGAATTCCAAGGTCTCAACTTCATCATTTGTAGAGAATATTAAGTATAAGTTTTAATCGCTTAAAAAGTATTTAATTAAGTTTAGCCATAAAAACAAACCAGTTCAATAGTGAGAACTTTTCAAAAAGTTAATTTAATTTATTACCAATTTTTAATCTCTGCCACTGTTCTTTGATTAGCGAACGAAGCATAGAGTTATTTGTAAGATCAGGATCAGAATTTAAAATATCACGAGCCTCATTCCGGGCAAGTTCAAGTACATCAGCATCATCAGCTAATGATGCTAGGGCGAAATCAGGCAACCCCGATTGTTTAGTTCCTAAGACTTGTCCTGGTCCACGAAAACGCAAGTCAATTTCTGAGATTTCAAATCCGTCATTTGAATTAACCAAAACTTCTAATCTTTGTCTGGATAATCTGTTTTTATTTTGATGGCTCAACAGACAGTATGACTTGGACGCTCCCCTCCCAACACGTCCCCTTAATTGATGCAATTGAGCAAGTCCAAAACGATCAGAATCTTCTATTAGCATCACACTGGCATTTGGAACATCAACACCTACTTCTATAACTGTAGTAGACACTAATATGTCACTTTTTTTGTTAAGAAAATTACGAATGACCTCTTGCTTTTCAATGTTCTTCATTTTGCCATGGAGTAATTCAACAGTAAAATCAGAAAAAATTTCAGTAGACAATTTATGATATACGTCAACAGCTGAGCTAAGTTCAAGTTTTTCTGATTCTTCGATTAAAGGTAGAACAACATAAATTTGATGTCCTTTATTGATTTCACTCCTTATTAAATCATATGCATACTTTTTATCTTTTGGTGATATCAACTTAGTATTGATGGGCGTTCGACCAGGGGGGAGCTCATCTAATTGACTTACATCGAGGTCACCATGCAGAGTAAGTGCCAAGGTTCTAGGAATGGGTGTAGCAGTCATCGTGAGCAAATGTGGTTGTAAGCCTTTATTCAAAAGTTTGTTCCTCTGCTTAACACCAAAGCGATGCTGCTCATCTACAACTACAAGACCAAGTCGCTCAAAGACAACTGGGTCTTCAAATAATGCATGAGTTCCTACAAGAATTTTTGTAGATCCATTTACTAAATCAGTAAGAATTTCTTTACGTCGAGACTTGGGGGTGGAACCAGTTAATAGATCAACGTTTAATTCAAGTTGAGGAATCCATTTACTCAGTGTTTGATAATGTTGTGTAGCAAGCACCTCAGTTGGCGCCATAAAAGCCCCCTGCCATCCTGATTGGACTGCAGAGAGGAGTGCTGAAATAGCAATAACGGTTTTTCCACTCCCTACATCTCCTTGTAATAGTCGAGACATTGGTTCGGATTTGACTATATCTAAATCAATTTCCTTCAAAACCCTTTTTTGTGCATCTGTGAGTGAGAAAGGCAGAATACTCAAAAATTTAGCAACTAGGCTATTGCTAGTTAGCCCAATATTTAATTGAGGAGAATTACGTTTCTTATGTAAATCACGTCTTAAAAGAAGACTAAGCTGCAGCAATAAAAACTCTTCGAATACAATTCTTCTTTTTGATTTAGCTAAAATTTTCGAATTCTCAGGATTATGAATATTGAAAAAAGCTTTTTTCTTGGTAGGGAGGTCAAGTCTTTTTAATGTATCTTTCGGAAGTGGCTCTTCTATGTCAGATGTCAAATGAAGTATCGATTGAACAAGATCTCTGAATTTATCAGCGGTAATTCCTTCAGTTAGAGAATAAACAGGAAATATCCGGCCAATAGTTCTTGATTTTAAATAACTATTAGGACTATCGATAATTTCTATTAAAGGATCAATTAATGATTTGCCATATTTACTTTCTTTAACTAGCCCGCTTACCGCAACAGTCGCGCCAACAGAGTACAAACTTTGCTGAGATTTCACATACGCAATACTGCTATTTCGGCGACCTGCAAAAAATCTAGTAACTTTCATACCTCCTGTCTTGTCTTTTATCAACAACTCAAGAATTGAAAGATTTGGATTTTTAGGACTTTTAAATGAACTACATCGTCTAATTTTTGCGACGATCGTAACATTCTGACCAGCTTGACTTTTATCTATAGTTTTCAAAGAAGTGTAATCAACATAATCACGAGGAAAATAATTTATGAGGTCGCGAATTAAAATAAGACCCAAAGAGGACAATCTCTCAGCTTGTTTAGGCCCCACGCCCTTAATAGCTGAAATCGGACTACCTAAACTTATTGAATCTTTCAAAGAATTTCTCTTATAGACAATAGAGTCATCCGGTCTTCTTATCTTTAATTTTATTGACTCTGTTATCTCTGTACCTTCTTGGTATTTGTATAGATTATGAAGAACCTGCCTTGTCTTAACTATTAGCCTACGTCTATCTTCAGTAGACATGGTTGAATATTTTTCAAAACTTAAAGCTAATTCCTTTAATTTAGATAAATCACACTCGTTAAAATCTTTGGAAGGGCCACCTAATAAATATCCACTTACAAAGTAAGAAAATCTATTTGTTCTCCCTTGAATATTTGTGAACCCGTGATCGACCTCAACTGTTAAAGATTGCTGTAAAGATCGGATCCAAGTTATTAGATCACTTGACTTGCTATCAGGATTATATTTTGAATCACTACTGCTTAGATTTTTGTTGTATCTTTCCACCATTCTTTATTAACCTCTTCTGCTATGGAGCGGCCTTGCCAATAACGTTGTTGTTTAATCATACCCAACAGTACATTTTGATAATGTTTAATATTGGCTCTACTTTTTCTAAGTCTTGGATTATCAAATTCCATATCCGAAGGGGTAATTAATAAGCAATCAATATCTAATCCGGCAGAAGCCAATGGATTATTCGATGGTAATTTAAAAGTAAGAATATTTGATATAGATTTTGAAGAAATTAATTGACCTGACAATGCAGCATCTAAAATATTAATTGGAACAAGTGTATTTACCAAGCCAGATTTTAAAAGCTCAGTATTAATGGAATGTGAAAGGTTACGCAGTCTTCGGACCAAAGCTTTATCTATGGAAATCATCCACTCATATAGTCCAATTGGTGATTGTGGTAAAAATCTATTATTTTTCACATCTTCACAAGAGCTAGAGTCATGAGATGAATCTTCTGTTTTTGAATTTATATCACTTCCATTGGATTCATCTGTCAATGCAAATATTGATTGTAGAATTTCAATATCGCTACTCCTTAAATTAAAGGCATCGGAATTCTTAACATCATCTTTTGATGAATCATATTCATTGTTTATATTGTTAATTAGATCTTCACTTTCTGATATTTTACTTTTAAAATATGGTTCTTTATCATCTAGTAAATATGGGGATTTTAATTCTCCATGCCATCCTTCAATAATTGATAAATTCTCCAATGGTGGAATTAAACTTATGTTAATTGAATTAGCAGCACTATGAGATTCTGATTTTTCAGAATAATCTTTCATATTTGTTACATTTGACATTTCATTTTTAGCATTATTTAAATGATGAAAATTTTCTTCATCAATCTTTTTCGCCAATTGATTTAAATGTTCAATTGTTATTAGTGACATATTATCTAAAACTAATTTATCAATTTTTAATTGAAAAGTTTTTCTTGAGCTGACTGTTGAGAAGCCAAAATCGTCTCCAATTCTATCAGTAATTAATGAGAATATTGAAGTTTTTATAGTTTGAGGAAGTAAGTTTCTTAGCTCCTCTAGATAAAAGGAATTTACCCTATATAAATGAGGAGATATATTTTTACATTTTTCTTTAAGTAAACTTATTTGATCTAAAGGATCAAAATCAGAATCAAATGAATGTTTTTTTTCAGACAAGATCAACTTGAAGTCATTGATGCAACCTCTTCAGCAAAGTCAGATCCTTGGACCTCTATTCCCTCTCCAAGAGTATATCTAGTAAATCTACGAACCCTAATATTTTCTCCTATTTTACCAGCAACTTGTTTTACTAGCTCTTCAACATTTATTGAACTATCTTTTATAAATGGCTGTTCTAAGAGCGCCATTTCCTTCAATCTCTTTCCTATTCTTCCTTCAACAATTTTAGCTTTTATTTGATCAGGCTTGCCGGAAAGGTCATCTCTTCCCATCTCTATTTCTTTCTCCTTATTGGCAATTGATTCTGGAATTTGATCAACACTTACATATTCAACACTTGGACAAGCGGCCACTTGCATAGATAGGTCTCTCAAAAGCCCTTGGAATAAATCCCCTCTAGCAACAAAATCAGTCTCACAGTTCAATTCTAGAAGAACACCTACTCGAGAACCTGTATGAATGTAACTCCCTACGGCGCCCTCAGCAGCAACTCTGCCTGATTTCTTTTCGGCGCTGGCAATGCCTTTTTGTCTTAACCACTCAATAGACTTATCCATATCACCCTTATTTTCAATTAGGGCTTTTTTGCAATCCATCATTCCTGCGGATGTCTTATCTCGCAGTTCTTTAACTAGTTTTGCTGTTATTTCAGCCATTTTATTTTGAGTAGTAAAAAAAAAGGTAAATAATAATTTATTAACTAAATATGCTATCTATTCATTTGGGCCGTGTCTCCCTTCATTGATAGCATCAGCTAATCTCCCCAACACGAGTTGAACTGATCGGACAGCGTCATCATTGCATGGTATTGGGATTTCACAAAGATCTGGATCACAATTAGTATCAAGCATTGAAACCAATGGAATATCAAGTTTTCTAGCCTCAAGAACAGCGTTTGTTTCCCGTCTTTGATCAACTAAAACAACAACATCAGGAAGTCGTCTCATGCCTTTAAGCCCCCCCAAGTATTTTTGCAATCGTTCTAATTCTCTACGTAATACGGCTCCTTCCTTTTTTGGACGCATTGCAATAGCACCACTCGATTCCATTCTTTCGAGATCTTTTAGCCGATCAATTCTTGCTTTCATTGTTGTCCAATTTGTGAGCATACCTCCTAACCATCTTTGATTTACATAGGAAGCTCCGCACCTAATAGCTTCTTGAGCAACTACTTCTGAAGCTTGTTTTTTAGTACCCACAAAAAGGAATCTTTTACCGCTTCTTGCTGCTCCTCTTGTCCATTTATATGCGCTGTTCATGCAAACAGCGGTTTTAACTAAATCAATAATATGAACCCCATTTCGAGCAGAATAGATGTAACGAGACATCTTGGGATTCCATCTTCTTGTCTGATGCCCGAAGTGAGCACCAGCTTCCATCATCTCTGAGAGAGAAACTACAGCCATGTTTTTTTGTGGGTTCCGGGTTCGCCTCCACCCAACAGGGATAAATCAAATAATGATTAGAAAATCAAAATTTGTTTATCACCCGAAACAGTCAGGTGTGCGTTTTAGAAATTACTTTACTAATTTAACAAACCATGGTTCACCGAAGACCAATTAATGATGCTTCTCTAAAAATTTGTCTCACTCCAATCAAATTAAGAGGAAGTCTTAACAATTCCATCGCCAAGCCTGATTGACCATTCTTTATGAGAAAAGCCAAAAGTGGTCTTAATGTCTTTGTATTGATAAGTCCACCAAAAGTTAAAAATTCCCAAAGGCAACGATGAAAAAAAGTGAATTGAATTATAAATTTAACTCTCCATGTTGGGTGCTTTCGATAAAAGACTAATCCCATCTTTGCTCTCTCTTTCTCAATTCGAATCAACTTAGGAATTTGATCAAGAGCTAATGCTGGGTGCCAATGATATCCAATAGCTCCTGGACATTTGATAAGTTTAACTCCCATATTTCTCAGCCTTTCTCCTAGTTCCAAATCTTCCCAACCATATAACCGAAAAGAGTTATCAAAAAGGCCAGATTTTTCTAAAACCTTTTTATCTATAGCAACATTTCCAGTTGCAAAGTAAGCCCAAGACAAGTCTTGAAGTTTAAAAGATTCAGAAGTTGGATTATTAAAATTAGAAGTATTTATGACAGATCCATAGGTAAAACATTTTCGATTACCAAGTTTTTCCCAAGCTGTGATCAAAGAATTAACATGGTTAGTTAAAAAATATCTATCAACAACAAGATCACTGTCTATAAAAACAATTAAATCACCTTGTGACTTTTCTACTCCATGATTTCTTCCTAGAGCAGGCCCTCCATGAGGTTGTTCAAAGAGTCTCAAATGAGGATAACTCTCAAAATTATTGCCTAGCCAATCAACTGTTCCATCTGTTGATCCGTCATCCACTATTACAATTTCGAAATTGTGAATTTCATCATTCAAAATTTGATTTTCTAACGCATCTAGACACTTTCTTAGGATCGGAAGCCTGTTGTAAGTAGGTATGACAACGCTAATTAACATCCTTAATTACAAAATAAAATCAAAGGTTGTTGTTCAAACACTTTAAATTAAAGAGTTTAAAAAAAATATTTTTTGATTTGAATAGAGATTTATTAATCAGCTGCTCCACCGTTATTTGCAGTGCCGGTAACACCATTACCTGCACCTTCTCCCCTACCATCATTGCGAAGCTTACGCTTCTTAAATTTTCTGGCATAAGCTCTGTTTCTCTCTTGCTTCTCTTTCTTAAGATTTCTTCTTTTGGACATAACCAAAGTACCTACAAATTTTATATCTAACTAATTTACTAAACAGAAGGCAATATTTGGCCATCTTCCATTCGCAAGAGACGATCTGCCACATCCAATATTCTCGGATCATGAGTAACCATCAAGACTGAACAGGATTGTTCTAAAGCTAGTTTTTTCAACAAATCAACAATTTCTCTACCAGTTGAACTATCTAAAGCAGATGTTGGTTCATCTGCCAATAATAATTTTGGTCTAGCAGCAAGTGCTCTGGCAATAGCAACTCGCTGTTTTTGCCCACCTGATAAATCATGCGGCAGCTTAGACAAGTGGTCTTCTAATCCAACAGCTCTCAGCCATTCTCTAGACTGAGCCCTTCTAGCCTTATATGAAAATCCATTTAAAAGATCAGCACCCATTTGGACATTTTGTTCGGCGGTAAGACATCTCAAAAGATTATGTCCTTGAAAAATCATTCCAATGTTTTTTCTAAGATTCTGTCTAGTTTTTCTGCTGGCTCCAAAAAGTTGTTTACCAAAAACTTTGAGGTCACCATCTTGAACTTTACGAAGAGCTCCAATCAAAGTTAAAAGAGTTGTTTTTCCACATCCAGAAGGACCCGTCAGTAAAACTACCTCACCAGGAGAAATTTCCATTGAGACAGACTGAAGAACATGCCTTCTCATTTCTCCATGCCCGTACCAATGATTCAAAGAAACAATATTTAAAGTATTATTATGTATATTTCTCATAAATTATTTAAAATTAAAAGATTAAATTTATTCATCAAAAAATCTCAGCAGGATCAGCATCTGCCAATTTTTTCATAGCTGCTAATGCTGACCCCATGCACATAAAAAGTATCAAGCAAAATATAATTGATGCTCTAGTAAAACTCATTTCAACAGGTAATTTAGTTGATGATCTAACCAAGGAATATAAAGCTTGTCCTGAAACATAAGCTGGGATATATCCCATAATTGATAGAATTAATCCTTCTCTAGCTACAACTCCTAGTAAGCTTCTTAAGTTATAACCCATAGCCATTAAGGTTGCATATTCAGGTAAATGATCACTTACATCGCTATAGAGAATCTGATAAACAATTACACACCCAACAATAAATCCCATTGCAGCTCCCAATGTGAAAATAAATCCAATCGATGTACTACTTTTCCAATAATTCTTTTCAAAATCAATAAATGATTTCAAAGACAAAACCTTAACGTCACTAGGCAAACTTAAATTCAAAGATCTAACAACTTTCTCAATGTCTGATTCCTTCTTTAACCTTACCAAACCAATTTCAATACTTCCTTTGGGATTACCAGGAGATAATTCTAAGTATGTCTCACTACTAGTTATTAAGTTTCCATCTGCACCAAAAGAAGGACCTAAACTAACTATTCCGGAAACTCTTACTCTTTTACCTGCTACTTCAGTTTCAACCAAACGTCCAGATTGAAACCATGAAGAGATAGGACCAAATTCATCTCTGGAAAGATCATCAAACAAAACCCTTCCTTTGTTTTTAAGAGTTTTAGCCTTTCTTTCAAAATCAGAATCAATCAATAGTGGCTTACTTGGCTCAAAACCTAAAGCAAGAATAGATCTTGTTGATAAATTTTCAGGGTTTCTCCAAAGCAGAAAATTCCAATTAACAGCAGTTGTTCCGACAACATCCCTATGTGCCATGGCTTGAATTAATCTTCTTCGAGGAAAGCCACTCATACTTATTGAACTTTTTGAGCGAGGACTAATTAATACGAGATCTGCATCAAATAACTTATGAACAGTAACGCTTGCGTCAAACAAACCATCTCTGAAACCTAATTGCATAAACATCAATATTCCAGCAAATGCTATTCCTGCAATAGCTACCATTATTCTCAAGGGTTGTCTTGTCAGCAAAAGCCAAGCAAGAGGTATTTTTCTTTTTTTAAAAAAATTATTTAATTCCACTATGGCTGAAAACGAGCAATGACTTTCATTCCAGTTAAGTGAGAAACCTTTTTTGCAGATGAATTATCAAGCTTGACTCTAACCTCAACAACCCTTGAATCAGCATCGCCAGTTGGATCGGTTGAAAGCACTCTTCTTTGCCTAACTTGTGGGCTGATCAAACTCACTTGACCACTTAAAGACCCATTAAATCCTCCATTCTCACTAATCAAATTAACAGCTTGACCCATTTGAACTCTGTCTATATCTGATTCATACACTTCAATAAGCGCTTCCATTAATTGGTTAGCGCCAACTTTAATTACTCCAGACGAATTTGGTCTTTCTCCCTCACGAAATAATATTTGCAGAACAATGCCATCAATTGGACTTTTTAATTGTGTTTGTTCCAAATCAACGTTAATTGCATCGATAGCAGATTTAAGCCTTAAAATCCTGGTCTCAGAAATAAACAAATCGTCTTTCATCTTGTCTAAAACAATTTCCGCGACTGCTCCTTTATCAACAAGATTTTGATATCTATTAATTTCCCTTTTTTTTATACTGATTTCACTCATTAATATATTTAAATTAGCTTGAGCAGATTTCAAATTAGCTTCAAGTTTAGGACGATTATCAAAAACCGCTAGGATCTGTCCCTCAGTAATAGAGTCACCTTCTCGAATTAATAATTTAGATAATCTTGGTGTCCCACCCCTTCCACTACTTGGAGCTGCCAATTTTCTTACTTCACCAAGAGGATTTAATTGGCCCAAAGCAGCTACACCCTCAATCCTATCAACAACTTCAATATCCTTGAGAGTTTTATTTACTTCTAAATCTTTATTTTTACATCCACTAATTAAGACCAGGCAAAGAGGTGTTATACCTAGAAGAAATAAAAACTTTAAAGATAAATATTTAAACATAACTAACATTCAAAAAGAATTTTATTTATGTATTCATCCGCCCAAGACGAACCAAAATATTTAGTTAAAATACTTCTGGTTTTATCATTACGTTTTTGATTTAAGCAATAACGTTTTTGATAATTAAGTCTATTCATTGTATCCAACGAATTAACATCGTCTACACCTACCTTAACTAATAAGGACAACAATAGTGACAAATACTGATCAATGAGTTCTAAAAATAATTTTTCTTCGAGAAAATCAACTGGACGAATAAAGCATAAATAAGGAGAAAAGATAAATCCCCATTCTGGCGGCTTCCGACGCTCATAAAATTTAGGGACTTTTAAAGATCTCATTTGAGAACTAATATGATCAGGCAAATGTTCCCAAACAGGAGACAAATCAAGAATGGCGGCGGAAATATTATTTGAATTAACTACCAAATCAGCACCAAATATGGGAAGTTCATAGCAAGGGTCAGGGAAAAAGACACAATGGAGTATTTGCAATGTTTTTCCAAGCTTTGCAACTTCCAAATGAATTTTTCTAAATCCTTTTGCTTGATAAAACTCGTTGATAATAAATAATTCCTCTTTGTTTAGGTTGCCGTAAATCTTGTTCAACTTAGGGTCAATGTGTAGAGAAGCCACATCAGTCAACGAATTTATTTTATTCTTGATAAGTTCGAAAGCCTCAAGCAAAAGAGGATTCAATTTATTTTGAGTGCAAAAAACTGAATCCAAAACTAATAACTCAAGCTAAAAGGGTTTGGCTAAAATTCGTAAAACTGTCTATTTATATATGCTTACACAATATTATATGATTCTTAAGGCTAAAAGAAGTAAATAAGAAATTTTTTATTTAAAGACAAGTGAATAAGCACAAAGGTTCACAGGTTGTGAATAAAAAAAGAATAAGATACTAAGAGTAAAAGAAGTAAATAAGGATAATTTAAATATGAAATAAAATATTAGATATAAAAATCATATAAATATGAAATTAATATTCAAAAATTAGCATATATTAATATGGCATAAAGATTTAACCTGCTTTAAGATATTTAGAATGAAAGTAAATCATTGGTCATTACCTAATGGTGCTACATGTGTTGTAGCTGATATAGAACAATCAACTTTGACTTGTATTGACTTTTGGTGCAAAGGAGGAAGTCTTTATGAAATGAAAGGTGAAGAAGGGATTGCACATTTCTTAGAGCATATGATATTTAAAGGAAGTAAAAACCTTAAAGAAGGTGAATTCGATTTAAGAATTGAATCTCTTGGTGGAAGTAGTAATGCAGCAACTGGGTTAGACGATGTTCACTATCACGTTCTAGTACCCCCAGAAAAGATAGAAGAAGGACTAAAATTAATATTAGAGTTATTATTATTTCCTAAAATAGAACAAAATGCCTTTGATATGGAGAAAAAAGTAGTTTTAGAGGAGATCGCGCAAAATATTGAGCAACCAGATGAAATTATTTATATGAAATTGTTAAAGGAATGTTTAACACCTCATAGATATTCGAAACCAATACTGGGTGATGAAAAAACTGTTAGAAGTATAAATCCTAAGCAAATGAAACTATTCCACAAAAATCATTATGTAGGTAAAAACTGCACACTATGTATAGCAGGAGACTTGCCAAGAGAAATTTATTCAATAATTAACAATAGTAAACTTAAGGAACTAAAAAAAATCTCAAAAGAGACAGTTTTAAGCAACAAATCTATTTTTAATAAAGGTTATAAAAAAGAATCTATTCCAAGGCTTGAAGGAGGAAGAATATTGAAAGCATGGAAATTACCACAGGCAAAAGAGCAGGTTTTAATTTTGGGAGCAGAAATAGTTGCCACAATGTTATGCGAGGGTAAAAGTAGTGTTATTGTTAAGGAATTAAGAGAAGAAAAACGTATTATTGAATCAATAGATATAGATTTACAAATTCTTGAAGAGGGTGGATTAATTCTTTTAGATGCAAGTTGCCCACAGCAAAATCTTAAAATTGCTGAAAAAGAAATTAATAATATTCTTAAAGAATTAACTAGAGATATGATTACTAATAAAGACTTGGAACGTGCGAAAAAATTAGTTACAAACAATATTTATTATGGTCTAGAGTTGAGTACTCAAATTGCCTCGACATTAGGAAATCAAGCTCTATGGGGACGCCACCAAGCATTATTAAAGTCAATAGATGATATTTCATATTGGACAACTTCACGCTTAAATGAATTAATTTTTCCATTATTTAACCCTGAAAATGCATTTACATTAATTGCAGAACCTGAGGAGTAAATATGAACATAATTCTAGATAAACTTAATAGCAAGAAAATAATGTCGGCAAAACTATGGATAGAGGAAGGTAGTAGAAATGATCCAAAAGATAAAAAAGGGATTCATCAACTTTTAAGCTCAACAATGCTTAGAGGTTGTGGACCATACAATAATAGACAAATTGCTGAAATCGTAGAAAGTTCTGGAGCGAATTTAAGCTGTGATACATTCGAAGATGGTCTGCTAATAAGTCTCAAATGTATCGAAAGTGATGCTTATAAACTTCTTCCTTTAATTGGATGGATGATTACAAAACCTGTACTTCAAACAGATCAACTTGAATTAGAAAAAGATCTCACTATAAAAGCCATTAAAAGACAAAAAGAGAGTACATATCAACTCGCTTTTGATGGCTGGAGAAAGATGGTGTACGGTGATGGACCATATGGACATGATCCACTCGGATCAATAGATGCTATAAATAAAATTAATAAAGAAGATATATTGCCATTTGCAGACTCATTAATTTATAGAAAAAAGAACTTAGTAATTTCAGGTAAGTTTCCAATTAACATAGAAAATTATATAGAGAATTCAATTGCATTTAAGGGGCTTAGTAAAGATCTTAAGGATCAAAATAAAACATCAAAAAAATATAATAAAATCGAAATGATAAACAAACCAAAAACTACTATTTACAAGCGTTCCTTAAATACAAAACAAGTAGTTTTGCTACTAGGTAAAGCGACCATTAGACATGACAATAAATCTGATATTTTGCTTAGGTTATTATCATGTTACTTAGGTTATGGAATGTCAAGTTTATTATTTAAGGTTCTCAGGGAAAAGTATGGAGTAGTTTACGAAGCAGGGGTTTATCATCCTATTAGAGAGTATCAAACACCATTTATTATGCACGCTTCTACAACTGAAGAGAAAGCAATTCTTACTCTTCAATTGCTACAAGAGTGTTGGGGGAAAATTATTAATAGTGAAATCTCTCCTGAAGAATTAGATCTTGTAAAGATTAAATTTCGTGGTCAATTGGCACATTCCTTGCAGAGTATTGGTCAAAGAGCTGAACATAAAGTTCATCTTTTAGGAATTGGTCTAAAAAAGGATCACGATAAGGAAATTCTTCTAAGACTCCAAAGTATAACCAGTAGGGAAATAAAGGATGCTGCTAATAAATATTTAAATAACCCATTTCTAAGCGTTTGTAGCAACAAACATGTTATTCAGAAAATCAGTAAAGACTGGAGAACCTAATCAAATCTTTTTTAATTATCAATTGTCTTTAACCAAAATCTTAAGTCTTTCAGAAGGAATCAAGAAATTACCCCTTCTAAACTTCACTTCTAATAAATCATTTTGTCTTATTCCAATAACTATGCCAACCTCATCGAGAGATACTAGATCTGGAGGTCTCAGCATTGATATAGAATCTGCTGTCTTCAAATATGGCAAAGGAACTTGTAAGGAAACTTTTTCTCCAACTGAAAATCTCATTATGACTAAGTGGCTTTAAATGATCTTATTGACATATCAATCAATTTGTAAATAATAATGTATAAGATATGCTAATTAAATTCTTTGCACAAATTAAGTAGCGGAGTAAAAATAATAACAGGCGTAATGTTAATCATAATATGCGCAATGATACCATCATCAATAATTATTCCTCAAGAAGACCTATCTCTTTCAAATATCCCTCTTCATAGCAATTGGCAAATCCAGGGGCTCTTTTTGACTTCTTTGCTTTGTGGAGCCGAAATAGGAACAATTTCTGCAATTTCTTATTTGATTATAGGTTTATTCTATTTACCTGTTTTTCATGGAGGAGGAAGTGTAGGTTATATCTTAACTCATGAATTTGGATACTTATTAGGATTTATTCCTGCTGCATGGACATGTGGTTTTTTAGCTAAAAACACCTCAAAGGCAAATTTAATCAATTATTCATCTTATACTGCAATATCATTATGCATCGTTCATGTTATAGGTATTAGTTATCTAATTCTTGGTAAAATATTTGGGAATTGGGTAGATTCTTTAACCGATCTTATTTTGATAAATACTTTTATACCTTTCCCAACTCAATTATTACTATGCATATCAATAAGTCTATTATCAATATTATTAAAACGTATATTAATATTAAAATGATTTCACTTAAAAGTAGGAAAATGAAAATATTAACTTACTCTTTTTTTATTATTTTATTAGATCAAGTTAGTAAGTTCTTAGTATTAAGTACATTAGGCTTTGGAAGATCTAAAGATATTATTCCTAATTTATTAAATTTCACCCTAGTAAAAAACAAAGGAGCTGCCTTTAGTCTTTTTAGCAACTCAACAAATTTTCTTACTATTACAAGTATTGTATCCTCATTATTATTAATTACTATTATTTTTAAATACCCTCCAAAATCCTATTGGAATTTTATTGGGTTTGCATTTCTTTTAGGTGGGACGGTGGGCAATGGAATTGATAGATTGTTCAAAGGTTACGTTCTTGATTTTTTTGAACTAGTTCCAATTAATTTTCCTATTTTCAATATAGCTGATGTATCAATAAATATTGCTATAATATGTTTTATAATTGATATAACTAAAGACAAATCAAGAATAAAGTATTAAACAATTATTAATTATTATATGAAAATCAATAATTCAAAAAAAATAATATTTTACACATTGATCATTTTCTTTAGCCTGATATTTGTAGGCTTAGTTGGAGCAGTAATTAGATTAATAAATATACCTGCGGTATTAATTACTCTTTTATTAATAGGTGGTTTAATCTATTCGAAGAAAATAGATTGGTTGCAAAACAGTCTAAAGTCGATATTTAAAATCAAGCGCGAGAAGAAAGCAATAGATTTTTCATTGATAACAAAAAAGCAAGCTGCAGGTAAATCATTAAAAAGTATTGATCAATTAATCAGATTAATTAATGACCAAGTCAAGGCCAAGGCCCTAAAGGATGAAAAGGATAGGGTTTCGATAGAGTTAGATAGAGGGGACATTATTTTAGTAGTTTTTGGAATTGGCTCTAGTGGTAAAACTTCACTAATAAGAGCTCTTTTAAAAAGAATAGTAGGTACAGTCAGTCCTGAAATGGGCTCAACAAGAGAAAAAGAAACCTTCCGTCTGAAACTTAAAGGGCTTCCAAGAGGAATAAGAATAATTGATACACCAGGAATATTAGAAGCGGGGAAAGGGGGCAGAGAAAGAGAAAAGACTGCCCTAATAGAAGCAGGAAAAGCTGATTTAATGTTAGTAGTAATAGAAGGAGATTTACGTTCTGAAGAAACAAGAACAATCAGAAGTTTATCTAAATCAGGAAAAAGACTTTTACTTGTTCTTAATAAAATAGATTTAAGAGGAGAAAATGAAGAAAAAAGATTAATCGCAATTCTAAGTTCTAGATGTAGTGATTTTATTGAGCCAAAAGATATTATTTGTACATCCGCATCCCCTCAGACAATTGCAATACCTGGCAAAAAGCCCTATCAACCAGACCCTGAAATAGATAGTTTAATTAGAAGATTAGCAAATATCCTACATGAAGAAGGTGAAGAGCTAATTGCAGATAATATATTGCTTCAATGCAGCAATCTTGGAAAAGAAGGTAAAAGATTATTAGTTAAGCAAAGAAGTCAATCAGCCAAAAAATGTGTTGACAAGTATGGTTGGCTTAGTAGCGGAGCATTAATACTAACACCATTACCTGTTATAGATATGATTGCTGCTGCGGCTGTTAATGCACAGATGGTAATTGAAATAGCAAAAATCTATGGTGTTGAAATTACAAAAGAGAGAGCGAAGAATTTAGCAATTTCGGTAGGAAAAACACTTGCAACTATGGGTTTAGTTCAAGGTGGGGTTTCACTAATAAGCTCAACATTAAGTCTTTCACTCCCAACATTAATAGTTAGCAAAGTAATTCAAGGTGTAAGTGTTTCTTGGCTCACTAGAATTGCAGGAGCAAGTTTTATTACTTATTTCCAACAAGACCAAAATTGGGGAGATGGTGGAATACAAGAAGTTGTTGAATATCATTACAACTTAAATAAAAGAGATGAGTATTTCAAAAGTTTTATTCGAAGGGCTTATGAGAGAGTTATTGATCCTTTAGTTGAAAAAAAATTTAAAAAACTACCACCGAGATCAAGGCCTCCGAGGGTGGGGGGTTCATCGGACCTCTAAAATCTAAAATAAAAACCAAAGCCAGATAAATTAGGCTAATCAAAATTGATATTATAGCTGTTATAAAAGCCAATAAATTTTTTTTATCCAGAAAATCCTTTTTCATTTTTGTATCAAACAATTGAATGATTAATAAGATTGGCTAAAATTTCTAAATGCTCAAATTTAGTATTAGGGTTTCCCATAACAGCTTTTAAATAATATCTATCTCTATACATTGGTCTTGAGAGCATAAACTTATTAACTAATAAAGAGTTTCTTGTTTTTATAGACCAATCGTAGGCTTGGGAAGAAGTATAATTGATCGGTGTTAAAGCTAAAAGATGAAGAGGTCCTGATATTATTTTAAATTTTGATGAATCAATTATTGATTCTAAATAACATCTTTTTTCTATAGAATCCAAAAGTATTTTTTCAATGCCCTCTTCACCCAATTGTCTTAGACCAATCCACAATTTCAATGCCTCGGCGGATCTGGTTCCCTGAATTCCAATTTCTCCTCCATGAAAGTCATTTCCTGTAATTGGTTCGGCGTAAGGTAATCCTGTTGAAAAAGTAGAATAAAGATTGTTTTTATTAGCAACAAGTAATAATGAAGAGGTTTTTGGAATACCCAATAATTTCTGTGGGTTAACCGTTATGGAGTCTGCAGAACCTAAGCCTTGAACCATTTCTGAAGTAATTGTTGATAGACCATAAACCCCGCCAATCGCGCCATCAACATGAAGCCAAATTTTTTCTTTTTTGCAAAATCGAGCAATTTCAGAGAGTGGGTCAATAGCTCCTCTTACAGTAGTTCCTGCTGTAGCAACGACAGCGAAGCATTTCTTTCCCTCTGTTTTAGTTTTTTCTAAAGTTGAACGCAAACCAGAAATATTTAATTCACCATTTTCATCTGTAGGAACTTTTAGTAGAGATTCATCTTTCAGACCCATAATCCTAAGAGCTTTTGAGAAAGAGACATGACAATCATCACTTGCAAAAAACACAGCACTAGCATCACTTTCTAGTCCAGCAAAATTTCTTGCCATTACTAAAGCCATTAAATTACTTAAACTTCCCCCGCTTGCTGCAACACCTCCAGAGAAATCGCCAAGACCCAACTTCTGACAAAACCATTTACATAGTTTTCTTTCCAAGAATGACAAGCTAGGGGATAATTCTTCGGCTAAGAGATTATTGTTTAAACCTGCGCAAATAAGTTCTCCAACAATTGAAGCTGATAAAGGAGGTGGATCCAAATGAGCAAGAGATCCTGGATGAGATGGTCTATAGGAACCATTCATTAATAATTTAAGCTCGCTCAATATAACTTTGTTAGAAACACCTTTTTTTGCTGGAGAAACTTCTGGCAAATCAAATGAATCTGGCATTGGACCTTGACCGCCTGATTCAGCAAGCCAATCACAAAGACTACTTGAAGCTTCAGCAAGCAAAGAATGAAGTTCTCTATCTAAATTGTGAGGCGAAGCAAAAGGGTCCAAAGAAAATAAGTCTCTATTTGTAGTATTGGATGATCCAGTTCAAACCAAAAAAAATGAATAATCTCTAGATAAACATTTTATTTGATAACTCTCCAAACATCTAAAAAATTGTCAAAACCAATCGCACTGAATCAGGAAGAAAAAATAAAATGGATGACAAGATTGCTAACCAAGGCAAAACTTGTAGGCGAAAGAGGAGAAGTTCCTATTGCAGCAGTTATCCTCGATAAAAGAGGTAGATGTATTGGCTATGGAGAGAATAGAAGGGAAACTATGAAAGATCCTTTAGGTCATGCTGAGTTAGTTGCGCTTCGACAAGCATCTTGGATAAATAATGATTGGAGATTTAATGACTGTACATTGATAGTAAATCTTGAGCCATGTCCTATGTGCGCAGGTGCATTAATACAAGCAAGGATGGGGAAAATTATCTATGGATCAGAAGACTTCAAGAGAGGGGCACTTGGAGGAACTATTAATCTTGCTGAGCATAAAAGTGCGCATCACAATATGTTGATTGAAAGAGGAATAATGGAAGAAGAATCAAGAAAGATAATAGTGGATTGGTTTAAAGACAAAAGAGTTTTATCTCGAAAAAATTTATTATCTAAACTTAGGTAATTCAGTTTCAAAAATATTTATTATCTTATCTACATTAGTATAGGTTGAATTATAACCCATTAAACCAATTCTCCATACTTTTCCCGCTAAATCACCAAGACCTCCTCCTATCTCAACACCAAAATTATTTAGTAAATGTTTTGTAAATGCCTTACCATCAACGCCTTCTGGTATTTTTACTGTTGTAAGCGTTGGCAAGCGCAGTTCTTCTTTAACGTGTAATTCCAATCCAATATTTTCTAAAGAATTCCAAAGTAATTTAGAATTTTTACTATGTCTATCCCATGAGACTTCTAATCCCTCTTCTGCCAACAATCTAAGGGCTTCTCGAATGCCAAAATTCATATTTACAGGAGCCGTATGGTGATACACACGGTCACTACCCCAATACTTATTTAGCAAAGAGACATCTAGATACCAGTTAGGAACCTTATCTTTCCTGTTAATCATTTTATTTTCAGCTCTCTCATTCATTGAAAAAGGACCTAGGCCAGGAGGGCAACTTAACCCTTTTTGACTGCAACTATAAGCTAAATCAATTTTCCACTCATCCAAATAAAGAGGAACGCCTCCCAAAGAAGTCACTGTGTCTACAAGAAGTAAACAATTATATTTTCTACATAAATCACCAATTCCATCCATTGGTTGACAAACACCTGTTGAAGTTTCTGCATGAACAATTGCTAATACAGCTGGGGTATGTTTTTTTAGTGCATCTTCTATTTCTTCAAGAGAGAAGGCATTACCCCAATCTTTATGAATGGTTTCTACATTTGCCTTATATCTTCCTGCCATATCCGCAAGTCGATGTCCAAAATATCCTTTTATTGCAACTAAAACTGTATCTTCTGGCTCAACAACATTGGCTAAAGTTGCTTCCATTGCTGCACTTCCAGTACCACTCATTGGAAGTGTCAGTCGATTGCTAGTTTGCCATGCATACCTGAGCAACTCTTGAACCTCACTCATTAAGTCCACATAGAAGGGATCCAAATGACCAATGGGAGGCTGAGAGAGCGCTTTCAACACAGCAGGATCTGCGTTAGATGGGCCTGGCCCAAGCAATAACCTTTCAGGAGAAACAGTTGGACCAAAATCTTTACGATGTTGATTATCAACAGAAGGAAGAATTTGAGTGGCCAAGAAAACAGATCAGTTTGTATATCTTCCGAGCCTAAAAGGCAATAGGCAAAGTCGGGGTGTTTTTTTTAGGGATTGCAATAGGAATTAGCTAGATTTTCGCAATAAGACAAAAAATAATCTAATTTTTCTGTAAAAAGTCTAAAAAAAGTGCTTGTCGATACAAAAAGAGATTCAAACGCTTATTACGTTCATAATTAAGTATCTCTGTTGCAAATCAAATTCATCATGAGCAAGACCTCTCAAGATGTTCTTCGTCAAATTAAGGATGAGGGCATTGAGCTAATAGATCTAAAATTCGCTGACTTACATGGTAAGTGGCAACATTTAACTGTAGCCTCAGATCTTATTGAAGAAAGCTCTTTCTCAGAAGGACTTGCTTTTGATGGGTCTTCCATTCGTGGTTGGAAAGCCATAAACGAGTCAGATATGGCGATGGTTCCAGATCCATCAACAAGCTGGATAGACCCTTTTTATCATCACAAAACTCTTAGCTTGATTTGTTCAATACAGGAGCCAAGAAGCGGAGAGCCATATGCCAGATGTCCAAGAGCATTGGCACAAAAAGCCTTGGATTATTTAGGAAGCACGAGTGTTGCAGATTCTGCATTCTTTGGACCTGAACCAGAATTCTTTATTTTTGATGATGTCCGATACAACTCAGGAGAAGGTGGAAGTTTTTATAGCGTAGATACGATAGAAGCGCCATGGAATACAGGGCGAATAGAGGAAGGAGGAAACCTTGGATACAAAATTCAACTAAAAGAAGGGTATTTCCCGGTCTCTCCTAATGACACTGCTCAAGACATGAGGTCTGAGATGCTTCTACTGATGGGTGAGTTAGGAATACCAATTGAGAAACATCACCATGAAGTAGCAGGAGCTGGCCAACATGAATTGGGAATGAAATTTGCGCCCCTAATTAATGCAGCTGACAATGTAATGATTTACAAATACATTGTCAGAAATGTAGCCAAAAAATATGGAAAGACAGCAACTTTTATGCCTAAACCAGTCTTTAATGATAATGGAACAGGAATGCATGTTCACCAAAGTTTGTGGAAAAGTGGCGAGCCCTTATTTTATGGAGAAGGCACATATGCAAATTTATCTCAAACAGCTAAATGGTACATAGGTGGAATACTCAGGCATGCGCCTTCTTTCCTAGCATTTACGAATCCAACTACAAACAGTTACAAAAGGCTAGTTCCAGGCTTTGAAGCGCCAGTAAATCTAGTTTATTCTCAAGGTAATAGATCTGCCGCTGTAAGAATTCCTTTAACTGGACCAAGTCCTAAAGCCAAGAGACTTGAATTCCGTTCTGGTGATGCATTGGCTAACCCTTACATTGCCTTTTCAGCAATGATGATGGCTGGGATTGATGGAATCAAGAATCAAATTGATCCTGGAGATGGTGTTGATGTTGACCTCTTTGAGCTTCCTTCCGAGGAATTATCAAAAATAGACACTGTTCCCTCTTCTTTGAACGATGCATTAGAGGCATTAAAAAGTGACAACAAATATTTAACGGAAGGAGGAGTATTTACTGAAGATTTCATCAACAACTGGATAGAACTTAAATACGAAGAAGTTCAACAGCTAAGACAAAGGCCTCATCCTCATGAATTCACTATGTACTATGACGCTTAAATCAAATTCCTTTATTAATTTTTAAAATACATAATTAAGGTCTATGTACAAATATGCATAGACCTTAATTTTTTTTTTGTTAATTCGTCACTAATCAATCAAATCTGTTAGATAATAAAGAAATTAATAAATGGTTCATGGCAGCGCCAAGCCTTAAAAAAATTGCATATCACACTCTTCAACAAGGAAAAACGCTTGCTGGGTTAGCTCATAAAGAGTTGAGTACAAAGTTAATGGAAGTGTTTGCACCTGAAGCAGACCCAGGGAAATTTCCAATCGATCAAGATCTAATAAAAGAAGTTAGAAGATCAATGGAAAATCTAGAAAATATTGATTGGAAAGAAGCAGAATCAGGTATTTACCCTAAATCACAACTATTCGAAGCTCCATGGTTGGAATGGGCAAAGAAATATCCCTTGGTGTGGCTAGATATGCCCAAAACTTGGCAGAGGCGAAAAAAAAATAAAACTAGAGAAATCCCCAGAAATATAAATGAGGAAGATTACCCTGATTACTATTTACAAAATTTTCATCACCAAACAGACGGTTACCTAAGCGATCATTCTGCTGAAATTTATGACTTGCAAGTTGAGATTCTTTTTAACGGAACCGCCGATGCCATGAGAAGAAGAGTTTTATCTCCTTTGAAAAGAGGTCTTAAAAAATATTTAGCTGAAAAGTCAAAGAGAGTAAAAGTTTTAGATATCGCGACAGGAACCGGAAGGACACTCCAGCAAATACAAAGTGCATTACCTCAAGTTGAACTTTATGGTATTGATTTATCGGGTTCATATCTAAAGCAAGCAAGTAAATACCTAAGTTCAAGAAGTGGTGATCTTGTTCAACTGACCAAAGGAAATGCAGAAAAAATGCCCTATGCATCTGAGAGCTTTCAAGCTTTAACTTGTGTATTTCTATTTCATGAACTTCCTAGAGATGCGCGAAGGAATGTTCTGAACGAATGCTTTAGATTGCTAGAACCTGGTGGAACACTTGTTCTTGCAGACTCTATTCAGATAGATGATTCTCCAAAATTCATTTCAATAATGGAAAATTTTCACAAAATTTTTCACGAACCTTACTATAGAGATTACATAGTTGATAACATAAATTTAAGATTAGAAGAAAGTGGGTTTTCCTCAATAACATCCGAATCTCACTTTATGACAAAAGTATGGAAAGCGAACAAACCATTTTGATTTTATTGAAAGAATTATGTCAAAAAAGTCACAAATAAATATCAAATTATGCTAAAGAAAAATAAGTACTTATGGCCAGAAAAAGTCCATTTTCTTGCAAAAGAGCTTCATGATGAAATCAGTCTTAATAATTTCAACTGGCATAAATTCAGGGGGAACAAGAAAAGAAGAAGCGCTGAATTAATTATTTCAGCTTTTTCACAGCTAATTAATGATGGAGATGAAGCAGAAATAGAAGACTTACTTAATCAAGCAATATTATGGATAAAAGAAGAAATTAAAGATCCAGGATGTGATAGTCACTAAATAATTATTTCTTCAGTGATAACTGAAGTCTATTACCTTTCCTACTCCATCTGACATCATCAAAACACTTATGAATTAAATAAATTCCTCTCCCACTGTCAACATCAATTTTCAAAGGCAAAGAACATACCCTTTTATTTTTAACTATGCCTAATCCTTCATCTTGAATTTGCCAAATAAACCAGTTTGGAGTAAGAATTCTTCTAACACGAATAATTTTATTAGGATTAGACATATTTCCATGTACAACAGCATTTACAAGCGCCTCATGCAATCCTAATTGAATCTTTTTTGCAGTTTCTTTACAAATTACAGGCTCTAAAAGAATTTCAATAAATGATGCTAGTTTTAAAGTAGAGGGATGAATAAATACAGCCCAATTTTTAGAAGGCTCCACAATTAATTAAAACATTCGTTGTAAATCAATGATCTGATAAGAGAATTAACCTAGAAGTTAAAACATATTTTCAACTTAATTCATAAATAGTATTCCAAGAGAAAAATTTAATCATTAATAATTAAATGGTTAGCTTTTAGATTTAAGTCCTTGATGATTTAACAAGGCATCCATAAGACGAACACCTCTCAGTTGATTAACCAACGGCATATGACCATTCGGAGCTTCAATTGACCAATCAAATGATTTCGGATATCTAGTCCATATTCCATCTTTTTTCCAACCTATTCGAGGCCATAGTTTGTCATATCTTCCCCCTAATGAATCTAATATTTTCGCTTGAACTGTAAAGCCAAATTTACCTCTGGAATATACAACCCATAGCTTATCCATAGTTGATAAATCAATGGAAGGTATTGATTCAACCTCAGAAAAATAAACATATCCCCTTTTTACGGCCTTTTCTCCTGCGAGCTCTCTAAGTTTTGAGCTAGTAAATCGGTCAGCATCCTCATAGCGTTCATTTAATAAAAATCTCTGAAGAGGTGAATAATCAAAGCCAGCATCTGATGGAGCACAGAACCAGGAAAGATCATCGCAATTGAGAGTATTTTTTATGAAGTTTTCATCAGCTTTGTGTATGAGTTGCAAAATAAAGCCAGGAGTCCAGTCACAGACGTCAGGATCAAAGCCAGACATTAAAGTCTCTCCAAGGCTTATAAGTTCCTCAACCCTTTCTTCTAAAACTTCTAAAAGTCCAAGTCGCTTCCTTTCCGAAGCCATCTTAAAAGACTCCAAGAACTCTTTTATGCTCTCCTTATTAGGATGTAGTTTTTCTTCAGTCATAATCTACTGCAGGCCTAAAATGACCTAAGCACTAATACTATGTCAGAGAAACCTACCAATTCGAGCTATACCGTTACGGATTTTCGGAATTTAACCAGTCCAATTATTGATGTAAGGAGTCCTTGCGAATTTTGCCAAGGTCATTTGCCGGGTGCTATTAATGTGCCTCTATTTTCTGATATCGAAAGAGAGACTATTGGTAAAAGCTATAAAAAAGAAAGTCGCTTAAAAGCAATACTTAATGGCTTAAAAATAACCCTTCCAAACACCTCAAAACTATTAAAAATAATTGTTCAAACTACCAGATTAGAACAAGGTGATGACAGGTCATTACGAATATATTGCTGGAGAGGAGGAATGAGATCGAGTGCTTTCGCCTGGCTTGCAAGAACAATTGGTATTAAGACATATTTATTAAAAGGAGGATATAAAAGCTATAGAAAATGGGTCATAAATCAATTTGAGTCTGATTTACCCATAAGACTTATCGGAGGTAAAACGGGTACAAGAAAAACAGATCTACTAAATTACATCAATAAAGAGAATATACATGTCATTAATTTAGAAGGGATTGCTAATCATAGAGGTAGTAGTTTTGGTTCATTAGGCATGGAAGAGCAGCCTACAACTCAACAATTTGAAAATTTATTAGCAGAGTCTATTTATAACTTTCACAAAAATAATGCTATTGAAATATGGCTTGAAGCTGAAAGTTCTAATCTAGGAAAATGTCGCATACCAAGTAGTTTATATACAAAAATGAAAAAAGCACCGATCCTTGAAATAATTAAAACCAAGAATGAACGTGTCGAAAATTTAGTCAATATTTATAGTCAAAATTCTCAAACTGAATTAAAAGATGCAGTAAATAGAATAAGCAAAAGATTAGGACCACAAAGAACAAAAGAGGCTATAACTGCTATTGAGAGAAAAGAATGGTCAAAAGCATGTGAAGCAATGCTCGATTATTATGATAAATGCTATGAATACGAACTTAAAAAAACAAATAATATAAATACAATTAATCTTAGTGGGCTAAGCCTAAAATCGTCCGTAGATAAAATCTTCAATGAGAACCTCAATCCTTTATAGTTTTATAAGGATATTTTTATTGATTACATCCAAGTAAAAGATGACTGAAGCCAATGAGAATGTAGGAATTCAATTTATTAAAGGAAAAAACGAAAAAGATCATCCAGAAATACGTTTATTTAGAAATCTAGATGGGAAAAAAGGTAAAGCAGTATATAAATTTTATAAACCAACAACAATAACACTAAAGAATTTTAAAACGATACAAAAAATGTATCTAATTGATTCCGAGGGCGAGCTTTCAACTAAAAAAATAGATTTATCTATTTCAGAAGATCATGTTAAGGAAGTAAAGTCTACTTATAATTGGAATTCAGAAAAAGAGTTCGAGAGATTTATGCGTTTTGCCTCAAGGTATGCAAATTCTCTTTCTCATAATTAATTATTTAAATTGAAACCAACTAGCTTACTATCAATTACAGCTCTAGTTATTTCTCTATTGATTTTATGGAGTTTAAAAGAAATAATCATACTTATTTTTGCTTCGATAATTATGGCCATGGCTCTATGCACTATTACTGGTAGAATCAAAGATTTTTTGAAAATACCAAGATGGTCATCTCTAGTTATAACAATAATTTCTATATTACTAATATCAACTATTTCAATCGTAATTATAATACCACAATTTACAAGCGAGTTTCAGGAACTAATCAATCAAATACCATCTGCAGTAAGCAAATTACGGGAGCTCTCAATAAATACCTTTTTGAATTTTGCTCAGATTATATATAAAGATAATATTCCAAATTTAGCCGATAGAACAATATTAACGACTAAGCTTAGTATGATTCCAGATGGTGCGACTCTTGCTAGTGGAGTAACAGATAGTATCACGAAGTTGTTTAACTTAGTAAGTAATGTTGGGATAGGAATACTTCAATTATTTTTTATAATCTCAGTTGGTTTAATGATAACTTTACAGCCCAACTCATATAGAGAAGTTGCTATATTACTCTTCCCATCATTTTATAGACGACGAGCAAGAACTATTTTCTTGAGATGCGGTAATGCTCTAAGTAGTTGGATGGCAGGGGTTTTAATAAGCTCAATATTTGTATCAATACTTGTGTCTATTGGACTATATTTATTAGGAATAAAGCTTGTTATCGCCAATGCTTTAATAGCTGGTGTTCTGAATATTATCCCTAATGTAGGCCCAACAATAAGCACTGTTTTCCCTGTTTCTGTTGCATTGCTAGACACTCCATGGAAATCACTTGCTGTTCTAGGCTTATATATAGTAATTCAAAATATTGAGAGCTATGTAATAACTCCTTCGATAATGCATAAACAAGTCAAATTACTTCCAGGCTTGACAATTACTGCTCAATTTATATTCACCATTCTTTTTGGACCACTAGGGTTGTTGTTAGCAATTCCAATGGCGGTAGTAATTCAAGTATTTGTTAAAGAAATAATTATTCATGACTTATTAGAGAAAAACTATTTTTCAACAAAAATCTAAAAAATAAGTATGGGAATATCAGCTTTCCCAAGGATCAGTCCTAGAAGGAATATCATTTGTAGGAATTTCAGACAAATTGAGTTTTTTCAAATCCATCCATTCTCCCCACATTGAATTTAGAAGCCAAGACTGAGATTGACTTTTAGGCCCATCATCAATCAATTGAATTTGATAGGGTTTTAAATATTTCCATTGCTTATATTGAATTTTCCAAGTTTCATCATTCATTAGTTAAATCACCCGTCTTAATTATATTTTGTAAGAACTTTTTCTTTTGCAAATCTTAATCAAAAATGTTCAATAAAAAACTAAATATCAAACAAGCTTGTCCAACAGTTTTTAAATTTTATACAAATAGCAATTGATAATATCAATCATCAAACTCGGGCTTAGGTTTCTTTTTAACTTTACCGGAAAGTAATTGATGAAGAGCATCTAAAGAGTTATAGACCTCTTTCAGCTCAGATAGCTCAGGCAATAATCCATATTGGCCAAGCATTTGATCCAAGTCTCGAAGTTCTTGCCTGATATAACGCAGATGCGAACTAACTTCTTCCCTCTTACTTGTGGACATTATAAAATTGATTAATTGCTACAAGAAATTAATTTTAGCCTAAGAATCGTATCTATACAATCTACAAATTCACAAAATTTATAAACCAACAAGTTATCACCAATCTTATTTGAAAGTTAATTACATAAAAAATATGAATCTATTAATTACAAGGAAAGTAGAGAATTTGACTTTTAAAAATTCAAAGCAATAATTTGACGAGCCTACCCAAAAAGAACCTACTGCTTTGTAAAAAAATAAGAAATATATAGTGCCATATCTTAGATATGGATAAAAATATATATATGGATCAACAAAAAAGAAAAGACCTCAACCTGAGGCTAGGCAATTTAATACTCGCAATATCACTTGCTACTGTCCCAACAGCAATAACATATGGAACTCTTAGTATTCATGGACTAAACATTTGTAGGGATCTAAGCAGTAAAGTAAGCCCCTCAAATAAAATAAAAGAACAATGTGATAGGTCTGCCTGGGACACAACAAAGAGTTATATTATATTGATTGGTTTTTTTATTACATTACCAACTTGGATGTGGTTCTACTTATCAATGAAAAAAAAAGAAATTAATAAAGAGTAATTAAATTTATATCATGAAGAAAGAAAGCTAGAGAAGGGGAAATCGAGGGATTTCTTTTGCTTTATGGGTTTATTTATTTCTGTATTAGTAGATGGTATATATTTATCTTCTGACTTCTGAATAAAAATTGAATTAATAAAATAAGGGTTTGATATAAAGATTTCTTTGATTAAGTAATCTGCAGAGAACATCCCAGGACCTAGCAAAATAATTGAGAAAGCAGAAGCAAAATAAAGCGCGAGAAGTTCTAATAGATAGATATTAAAACCCGAAGTTACTATTGCATGATATATGGCTACACTCATAGTCCCAAGTATTGCGGATGCTCCTAGTCTTGTACCAAGACCAAGTATCAACATCCAACTCCCGCCTATTTCTGATGCTGCAGCTATGTAAGAGAGAGTGATAGGAAAAGGCAAGTGAAGAGGGCGAACAAAAGCATCAGCAAAATTGCCAATGTCATTTAACTTTTCAAATCCGTGATGGATCAAGAGAGCTCCTGTAAATACTCTTAAAACAAGAAACGCAAAATTTGTAAATACCGATCTGTAGAAGATTGAATTAAGCAATTTAACCTATAAGTATCGAAATAAACTTTAGATATACCTGGGCACAAAGCGTGGAAACAAAAAAGACAAGCTTTTTACGATGGGTATTAATACTTATCGTAAACCATTAGTATAACTGTTAAACAAGAAAGCTAAAAGACGAAAAGATTCTCATGAATAAATGAAAAACCATTTCAGTGATCTTTTGTAATTCTCCTATCAAAAAGGCGTGTACATAAGTTCTTATAAATAGTATTAATACTTACAAAAGTAAACGAATCTGTTATGTATAGTAAATAAAATTGTTTAGGTGGTTTGAGCACATCATTACTTACTGCGACAGCCGCTGTTGGTATAATAGTAGTTGCCATACCAGCACTAATTGCATCGCTTGGATAAAAATTTATATTTTTTGTATTTGTCTTGTTTCAGAGGTAATAAATCCAACAATATTGATTAAAAATATGACTATTTTAAAACAATAGATCCTCCCGCTACCCAGCCACTTGTCCAGCAATGTTGGAAATTAAAGCCGCCAGTAACACCATCAATATCTAACACTTCACCCGCGAAGTATAACCCCTTACATATCTTACTTTCCATAGTCTTAAAATCAATTTCTTTAAGAGAAACTCCACCTGCAGTTACGAACTCATCACCAAAAGGGCCACGACCATTTATCGCATAGGTTTTCATTATTAAACATTTGACCAAAGACTCTTTTTGGTAATTAGATATATCCGCCCATTTTAATTGACTATCAATATTTAAGCCTAAGAGAATAGCTTTCCATAAACTTCGTGGTAACTTATCAAAAGGTTTATTATTAAAAACTTTTTTCTTAGCATTTTCTACTTTATATGAATCCAGTATTAATCTAGCTTCACTTTCATTCATACATAGCCAATTTATTTTCAATTCTCCTTTATAATTATTAGCATTTAAAATTCTTGCACTAAAGGCCGAAAGTCTTAGTATTACTGGACCACTAAAGCCTTTATGTGTAATCAAAATAGGTCCTTTTTCCGCATATTTTATATTATTAATATTAAGTTTAATTTGAACATCTAAAGTGATACCTGAACAAGATCTTAATGACTTATCACAAGTGGAAAAAGAAAAAAGAGATGGAACAGCTGGAACAATTGAGTGGCCCAGACTTTTTGCTAATCTTCTTCCACTAGGATGACCGCCCGTGCAAATTAAAACATTTTTTGCTTCAAATAAATTATTTCCTTTAGCCAATAATTTAAAGCCGTGTTCTATTATTCTTATTTTCTGTACATGAGAATTAGTTAATATCGTAACACCAGATTTTTTCGCAACGGAAGTCAAGCATTTAATGACGTCTTCAGAAGAATCAGAGCATGGAAATACTCTGCCATCTTTCTCTACTTTAAGACTAAGTCCTTTCTCCTGAAACCAATCAAAAGCTTCAGTTGTAGAAAATCTATTAAACAACCCTATAAGTTGTTTTTCACCTCTAGGATAATTATTTACCAAATTAGAAATATCGCAGCATGCGTTGGTTAAGTTACATCTACCACCACCACTAATCCTAACTTTTTCAAGTACTTTCGAGGTGGCTTCTAGTATCACAACAGATCTAAGTCCACGACTAATCGCTGTGATTGCCGCCATAAAACCAGAAGCACCCCCGCCAATAATGACAAGATCTGAGATCATCAAATAATAAAATTCCAATAATTTATATTTTAAATAAATAATATATAAATTATTTATTTATTACTTTTATTTATTAAGTAAACGCTAATTTCTAAAAAATCAAAGTATATTATGATTTAATATAAATGAAAATAAAAAAGATAAGGACTTGAGACGCATTGTCTTGATTCGCAGTTGAAATCTTAATTCAGTTCGTTTTTGTTGTATCTTTTCAAAAAATTAAAAAATATGGCTGGTCCAAAAAGAGATGAAGCAAAATCAATTCTTTCATATGTGAGACAAGAGCTCAGATATATGGATGAAGATCTCAGAAACGACGGCTTACTGCCTGAATTATCATCACTCAGATCAGTATATGAACAACTTTCAACTTTACTAGAGCTTTCAGACGGCAGAAGAAAAAAGAAAGAGAAACCTGAATTTCCTGAAGACAAAAAACACTAAGAACTATTTCGAAACTAAATAAATTTGATAAATCCTTAATAGTAATAATTAATACCTAAATAATTTATTTTACTATATTTTTATTTTTCTATAGAGGAGTGAGTCAATAGTCTATTCTGTAATTGAAAAACTATTTAATTCAAATCAAGAAATAACTCTTTATTGACAAACTAATGTCTAAGAAAAATACAAATTCCGGTAATGAATCTAATCTTCTAAGCCCTATAGATCATATTCGTTTTTGGAAAAGAGGAGAAATGGCATATTCAGCACTAAAAAAGATAAATGAGCTCAAGGCCAATGATGAAATTGAGAAAGCAAAAATAATCTTGGCTGAATGGATTTTCTAAAATTCTTAGGTCAAGAAATACATAAGATATTTGAAATTCAGCCAAAAGGTAAAGTAAGTTAAAAGTTATCAGAGTAAGTATGTATGCCCTCCATAAGAAAAAGGATTGGCTATCTTCCTTCAATTAATGCTCAAGAGACGATAACAAAAATTGCAAATAAAGAAAAACTAAGCCAATCAAAAGTGGTAGGGATATTAGTCGAAGAGGCATTAATGGCTAGAGATTTCTATCTACAAAATTCTAATGATCTAATTAAAAAAAACCTTTATGGCAAGAAAAAAAATACTGAAAATTCATCCTTCGTCCATAATGATCTTGAGGAATTGATCTCAGATAAAGGTATAATCTACAACAAAAAAAAGTAGAACTATACTAAAACAATTGAATTGTCCGAACCAAGAGAAAAATTTTACCTCGAGTTATATGAACAGTTTAGACAAATTCTTATTTTTCAAAAAATGACACAAGATAAATAATGAGAATATTTTTCAAATCGTTGAATAAAAATTTCTTCTGCTAAAAAATAAGCGAGAAGGTAAGACATTTTAAAGGATGCAGAGATCAACAAAAATGACGCATAAAACAATCCAATGTACTAGAAAGTGAATGCATATGTTCTTCTAAGGATCACTAATCAAATTTTTTTTATAAGAAATTTTAAATATAAACATGACATCAACAACAACTCGTCCAAAATCAAAATCATCAAATCTTCTTGAAGAAGCCTTAAATCAGCCTCTGATTGGAGAAACAGCTAATTTTGCATGGAACGCAACTCCATTAGGTATTGCCGCAATTTACAAAGGAACCTCTCCTTCAAAGCCTCCTTATGAGCAAGCAATTAAGGAAGGTGAAGAATTAGCAATGGATTTAAGTCGAGAAGAGAAAGAATTCTATTTAACGCAAAAAGGTCTTGCACTTATTTTCTATTCATAAAATAATAAAAAACCTTAAATTTAAGTCAACTCAGTAGTGTAATAAAGTTATTTATCTTCCACAGATGAGTCTATAACCCACTCATCAGATATTCCAAGGAGGACAAGAGCTTTATCCTCCCAATCTGTATCTATTGACCAGTCGTAAGGCACCTCGAAAGATAACAATAGCTCATTTTCATTCTTTATATAAGTTTTGCTTTTAGGGAGAGATTTATTAGAAATATTATTTTCTATTATATAAATATCATTAGAATCAACGTATTCAACATACCCAAGTTTTTTAATCGCGTCTTCAAATTTGAGTTCCAGCCTTACATTAAAACAATGTGCTTCATCCCAATCGGAATAATGCGCAAAATATACATCCCAAGAATTTGACATTTACCATTAGCTTCATCTCAACCTTAGGACACTATAGAAGGGTTTTAATTAAGAATTTAAAAAACAAAAATATTAGATTATTTTCTTAGGTGTTTAGAAAATTGAATGCCAAAAAAATATGAACTAAATGCTTAATTTGTAAAAGTAAGAAAATTAAAATCATTAAGTACCCAAGTACCTAGAGTTAGCAAAGTAAAGCCAGCAAAAAACATCATCAAGGAAGCAAGCTTGTACCTAGTAGCTTCAGACCCCCTTCTTAGCAAAAAGGTATCCGCAGCAAAAAGAATTTGGTTGAGGAATGCCTTTTTGAGGTGTTTTTTTTCTTGATGAAAACATTTGTAAGCTGTTCGTTTAATATAAATTAATGGAATTTCCGATCGACTGTGAACAATAGTTGAACTTAAATCAAACACATAACGAAGAAACGAAGATTAGGGTGGGACATTAAATTCAAATAAAACTTAAATCAAGTATTCTAAAAATGGGATGAGTAAATCTTTAATTCCAAAAAAACATATTTAACTCAAATCACAAAATCAACTGGTAATAAAGAAAGGAACCAGTCACCAGTCGAAAAGAAATAGGAAATGCAAACAACGTAAACCTAAAAGGATCATAAGTTGATTCCCAAAAATTTAAACTATAAGGTCTTTAACAGATTGATTTCTTTGGGATTCCTCCTGCGGTCAAAGGGGGCATTCTCGACCTATCTTGCAAATCCATCACAAAAAAATTTATAACTTATAAAAAATAGGAATGACTCCCTTCAAGCACTTTTTTCAGTTCTTTGCTGAGCTTTACAAAAAGAGTTCAGATTTAAAAATTCAACGAACAATTTGAATATAAAAACCAGTTCAAAAAAAAAAAAAAAAAAAAATACATGTACTTTTTACATAAGAAACTAGAAGATAATTTGATAAATTAATTGAACTGATTAAAACAATTTTTAGACCGCTAAAATATGATTTTTATAAATTGATAAACATTTTTAATTTCTTTAAATGATCTTCATTAGATATATTAGTTTCAACTATGGGACAAATATTATACTTTTTATAAGTTGTAAACAATTCTTTAACTATGTTATTAGCTATGTCTACAGATTCTAAAAACTCACTAGAGCAATAAACACCCTTCCATTGTCTAAATTTAAATCTAGCTAAAAATTGTCTGGAAGGTATTAAAATACTTCCAAACATCTTAATATGTGAAATATCAGAATTATAATTATTAGCAGTAGATATGATCTTTGATAATATTTTAACCCTACTTTTGAAAAGTTTTAAATCAGTACCAAATTGAATCCAAATAGAACTTACTAAACCTGATTGAAGTTTCTTTTCTAATCTTAAAATCTCCTCATCAAACAAATATCCAGGTAAATAAGGGTTAAATGCTACGCCGATAGAAATATTTTGCTTAAAGAGAAGAGTATTATCTTTAAGCATAGTTAAAGCTTTAATAGAGTCAAATGTAGTACGTTTTTGAGAACCAGAAACAAGAAGTATATGCTTGCATCCTAGATTTTTTACAGTCAGAAGAAAGTTAAGAAAAGAATCTTGAGTATTAACCCTATTCCTTTTGAATTCATGTAAGATACTAAAGTGTGGGATAATATCGAAATCTGGAAATTCTTTTTTTGAAATTTTAATCGACTCCAAGAGAAAATCTTTTTTTAAGCTATTTTTACAGGGTATATTAATTTTATTAATATTATTTCTCTGATAAAAAGATAGAATCTTACGGAGTTCTTCAAAAGATTTAAAAGATATTTCTATCCTAATATTTCTCAAATCAAATAAAATATCCTTCATTTAGCACCATAAAAAAGAATTTAATCTAAAAAAGAGAGAAAAAGAAAATGTTATCTATATGAATAGATAAAAAGTATATACATTAAATTTCACTTCTCAGCCATTTATAAATGGCTTTATTTTTACAATCAATCTCATTCAAAGAAGAATAATAGTAATCATTCCATGAATGAGAAGGGATCCCAAGGAAAATCATTAAGTTAAGGGGGTATTCATCAGAATCAGTACTTTTGCGGAAATCATCTCTAAATAAAAATGTAGGTTTTCCTAAAGCAATCGCGACACCAATCTCAATCATTACACCCTCATCAGGAGGCGCGCCATTAACTATAGCGAATAAACCATCAGCCTCCCTCAAATCTGCTAAGTTTGAATTAGCTACCTTATTTGCCCAACCAGGAGTTGTAATATCAATATTACTATTGCGAGCAAAAGGTTCCCAAACCGTTGCTCCCATAACCTCAAGTTTAGTAATAAAATCAGGTAAAAGTTTCAAGCTCCAATGCTTGGAGAAACCATATGGAGAAGCAAGATAAAGTGTTTTATTCGACAATTTTATTAATCTGGTTTGACATTATTTAATCGAATTATGCCTTGATTTTTTGTAGAAAAACGCTCATTGGCATCTTTTACTAATAAAAGTGATAGATCCTTGACATTAAAAATAAAATTCTTTTGATTCAAATACATTTTAGTTATCAATTCCTTAATCTCTAAATTAAAAGTCGTATTAGATACTAAGACAATTGAAGTCCATGAAATAATTACAGCTGAGAATATAAAAGCTAATTTAAAAAGTTTATTGAAAGTATATAGCAATTTTTAGAATCTTAAATACATAATTTATGATAACTAATTAAAAGGATAATGCACAAGAAATTAAAAGCATTTCAAGCAGTCATATTCTCCTCAAAATCAAATTCGACCCAATTTGATGAAAGTAATTGATTCCAAGTCTTTAATGAATCTTCTTTTGTCACTTTTCTCCTACTTTTAAATTTCATAGGTTTACCGTTAGGAACAACTCCCCACATATCAATTGAAAAATCCAAAGAGACCTTTCCACTGGTTACCCTTTTAGAATCAAAATGAATAGCCCATTTATTGTGAGGATCCTTGAGCCAACCAACAGGGGCGTCCAATTTTTCTACTTTTGCCATCAAAAAATAAAGTCTTAATTTTGTTTTTAATTAAAAAAACAGGCTTCGTCAAGTCTAAGAATCTAAAGTGAAGTTAAAGAAATAATAATTTAAAAAAGTTGAAAGAAAAAAAATCATTTAAAAGAATAGATATAATAAATGTATAGCAACAACTTATGCAAAGATGTCCTTAGAAGCTGGAAGCACACAATGTCGAGGTTTGATAGAAGCAAAAGAAAACCTCATACAAGCAATGAATTCCCTTGGAGCAATCGAGGATTTAGATCATATACAAAAAACATTACTTGACATCTATAACGAATTAGAGCAACTACATGAATCCAGGAGAATAAAAGAATCAAACAATCTGAATTAATAGGAATAAATCCGATTTAAGAATATTATAAAAATTGATTCAGAAAAATAAGTAATAGATATAAGTTGGTTATTAGATAAATTTTTTTGATCTATTATTAGTAAAATATTTTTTGTATTATTATTATAAATTATCTTTAAAGCTGGTAAAGAATACATTAAAGAAAAAAATATAAAATTTTTATCCTATAAATACATGAGAAAAATTACTTTTGCTGATACTATAGATAAAATTAAAATTGAAATCAAAATGTCTAACAAAAATATTGATATCTACAAATTAGAAGACCTTGATAATTTTAGATCAGCTCCTCAACTAAATAAAAATCAATCAGAAATCCTTTTCAATGAACTGTGTAATATTATTCATAAATCAGATTGGATAACAATAGGAGTAATGTCACCTTCATTAAAAAAAGGAATAAATGCAGTCAGAAGAATAGAAGAGAGATTTGAATACAATGAGATGAAATGCATAACATTACCAAACTCAGATGGTCCAATATTCTTAAAGGCAAATCAGAAAACAGGAGAAATTCACGCTAGGGTTGAATTTGGCTTGGGAGAAGGTATATTAATTAGTTGTCAAAATTATGATAATTCATTGACCTCAAAGACCATAGGTCCCTTTCCATTAGACTTCTTTGATTAAAAGATATTTAACAAATAAGAATAAAAGAATAATATTTCGAATAAATAAATACTAAATCTAAAAATAATTAAAATGTTAAAAGAAATGCTATCCTAATATATATAATAAAACAGAAAATAAATTACTAAACACAAATTTAATGCTAAGCAAATGAACCCGATTTTTCACCAAGGCAGTCCTAATCTAAAAGATTTAATACGTTCTCATTTAATATAAATGGATAAAGAAAGAGGCAAGTTTTATCAATCTGGGGATGGATCTTATTTTTACTCAGCCGATGATGCATCCAAGTGGGATCTCTTAGATAGAATTGGCCAACTCAATCTCCTTCACGTCTTAAAAAAAGAATGGGAGCCAGAGGAATCAAGTCAGAGTAAATTAAGAAAAGTTCTTCAAGAAATAAATATTGATGAGTTTGAAGACTTCATGGCAGATATTCTTGGTATAGGAGAATCGTTCGAGGAAATGGTTTATGAATTTGAAGGTAATATAAATTTAAGTCCTGAATACTTGGAGAGAGTCTATCCTGAAGAGAAAGAGAGTTTGGAAAAGTTAAGAAAACAAATAAAAGAGCACAAAGAATGGAAGCAAAAACATCAAGCTTCATATTCCTTCCTGACTAGAAAGCTTTTAGAAAATAATGAAACAGACAATAACGAAAATAGTTTGTAATTTGGTCTATAAGTTTTCACTTTCTGCAGTAAAAGTAATCAATTATATAAAATTGATATTACGTACCTGGCTCTTGATATTTGAAACCAATATTTTTTATTTGATCTTTGATTTTATCTGAAGTTATCTTGTCACCAATATTCTGAGAAATTGCCAATACAAACTCTAACTTTTCTTACTTATGATCTATTTCTATTAGAGAGAGTTTAGTCATAGGGTTTAATTAATTATTACATTTTTAGAAAATAAATGTGGAAGCATTTCAATTGCTAATAGCTAGTTTTTATAGAATGACAAATCAAAAATGAAAATTGGAAACACTTAGATTTCAGCAGGCTGCATCACTATTTTGACCAAAAATCTAAATAAAGTGATTTTACCTACACAACCACCATGAAAATCCTTTATAGTCTTAACAAATATTTACATGGATCTATTTAGCCTCTCGACCAAGCACCGATTAAGGTCAGATCTTTAAAGAGAAGACCACAGCTTTATTAGGCAAGTTCAGTTTCAAATTGAATTTGTTTACTACAAAGATTGATCAAACAATCTCAAAGCATCAAATTTACATAAAACAAATGACTTCTACCAATCCAAAATCTTCAAATCTAATAAATAGAGAAGACGTGAATGAGATGATAGAAAATGCAATCAGAAGGCATAACAGGAGATCGACCATAATATCAGCAATACTTGGGTGGATACTTATAGGTGGTTATTCATTTGGCTTGTTTCATGTAGTTCAAAATATTTAAATGTAAGCGATAAGAACTTATAACTTTCGCAAAAAACATGACTTAATTGATTAATTTATTATT
Organism: Prochlorococcus sp. AG-402-A08; assembly: GCA_003279585.1. GTDB lineage: Bacteria > Cyanobacteriota > Cyanobacteriia > PCC-6307 > Cyanobiaceae > Prochlorococcus_B. The sequence continues at coordinate 114,978 of QCHH01000001.1, read as the reverse complement.
TTAAAATTAAAATTTTCTTCTATAGTCCTCAAGATTATTTTTTGAAAAAATAAATATGGAAGTATATCATTTCGATTTATTGTGAAAGGATAAACAATTTACTACCCAGTCTGGCTCCATCTATCTTGATAAGGGAGTTGATAATCTTCTTTATTCATTGGTATCCAACTCCAATCAGTGCATATAGATATTTGATAACCAATAACGTAAAGAGCTAGCATTGCATTAAATAGGTTTACGTGAGTAATAGGAGTATCCATGGTGTGTATATTAAAAAATTTTTAACATTCTAGGCAAATCAATGCTTGAACAAGACTTCCAATCATTAAACTGACCATTAACATATAAAACTAAATTAGTAGAATAAAAGATTGATAATTTAGAAATATGATTATTATAGAATTAAGTTTTAAATGTAAATATTGTAAATTTAGAATATAAAGTTAACATTTATTTGTTATTGGAACTGTAGGGTGATCATAGGGATCATCATTTAATATAGGTGCACATACCTGCCGACATGATTTTCCCTGCTCATCTTCAATACAAACTTCTAAACATTCAAAATATCTATCTTGTGCGGTTTTCATATTTGTAGATTTGTAGAATTTAGTAGTAACTAAACATACTATTGAATGATTGTTTTTTCTAATAAATTTACAAAACTTTTTTAGGTAAATTCACTTATCAATGGCATTCAAAATGAAATACTAACTCTTAAGTTTTTTAATTGCTCATATAACAATACACATGGTATTAATTACTTATTAGCAAGAAGAGAGAGAATGTCAGCCATGTCAATAGGAACGATCGACACTCCATTCAAGTTGAAAATAATAGAACCGTATAATTAAAATAGTTCCACCAAAGAAAATTGAAGTAAGAATGATTGAACAACTTATTAGTCTTGTAGATATTTTTAATTTTTAGATATAATATTAGGTATAAATAACATAAGTTCTGATTAAATAAATATCAGAAAAAAAAGATTAATATCTAATTAAGAAAGAAATTTACCAAAAATAAACTTTTATCTAAACTGGCTAAAAAGTTTAGCTGGATCAAAGAAAAGAGTAGATATTAACCTTATATAGACTTTAATTATCTGAAGATGAGTTTAATTGATCAAAATCAGATTTATCATTATTGAATTTAGGATTTTTAGTTTTTAAGTCTTTGAGAAAAAATCTTGCAAACTGCTGAGTTTTCTGTGTTTTCATTGGTCTACAAAGAATTACTACTGTTTTGAATGTTAATTAATCAAATTTGATTTAATGAAATATAGCTAAAAAAAGATATTACCGCGTGTGAAAACCGAACAAAACAATCTTGAAACTTTGAATTAATTAAAAACTTTTATTTTTTTAATTATTATCTAAAAAGAAAATAGATTATATAAAATTATAAATTACTATGAAAAGACTAGTTTTTAATCAAGTAAATAATAATTTATTAATCAAAAAATTGTAAATTAAATCTAATTTTTGATTCTAGTTAGTTGATCTAGTCCAATTCTTTGTAACCTTTGATTTTTTCTCTCCTTTCAATATAAATAGCATTAGCAACGGAGCAATCCCCATCAACGGAACTATAAGGTTCATAGCATAATTATGAGTTCCTTCCATTTTAAAGAGCAATAATCTTTTCAATTTTAATTGATTTTTACTTTGTGTTAATGCGTAAAAACCCTTATTCGGGCCAATGAACCTTTTAAGTGAAAAGGTAAAAATTAGATTTCTAAAGAGCAAATCTATTCCTTCATTTTTTATTTATTGTGGATAAAATAAGAAAATAAAGTTTTTATGAACTAAAATGAGAACTAGTTCTTTTAACATTGAATACTTATCGCCTACAGGTTTAGTTGGTTTCTGGGTGTTATTCATAGGATTAATATTCACAGGAATTATGTTCTATTTTGTCTTTTTTAGGCTTAATGAAGATGACGATTCATACAAGGATAGGAAAAGGAAAAAGCTAGAAAAAGATAAACAAAAACTCCGTATTGAGAGACTTTATCCAAAAGGGAAGTACTAATAATTTTGTTTCTTTTTAGATACCTTAAAAAATTGATCTAAAAATCTAGATTTCGTCAAACTCACGAAAAAGTTTATGTGAAGAGAAATGAGCCTTTCAAGCAAAAAGGATCATCTCTCTATTACATCTCGTTTTCCTTCAGCGGATTTTGATTTATTGGGTTAATAAAAGGAGATAATAGAAGTATAAAAGAAAATGGCTAGGCATTAATGCAAGCCTATTTTAATTAAACCCATGGCTTCGAATAAAGCAAACACTGGTATTAGTCTTAATCAGCAGTCCTCTTTTTCATCTTCCGGGAAACAAGTCCCTGCAGCTTTGTCAATGATGGTCGACTCAATGACGAGCATGCTAGAAAGAGCAAAAACTGATATTGAAAATGCTGATCAAAGAGCTAGAGCAGACCTTGAGAACATCGATCAAAGAGCAAGAAAAGATGTTGCACTACTAGACCAAAGAGCAAGAGAAGATATTCAAAAGGTTGATAAAAAAGCAAGGAATGACCTAGCTATTCTCGATAAAAGAGCAAGAGAAGATCATGAGCTACTTCGAAAGGTCCGGAAATCCAGAGGATTAACCTCTTGAGATCTTTTTTAGTAAGATCCCAAAATATAAAGACCAAAAATAATAAAAATAAACATTAATAATTTAAATTTTGCAACCCAAGATATTTTTTCAATCCATTATTTAGATTAAGTACCACTTTGCCGTAAGACCCAAGAAGCATCGACCTGGAAGAACCAGAGGGGGATTCAAAGTGAAGCTTCGTTTCCAGAGCAAACTGGTATACGTTACTTTCACGACAGCCTCCCCATATCGAAAGAGAGTCAGATCAGAGCACTTGAGAAGGTCAATACCAACAAAGTAGTACTAGGTACAATTTAAACAAAATATCATCACGAGGTGGGCCAAATTAATCTTATGGTTTTTAATACATCCAACGCTTCCTTTTTCCTAGACAAAGCATCATTACTATTCAAGAGATAAGTAACGTGACCAAGCTTCCTGCCTTTCTTTTCTTCTTCTTTTTCATACCAATGAACATTCAAGCCAGGGATACCCCTTAAATCATCCAACCTCTGACTGAGTGATATTGGATAGTCACTTTTCAAACCAAGCAAATTTGCCATTAACGCTCCATTTACTAGCATTTCAGGCATGGGGACATTAATCCCGGATGTGATACATATTTGTTGATCAAACTGACTACTGCTACAAGCATCTATGGAGAAATGACCTGAGTTATGAGTCCTTGGAGCTATTTCATTTACAAGTAATCCTTGATTGCCATAGAAAAATTCTATGGCAATCACTCCAACATAGTCCAACTCAGCAAGCAATGAAGATACGATATTTCTCACCATAAGATCAACGTCGTGATTAATATCAGCTGGAGCGAGAACCCAGTCGCAAACTTGTTTAGATTGATAGGTCTCTACTATGGGCAAACTACGAACAATGCCTTTTGAATCCCTACTGGAAACAATGGATAATTCCTTATCAAAATGGACCCATTTCTCTAGCATCCATTGCTCTACTCTCTCAACCGCTAGAAATTCTTGAAGTTGTTTTAAATTTTTAATAATTTTAGTTCCTTTACCGTCATATCCACCTTTGGCAGCTTTAGCCATCAATGGAAATCCCCAATCATGAGGGAGGTCCATTTCTGATGATTTCTCTAAAGGTATGGGTAACCAATCAGGGCAGGGAATATCAAGACTGTTAAGCAGCTCTCTTTGGGTTATTTTATTAATTAAAGGTCTTATTGATTGAAGCCTAGGTATAAAAGAAACCCCATTATTTTGAAGAGAAAGTAAACTTTGAATATCAACCCATTCATTCTCAAAAGTAATAAAGCGGGACTTATCTGCAAGAAGCTTTGTCCCCAATGGATTCGTAGGATCATGCAAAATGACCTTATTAGTTTTTTTAGCAGCAGGATCAGTTTTGGCTGTAGTTTGAACCACTACATCAACATCTCTTCTCTTGCCGGCCTCAACAAGAAGCATTGCAAGCTGTCCTCCACCCACGACCCCTATCATTAGTTAAATACCTCGTTTTTAGAGCATTGCGCACTAACAGCTAAACAACAAAAATTTCGAACACCAAAATAGAAATAATATCTAAAGTGTGATTTTAATAAAAACATCCTTAATTCACAACCCAAAGAATATTCCACTATGTGATTATTTTGATCCCGGAATAAATACTGAACGTATACGAACACATATCATTTGCTTAAGAAATGTGTTGGTCAACCATATAATTACTTTTATATTTTGATGATTTTACGCAATAAACCATCAAAAATCTTCAATCCTTACAACTGTGAATAAAGAAAACCTCCATATTAAAGTCTCTTTAACTAGCAACCCATACGAAATAGTTATAGGGGGAAATAGTCTTGAAGACATAGGAGATGAGCTACTAAACATTGGTTTTAGGGAAGGGCTAAAAGTATTAGTCGTGTCTAATAAGGAAGTCTCTGAGCATTATGGCGATTGCATAATTCAAAGTCTGATTAAAAGTAAATACAATCCAAAACTTTTAATATTAAAAGCAGGAGAAGATCAAAAGAATCAATCATCTATAGATTTAATCCATGATGCCGCATATGAAGCCAGATTAGAGAGAGGATCATTAATGATTGCCCTTGGAGGCGGCGTAATTGGAGACATAACTGGCTTTGCCGCGGCTACTTGGTTGCGTGGAATTCATGTAGTCCAAATCCCTACAACATTACTTGCCATGGTTGATGCTTCTATTGGTGGTAAAACGGGCATAAATCATTCGAAAGGCAAAAATCTTATAGGTGCTTTTCATCAACCTAAACTGGTGTTAATAGACCCTAAAACATTATTTACTCTCCCATCAAGAGAGTTCAAAGCAGGTATGGCTGAAATAATAAAGTATGGAGTCATATCAGACATCGAACTATTCGAACTTCTAGAGAGGCAAAATAATATTTCTGATCTTTCAAAAATAAAAGAGAAACTACTAATAGAAATAATTAGGCGTTCTGCTAAGTCGAAGGCAGAAATTGTTGTAAAAGATGAGAAAGAAAGTGGAGTTAGAGCATTTTTAAATTATGGACACACATTTGGCCACGTAATAGAAAATCTTTGTGGTTATGGGAAATGGCTTCATGGTGAGGCAGTAGCAATGGGTATGGTTGCAGTCGGCCAGTTAGCAGTTCAGAGAGGGCTATGGAAAGAGATTGATTCAAAAAGGCAGCAACAATTAATAGAGAAAGCAGGTTTACCCACTAAGTGGCCAGGGCTTGAAATAGAACGTGTTCTTAGCTCACTTAAAGGAGACAAGAAAGTTAAAAACGGCAAAGTGACTTTCGTTATGCCCTTAAAAATTGGTGATGTAAAATTATTTAATAATATCTCTAATAAAGAAATACATGAATGCTTGGAAAAACTCAGATAATTGGCTCTTCAAGAAAACGTTTTCCTAAAATAAGATCATCACTACTATTTTTCTGGAAAGCCAACCACCTAAATTCCCCTAGGCCCATTGGATCAACAAGTCTCAATAATGACTCTCTTCGATTTAATGCGGCTGGCAGATCATTACTATTAGTACTTTGAAGAGAATAAAGAAAACTTGAAAGTCCTAATGCCAAGAGAGCTTGTCCCTGCCTAGTCTCACCCATAAACTTCCATCCGTTAGTCAAGGCATAATTAACTGTTGATTCGATACATAAATGAGCTGTCAAATCACACAAGCCAGCATCTTTTAAAATATTAGGATTTGCTTCTTGATTTTTATAAGAAATAAGAGTTCCGTTTTTTCTCATCGCACTGTAATACCGCTTTGATTCCATCGCATAGTCAACAACTAATAAGGAGCCATTTATTAAAACCCTAGACAATTTCTCAAACCAAAGAGGTACATCACAATGCCATTCGGTGACCCATCTATTACAAATATCCTTTGGTGGAAACTCAATTTTTAAAAGACTGTTAGAATCATTCAAAAATTTAATAATCTCAGAAGTAGGATTGAGGTCAACAAACTCCAAAAAATATTCATCATTTATTTTTTTCAAAGCAACTCCCTGCCTAAAGACTTTATTATCACTAAAAACCAATCTCTCTACAGGGAATGCATCCAGAACTTCATTAGCAACAACCACACCATTTACCGGTCTTAAAGTGAGATCATCGATATTGGTCCAACGGCAATTAATCCCTCTAAGATTATTGACTACTTTTTCTTGTCGTTCTCTCATCCCAATATTTAATTCAACTAAAACAAGTTCGATCTTACTAATTAAAGCAGGTGCAATTTCAGTTATGGCCAATATCAAATCTCTTGATAACGTTCCTTCTCCCGGTCCGATTTCAATAAGGGAAAGCAATTCGGAATCAATTCCTGATTTTTCTAGATCGAGAAACCAATCAACGACTTGAATAGCTAATAAACGTGCAAAATCATTACTCAAAGATGGTGATGTACAAAAGTCTCCTTCTTTTCCAATGCTCAATCTTCCAGTTGAATAAAATCCATTTTGAGGGTCGTTTAAAACTAAATCCATATATCTGTAGAAACTAATTGAACCGCCACTATCTAAGATGCGATCAATTAACCATTTAGGACATCTCGCGGTAGGGTCAATCATGATGGAGAATATCATTAAAGAAAATCAAGCACATGCTGAAGAAATTATTTAAAAGAGCCATAATTTTTTGCCTGGGACTCGTAATCATCTTTTCAATGGGAGGGAGCACATTTGCTTACGATAATCCTGATCTATTACCAAAAGAACAAACACCCATAATCGATCTTGCAAAAACTCTGAGTGAGAAACAAAGGTTAGATTTAGAGAGCTCACTAAATTCTTATGAAAAAGAAACTGGATGGAAAATAAGGGTATTGTCGCAATATGAGAAGACCCCAGGATTGGCAGTCAAAGACTACTGGAATCTTGATGAAACAAGCTTACTAATAATCGCTGACCCAAGAGGAGGAAACTTGCTTAGTTTTAATGTAGGTGATGCATATTTTGCTCTAATGCCCAGAATCTTTTGGGTGGAATTACAAACAAGGTACGGGAACCAATTTTATGTACGAGATAATGGAGAGGATGGTGCGATCTTAGCTTCAATACAAGCTGTAGAAACCTGTTTAGACCGTGGAGGTTGTGAAGTTGTACCGGGATTACCCCAGGAGCAATGGCAATGGACATTATTAACCTCTTTGTTGGGAGGAATTATTGCAGGTTTCGCTGCCTCACCAAGAAAAGCAAATGAATCATTCTCAATAGGATGGTTACTTCTCCTCTCTCCACTTTGGATAATGCTATTTGGAATTTTTGGCATTGCTCCTGTGGTAACAAGAACTAGTGATTTTTTGCCTTTAATGAGAAATATATTGGGATTTATAGGCTCTGCTATTGGCGCTTATTTAATTGCAGAAAGAAAATTCAAGGAACCTGATTTAAGCAAACCAGACTAAAAGCAAATGATTTTGATAAAAACAAAATAAAAATTTAAAAATATTTTAAAAACTAATTTTTTGAGCTATACAACACTTCTTCATAAGCAATTGAGGCATCATTTCTGAACCATCTGTGCGATGCATGCACCAGCTTGCCTTTAGAGAACTCAACCCAAGAGAAATGACACAAACTCTCACCCGCAGAATCAATACCTCTTCTAGGAACACAAGCTGCATTTAAATATGAAGTCCCCCATAAATCTTGAGCAAAAGTTTTTCTAGTTCGATTACCTCCAATTCTTAATTGATGGTGAGTGTGACCAAAAACGACTAATTCTGGAACCCTAAATTTACGAATTTGATCAATTGCTATACCTAGATCTTTATCTCCCCAATCCATAGATGGCAATTTCCAATCTCTGCCACAAAGACTAGAACACTCTGATCCAAGACCAACTGGTCCTGAATGAGCAAGTATTAATAAAGGAACATCTATTGGTGCAGACTTGGCAGCAGAAACGATCCTAAAGACAGATTCTTCAAGGCTAACCTCGCCGAATACAGACTTCACTTCTGGTGTTAAAAAGAACCCTCCCCCACCACTGCAAGGTCTAGCTCCAACTACAGAAAGTCCATTTAGTTCCCATTTTGATAAATTCCATGAACAATTCTTTTCTCCTAACAAATCCAATTGAGCTCTTAAAGTATTGCCTGATCCGTCTCTCCCTCTATCATGATTTCCAAGTATTACTGCAGTGGGGAAAGAAATTTTATTTATTGCGCGAACAATTCTTAAATCACCATCGGACAAGTCGCCAACAAATAAAACACCATCAGGGTTAAGTTCCAAAAGCAAATCCAGATCATCCTGACTCCATGACCCATGTAAATCCCCAGCGATAGCAATTCGGATATCTGTCAGAATTTTTTGGAAATTACCCTCTATACTGCCCCAACACCTCGACTTGGGAACTAATTACTACTGTTTCCTATTACAAGACTGGTATACCAGTCTCAAATAAAAGCAACAATCTCACTGATGAGATCAATTTTTTGCGTAAAAAAAGAAACGCAATAATTCTTGCTCATTACTATCAAGAGCCTGCGATACAAGATATTGCAGACTTTATTGGAGACTCACTTGAATTATCTAGAAAAGCCTCTGAGACAAATGCAGATGTAATTGTTTTTTGTGGCGTTCATTTTATGGCTGAGACAGCCAAGATCTTATGCCCAAACAAGACCGTTCTTCTTCCTGATTTTGATGCTGGATGCACACTTGCAGATGATTGCCAACCTGATGACTTCCAAAAATTCTTAGACAAACATCCTGATCATTTTGCTATCAGCTATATAAATTGCAGTGCAGCGGTAAAGGCAAAAAGTGACCTCATTTGTACAAGTAGTAACGCAGTTGATCTGGTAAACAAATTACCCAAAGATTTACCAATTTTATTTTCACCAGATAGGAACCTTGGTAGATGGGTTGAACGTCAAAGTGGCAGAAAATTAACCTTGTGGCCAGGGAGATGTCTTGTCCATGAGACTTTTAATGAAGAATCACTTATAAAGCTAAAAATTAAAAATCCAACCGCTGAGGTTCTTGCCCACCCAGAATGTCAAGAAAATCTATTAGATTTGGCAGACTTTATAGGTTCAACAAGTAAATTGCTTCATTACTCAAAAAATAGTGAGAAAAATAAATTTATCGTTCTAACTGAGCCAGGAATAATTCATCAAATGAGATTAACAGACCCTTTAAAGACTTATATACAAGTGCCTGGATTAGATGGATGTAGTTGCAATGAATGTCCATACATGAGAATGAATACCTTAGAAAAAGTATTAAATTGTCTAAAAGAAATGAATCCAGAGTTACACATGGACGAACAAATAAGATCAATGGCCTACAAGCCACTGAAAAAAATGCTGGATATGAGTAATTAACTTATCTAATGAATTTATCCCTTTTTATTGTTGTTTTAGGGGGAAGAAGTTTAAAAAGTAATGTAGAAATACATGATGTAAGATGGGTTATAGGGGAATCACTAGAGGATACATTTCCACAACTTAGAGAGCAATGGTTTGGGAAGATAAGCGGACTTCATATTGATAGTTATAAGTGTATAAAATATGTAGATGGTTACGAAATAGTAATTTCTAAATCTAATAAAGATAATTTAACTTTTTCCAAAATAGAGAGATTAACACTTTGGTTTGTTAATTTAGGTGGGTACAATCCCCAAAAGATGTATGAAGAACATGAATTCAATCTAATTGTCGCAAAAAAAGCTATTGAAGCAAAGAAAAAAGCAAAAACAAATTGGAAAACAAGTTTTAAAAACAAACATAATGATGACTACTCAGCTATAAATCATTTGGAAAAAGTTGATGATATACATCCTATTAAAATAAAGAATTGGCAAATAAATCTAATACCAGATCCTAAAAAAAGAAGTGAAAAACTTATCCCTGACTGGTATGGATACAGGAGAATTGATAAGTTTTAACTATTTTTTTAGTGCATAGCCTAAATTAGATTTTAAGGGATGATATGAATTTTTATTAGTTTCAACTCTAAACTTTTTTAGTAATATATTTTCAGCCGCCACATATTGACTATCTTTTAAAGTACCTAGATCTGAATTTGTTAATTTATTTTTATCACTTAACTCAAGATCTACTTTAATGTCAGGTTCTATTCCATTTTTATTAATATCTTTACCACTTGGTGTTAAATATTTAGCAACAGTAACTGTTAGACCTGAGCCATCAGAAAGAGACCTTACAGACTGAACCAATCCTTTACCAAAAGTCTTTTTACCAACCAATACTCCTCTTTTATTATCTTTAATTGCTCCAGAAAGAATCTCGCTAGCACTCGCAGATCCTTCATCAATTAAAACTACAACTGGTCTTTTGGTTAAGGCTCTACTTTTTGCTTTCCTAATATCAGTAATACCATCTTTTGTTTTAGTACTAACAATAATTCCTGTATTTATCCATTGTCTAGCTATTTCAATGCTTGCCTCAAGCAAACCACCAGGATTGCTTCTAAGGTCTAATACATAACCAAAAGGTTTATGCTTCTCTAATTTATTAATCGATAAACTCATTTCTTTAGGAGATTTCGCATTGAATTGTTTTAACCTTAGATAACCAATTTTCGCCCCTAAAGATGAATTATTTATACGACTATCAACGACATTGATTTCAATTCTATCTCGTATTAATGAGAAATTTAACAGCTTATCGTCTCTAATTATACCTAATTTAACCTTCGTTCCTTTTTTACCTCGAATAAGTTTAACTGTACTATCTATACTCAGTCCTTCGGTAGGCTTACCATCTATATATACTATTATATCCTTAGGTTTTATGCCTGCGAGAAAAGCTGGAGTCCCCTCTATTGGTGATACAACAACAATTTGATTAGTAACTTCATCTAGAGAGATTTGAATACCTACTCCCATCAATTCACCAGTTGTATCTATTCTCATTTCATTGAATTCTTTAGGATCTAAAAATCTCGTATAAGGATCATCTAATTTAGTCAACATATCTTTTATGGCAATGTATGCATCATCATTATCAAAATATTTGGTTGACAATATTTCCTTTCTTAATTTAATCCAATCCTCTTCCTTATATTTGCCTGAATAGTCCATAAAGTCACGATATATAATTTGCCAAACCTGATCAATTATCTCCTTTGGGTTGTTAGTAATTAAAGTAGAGGAATTAGCCTGAAAGGGAAAAGATGGCGAAGGGAAAATAGCTATTAATAAACATATTTTTAAAAACCTCTTCAACATAATTATCAAATAATTTTTCTAATACTAAAACAATAAAAAGAGATATTCTATTTTTAAGGATCTACCCATTTACCATCCTCTTTAATTAAATCAACCAATGCTTGAACGCCTTCATCCTCAGGTACCCTCTTAATTTCATCTCTATTCCGATAAAGAGCAATGGTTCCAACACCTTTTCCTACATAACCATAATCAGCATCTGCCATCTCTCCAGGCCCATTAACTATGCAACCCATCACAGCAATATCCAAACCCGTTAAATGTTGAGTAGCGTCTCTAACTCTTGCTACAACTTCCTCTAAATTAAATAATGTTCTCCCACAACTAGGACAACTAATATATTCAACCATAGTTTTTCTCAAACCAACCGCTTGTAAAATTGAATATGCAACTGGTATTTCTTTTTCAGGCGCCTCTGTTAAAGAAACTCTGATGGTATCTCCAATACCTTCTGATAATAATGTCCCTATCCCTACCGTACTTTTAATTCTTCCATAATCCCCATCTCCCGCTTCCGTTACACCCAAATGCAGAGGATAATTAAATCCCTCTTTATCCATTGTGTCAGCCATCATTCTATAGGCTGCAAGCATCACGGGAGCTCGAGAAGCCTTCATAGAAATTACAATATTATGAAAATCTAATGAATGACATATTCGAATAAATTCCATAGCTGATTCAACCATTCCAAATGGAGTATCTCCATAAGCAAATAACATTCTTTCAGACAAAGAGCCATGGTTAACGCCTATTCTGAGTGCCTTATTTTGCTCTTTAAGAGTATTAACAATTGGTTGAAATTTTTGTATGATTTTCTCTTTAATTACATCAATTTCATCTTTAGTAAATTCAGTTCTATTGGGATCAGGTTTTTCAAAAACGAATAATCCAGGGTTGATACGAACTTTATCTACATGCTTAGCTACTTCCAAAGCTATTTTCATTCCATTATGGTGAACATCCGCTACTAAAGGTACAGGTTGATAAGTGCTAGCTAGAAGTTTCTTGATTTCCCCCACAGCTTTTGCACTTGCAAGAGTTGGAACTGTTAATCTGACAATCTCACATCCGACCTCATGCAATCTCCTTATTGCGGCCGTTGAACCCTCGATATCCATCGTGTCTTCATTAATCATTGATTGAACACGCACTGGATTATCTCCACCGATGCCAATATCACCGACCATTACTGGTCTAGTATCTCTACGAATAATTCTGGTGCTATATCGCTGAGAGAGATTATTTCCTTCCATATTCTTTTCCAGGGTCGCAATCATGGTTTAACAATTGAGCCTCTTTAATAAATTAAGAATGACATATTTAAGGGCTATTATAAAAAATCAATTTTTTCCTTAATTTTTAAAAAATCAGATTTAGTCAGACTCATTGGTTTTCCCTCCTCTTTAGATGGATTCCTAAGTAAATAAGATGGATGGAAGACAGGCATTACAAGTTTGTCCTCCCAATCAATCCATTCACCCCTGAGGATACTAATACGAGACTTAACTTTCAAAATAGCTTCTAATGCTGTTGCTCCAACTAGGACTATTAATCTAGGGTTTACAAGTTTTATTTGTTGATACAACCAGGGAAGATTTTCATGTATTTCAATCTTTGTTGGGCGTCTATTTTCGGGCGGTCTACATTTGATCACGTTGCAAAAATAAACATCCTGGTTAATATCAATGCCAGCATTTTGAAGCAATTTATCAAGTAATTTCCCAGACCTTCCTACAAAAGGCTCTCCTATCTCCTCCTCCTTTGCTCCTGGAGCTTCTCCAATAATCATTAACTTAGCAAAAGGGTTACCCCTAGATACAACGATTTTGTTTATGGAGTTGTTTAAATCAGAAACTTTAGAAACGTTTTTATCAGAGGAGATGTTTTTGGTCACATTAAAGCTTCCTTATTTGATCCTTTTAAAAGATAGGGCACCAAAATTAAAAATTGATTACCTTCTGGGTCAAGCATCCATTGCTCGCATCCAAACTTTGCCAATTTTGGAATTCCAATTGCACTGCCTCCTATTTTCAATATCTCAGATGACCAGCTCTCTATGATTGTTGATGGATCTTCGCAAGGTTCACGTTGAAAACACAATGAGGTTGAGTTTCCTTTCCTTTGCCATTCGTGATTTTTATTAGGTCTATAAAAATGTATTTTGGATCGATTACTTAATGAAATAAAATAATGAGTTGCATTAAAACCTTTGTTCTCCTTGTCAGAGTTGATCTTGGCATAAAATCCTGACAATTCTTTAGGGTTTTTAGAAGCAATTACAAAGTTTATGTTCATCAAAGGCATGCAAGTATCTGATTAAGTAGTAAGTTTATAAATAGATGAATTCACTTTAAAAGTGAATCTAATAAAAACATTTTGAAGTTATGCTTCGAAGATGACTGACAAATCACAGATATCTATAAGAGCTCTCTCCATAAAACCTTCTCTAACTCTTGAGATAAGCGCAAAAGCTAAAGCTTTAAAAGCTGAAGGTAAAAATATTTGTAGTTTAAGTGCAGGGGAACCTGATTTCGATACTCCTGAATTTATTATCGATGCAACTTTAAAAGCATTAAAAGATGGGAAAACTCGATATGGGCCTGCAGCTGGAGATCCTGAATTAAGAGAAGCAATTGCGCAAAAACAATCATATATAAATAAAGTTCCAACAAAAATAGAAAATGTTTTAGTAACTAATGGAGGGAAACAAGCAATATACAATTTATTTCAAGTAGTTTTGAACCCCGGAGATGAAGTCCTGATCCCTGCACCATATTGGCTTAGTTATCCAGAGATAACTCTGTTAGCTGGTGCAAAGCCAATTAAAGTCAAGTCTTCAACTAAAGATAATTTCAAAATAGATATCAATTCTCTAGAAGAAAACGTAACTGAAAAAACAAGATTATTAATTATCAACTCTCCAAGTAATCCAACTGGCTGTGTTTTAACTGAGCAAGAGATGAATACTATTTCAGATTTTTTAAGAAGGCATCCAAGAATTTTATTAATGAGTGATGAAATTTATGAATTTCTTATTTCTCCAAATCAAGTTCATCACAGTTTCGCGAAAATCTCACCAGACTTACAAAATAGAATTTTCACTGTGAACGGTTTTGCTAAGGCTTGGGCAATGACTGGTTGGAGAATTGGATACTTAACAGGCAACGCAGAGGTAATAAAGAAAGCCATTGCTTTACAAAGTCAAAGTACAAGCAATGTATGTAGTTTTGCTCAGAAAGGAGCTATTGCGGCACTTCAGGGCTCAAAAGATTGTGTTCATGAAATGGCAAAAATTTATAACAAAAGGAGGTTATTGATAACAGAAAGATTAAACAAAATAAAAAATATTTCTTTTGTCCCTCCCAATGGGGCTTTTTATGTTTTCCCAGAAATTAATCTAGAGGAGATCGACTCAATAAGTTTCTGCAAATTGGCACTAGAAAAAGTTGGTCTAGCAATAGTTCCAGGGATTGCTTTCGGCGATGACAAATGTATAAGAATCTCATATGCAGCTTCAAATGAGATGATCAATGATGGGATTAATAGACTAGATGAACTTTTGAATTATTTTTAAAAGTATGTACAAGAAGCACCTAGCAACAAAGATCAAAAAGATATCTTTTAGTTTTTTATCAATATTTAATTTATTTACTATTGGTTCATTAAAAGCAGACGAGATCCTTCGCATTGGGGCAATACCAGATCAAAACCCAGAGCACCTGAATCGTTTATATAAGATTTTATCCTCTGAATTAAGCGAGCAGCTCAATGTTCAAGTTCGTTATAAACCAGTTACTAATTATGCTGCAGCTGTAACATCTTTTAGGACAGGGAATTTAGATTTAGTATGGTTCGGTGCTTTAACGGGTGTACAAGCAAGACTTCAAAGCAAAGGATCCAAGGTAATAGCACAAAGAGATATTGATGAAAAATTCCATAGTGTTTTTATCGCAAACAAGAAAAGTTCAATCCAAAAAATAAATAACATAAATGACTTAAAAACACTAAAAAACAAGCGTTTTACCTTTGGCTCTGAAAGTTCAACATCAGGAAGATTGATGCCACAATATTTTTTAAACAAAGCAGGCGTTCAACTTAAAGATTTCAAAGCTGGAAGACCAGGTTTTAGTGGTAGCCACGATGCAACATTAATGCTTGTGCAAAGTGGTTCATATGAGGCAGGTGTTCTTAGCGAAGAAGTATGGAAGAGAAATCTTGAGAGAGGACGTATGGATCCCTCAAAAGTCTTTTTAATTTGGAAGACTCCTTCTTATCATAATTATCATTGGCTTGCTCAAGGGAACCTAGATAAAAAGTTCAAAAAAGGTTTTACGAAGGAGCTTACAAATGTATTTTTACGTTTCAATGAAAAGTCAAAAAAACAAAAACAAATTCTCGAATTATTTAGCGCAAAGAAATTTATAATATCAAAAAATGAGAATTATAATAAAATAGAAAAGGTAGCTAGAAAAATTGGAAAGGTTAAGTGACTAAGTTACTAGAATTAAAGAATATAAGCCATAACAGTAAGGAAAGTATTAGAGTCAAAGATATTAATTTAACAATAAATAAAGGTGAGAAGATAGCGCTTATTGGAAAAAGTGGGGCTGGCAAGAGTACATTAATCTCGATCGCGAATGGATCACTAATCCCAACCGAAGGGGAAGTAATATGGAAAGGTTCTCACATTAACAATATCTCAAATATTGAATCTTCAAAAATAGGAACTATATGGCAGGACTTATCTTTGATAGAAGAGCTAAATGTCGCTCAGAATATAAACTGCGGTGCATTAGGTAAACACAATTTCATATGGGCTTTAAAAAATCTCCTAGGAGTCTTAGATAAAGCTTTATGCCAAGACTGCCTAGCAGCAGTCTCTCTCCCAAAAAAAACTATTTATTCCTATATAAATAAACTTTCTGGTGGGCAAAAAAAAAGAATAGCAATTGCACGTCTTTTAAGACAGGAACCAGAGATTTTACTTGGAGACGAACCATTCTCAAATTTAGACCCTTTATTATCAAAAAATATCTTAAACTTATTTATTAATCAAAAAAATTATCTTAGAATTAAAATCCCTGAGACCATACTTATAAGTCTTCACCAAATAAATTTAATAAATAATTTCAATAGAGTTATTGGGTTAAAAGATGGAAAGGTTGTAATAGATAGAGAAATTCAAAATATTAATCAATCAGAGTTTGACTGGCTATTTTAATTCATAATGAAATTAATAAAACCAGTATCAACTCTATTAACATTAATCCCATCAATAGCCTACATTCCCATTCTAATAGAAATCATAAAAGGATTTCATATTGGGGGTCTAAATATCATATTTCTATTCATAAGCTCAGCAATCAAACCATCGTTCAATCAAGAATTAGTTAAAAGCGCATGGGAAGGACTTCAAATAACAATTTCTACTGCTTTAACTAGCTGGGTTATAAGTATGCTTATTGGAATTATTTTAGGTGTACTATCTACAGATTTATTTTGGAAAAGTATTCCTAAATTTTCTTATTTAGGTAAATTCATAAAATACTCATTAGCAATTCCAAGATCAATACATGAAGTAGTTTGGGGCTTACTATTTATTCAAATTTTAGGTTTGAATATTTGGGTGGCAATTATATCTATAGTCATTCCCTATTCAGCCTTAACAGCAAGAGTGATTTCAGAGCAACTAGATAGTTTTGACATACAACCTCTAATAGCAATTAAGCAAACTGGATCTAATATTATGAGCTCATTTATAACTATTCTTCTACCAAAGTTAATACCTATCATATCTACATATGGAAGTTACAGATTTGAATGTGCAATTAGGGGTGTAACATTACTTGGAATATTTGGATTAGGTGGTATAGGAACAGAACTATATTTAACTTTAAAATCCTTTGAGTTCAATGAAATGTGGACTTGTTTGTGGATGCTTTGGTTAGTAATCATTTTATTAGAGAAATTTATAAGATTTTTAAGAAGTTATTTCTCTGAAGATATTAGTCTGAAAAATTCTTTCTTAATTTCAATCTCAATATTTGCACTATCTCTATCGTTAGGTATCAGTTGGCTTTATAATCTAAATTTTGAGTTATTTGCTCCATTAAGATTTTCGTATTTAGATTTACCTTCATTCGTAGAGATAAGAAATGGATTTAATACCTTACCTCTGCTTAAACTAATCATTACAACAATTATAATAACTGTTTTCGCGTCTGGAATTGCGATAGGGACACCTCCACTTTTACTAGTATTATTCCCAGGAAAATTCCCTCTAAAACTTCAAAATCTTATTTGGATCTTCTTTAGATTGATACCTCCTCCATTGACAACTATACTTATTCTTTTTTTTACTAATCCTACTATATCTGTAGCCGCATTATCACTAGGAATTACACATATGGGAGTCATGGGAAGGTTACTTACAGATAGCATACTAAATCAAGAAAAAAGTATTTATCGAGCGATTAAAAACAATGGTTCAAGCAAGCAATCAGCAACACTTTATGGGATATTAGCCCCCCAAAGTAATAGTTACTTAGCTTATGGAGCATACAGAAGTGACGTAATCCTAAAGGAAACAGCAATTATAGGTGCAGTCGGAGGAGTAGGATTAGGGTGGCAATTACAGGAATCACTAAGTTCATTCGATTGGGCACAAGTCATGATAATAACCGCTACTTTCTCTTTATTAACCATCTCAGGAGAATTTTTATTTAGCACTTCTCAAAATTATTGGTTAAAGAATTCAACCAACAATTTCAGTAGTTAATTATTTTACTCAACATATCTATTTATGAATAAATATCAAAAAAAATTAATCATAATTGGAGATAGTGGGGTTTACGGATGGGGAGATCTAGAGGGAGGCGGTTGGTCTGAAAGATTAAGACAAAACTGGTTAAATATAGATGGTGCTCCTATCATTTATTCCCTTGGAGTAAGAGGAGATGGATTAGAGAAAGTTGCTATAAGATATAAGAATGAGTGGGCAACAAGGGGGGAATTAAGGAGAAAAGTTCCTGAAGGTATTTTGCTATCAATTGGATTAAATGATACAGCAAAAATTGGAAGAAAAGATGGCAGGCCTCAACTTTCCGAAGATGCTTTTAAATTTGGCTTAAAACAATTAGTAAACGAAATTAAGAATGAAGTAAATATAATGGTTCTTGGATTGACTCCTGTTAATGAGGAGTCAATGCCTTTTGCAGAATGTCTTTGGTATTCAAATCGAGCTTGTTCAAAATATGAAAATAAAATTGAAGAAACTTGCTTAGAATTAAATGTACCGTTCTTATCTATCCATCAAAAAATGATCAACTTATTATCATTTAAAGAATTACTCTCATCAGATGGAATACATCTGAATACTAAGGGTCACAAATGGATTTATGAACAAATTAGTGAATGGCCAGCATTAAAGAATTGGGCTGATTTAAAATAAATAGTTCAAACAAAATTCAAATATAAAAAGATAGAAATAATAGCGGCTATAGATGTCTGGATAGAGTTAACTAATTCATTAGTCATCCAATCAATCTTATTTTGTACCACTGCTCCAATATAACTTTCCAAAAAAGTTGCTAAATAGCCAGATAAGAAGACTATAAAAGCAACAGATAGTCCAGAGATGATCGATAGATTAAGCATAAAAACAGTCATAATAAAACTTCCTAACAAACCAGCTATCGAACCTTCGATGCTTATTGCCCCCTCCGTCCCTGGTGCTACTGGCTTTAAAGTCGTAATTAGAAAAGTTCTTTTACCAAATCTTTTGCCAATTTCACTTGAAAAAGTATCGGAAAGTTTTGCACTGAAACTAGAAGCAAAACCTACCATGAATAAATTTAAAAAATTTGGCCAAAAACAACTTAATAAGGCGAGTGAGCAACCTGTTGCTGCAGATCCCCAAACATTTTCAGGGCCACGTTGACCACCTCTGGCTTCAGCAATCCCTCGGGAAGCCTTATTTTTATATCCAATTTTTGTAACTAAAGTTCCCAACAAGAGATATACACAAACTGATATCCAACCATTCCAACCAATAGACCCTAATAAAAGTGTTCCAAGTATTCCAGCATGAATCCAACCTTTCTTAGTTAAAAATGGAAGCCTATGTCCCAAAAATATCAACAAGAAATTAATCAAAAAAGCATTAATCCAAATACCGCTAATAAAAGAGAAGTTAGCCATTGTTCCTAATCAGCATGCTTTTTTACTAAACAATAGACGGTTTTATGATCAAAAATTTTCAATCTTAAAGGGATGATTTAAGTCTTCTCCATGACGTCATTAGCTGACTGGCACTTACGGCAGCTGTTGATGTCCTCAAAATCGTATTTCCCAAAGACACCCCAGCGAAGCCAGCGTCAAAAGCCAATGCCTCTTCATCTTTATTCCAGCCTCCCTCTGGGCCAATCACCACCCAAACTTGATTGACTTTATGTGTTGTTTCATTTAACCAATTCACACAATCTTGCAAGTTTTGAATGCGAGTTGTGGCAAATCCGATTTGAGCTTCGGAAGGCAAATCATTTATCCAATTGGGAAATGTCAATGCCTGCATTAATTCTGGACTCCAGAGTCTTTCAGATTGCTCAACGGCTTCATGAATAATTTTTTGATATCTACTAATTTTCTCGTTATTGCATTCTTTAACTACTGATCGTTTTGAAATCAATGGTTGAATAATGTCAACTCCTATCTCACAACTCATTTGCAAAAAGTTTTCAAACCCCTTTTTAGGAATAACTACAGCAATGCCTATTAATGGTCTCTCTCTTGAAGCGACTTGAAGAGGTTTATCAAAACCATTGGTAAGTTTTATAGTTTTTTTTTCAACAATTTTTGCGTTCCAAAGATGACCTTTTCCATCAATAACCTCTAAAAGATCTTCAGATCTCATCCTCATAACCCTAGATAAATAATGTGATTCATTAGAGGTCAAAGTCAACTCTCCATATGAATCGATTTCATCATGTAATCGATTCGGATTTATAAATAATCTTCTTTTCTCAGCCATAGAAAATTAATCTGTTGAAGGAAAAATTGAATCAGGATGTTCTTCTACTGGCCAATCTTGATTTACTCCTCCGATAATTAGTTCTTCTATTTTCACAACATCCACATCCATTTGTTTTAGTACATTTATCAAGACATCAATTGCGATGAGGTCAGAAGTACCTAAATCGACCCAACATCTAGCCCAACACTCATTAAATTCAAATTCTCCAAGATTATGCATTAATGATGCAAGACTAGAGGAGGTATCGTCATTTTCATAGCTCATCCAACTGACATCAGAACCCATTTCGTGCGCTTGCAAATTTTCAGAATTAAATCCCCCAAGTCTGCCTAGCACATACCAAGAATCAAAAATACCATCAACGTATTCTTTTTCTCCCTTACTTGGCACATCAGAATATCTAAGCCATATCCAACAATTGAAAGGATCAACTTCACGAAATCTAACTTCCATAAACAATAGATCTTAAAAAAGAAAAACTAAAAGATATCAAACATAATCTAATGTAAATTGATTAAAGAAAATGGAAAAATCTTTATTTAATTGATCAAAGCCTCAAAAAAAGAATGCTTAGTTTAAAAAATATTTATTACCATCCCTCGACAGCAGAGAAGCCCATCCTTAGAGATTTGTGTTTAAAAACAAATACTGGAAAAATCACCATAGTTAGAGGACCCAGTGGAAGTGGAAAAACTACATTAGTAGAAATCATCAGTGGTCTTTCGGAATATCAAAAAGGAACAATAACATGGTTCAACAAAACTCTAAATGCACGTCAGCGCAGGTGGTTATGTGGATTAGTTTTTCAATTTCCAGAAAGATATTTTCTTGGATTATCGGTAGCGCAAGAACTACGTCTTGGACACAAAAAGTTAACGACTGAAGAAAAAATTTCAACTCTCAAAAAAGTCGGGTTGATCAACTTAGACTTAAATAAGCCGCCAGAATCTCTCAGTGGAGGACAACAACGACGACTAGCTATTGCTGTTCAACTATTAAGAAATCCAAAAGTACTTTTACTGGACGAACCAACTGCAGGTTTAGATTGGTCAGTGAGAAACGGAATCATAGAATTACTCGCAAAGCTTAAAGACAAGCAAACTATTCTAATAGTTACTCATGAACCCGAACTTTTTAAAGATTTGAATACCGAAAATTATGAGTTACACGATGGTCGACTTATTCCTCAGTAAACAATTCAATTAATCAATGACAGATATGCTAGTTAGAGCGACTGCTGCCAAAGGAGGGATCAGGCTAGTCGCCGTATCAACAACTGAATCAACAAAAGAAGCAAAAAAAAGGCATTCGCTTTCTTATTTAACTTCTGCAATTGTAGGTAGGGCCATGAGCGCAAGCCTCTTGCTGGCAAGTTCAATGAAGGTAAGTCATGGAAGGGTAACTTTGAGGGTAAGCTCAAATGGACCACTAAAAGGATTAACTATTGATGCGGGTCGAGATGGAAGTGTGAGAGGTTACGTTGGGGATCCAAGTCTTGAATTAGACCTAATTAGAAATAAAAACAATAACTATACATTTGATTTTAAAAAAGCCATAGGTATTGGCTATCTTCACGTTATTAGAGATGAAGGGAAAGGGGTACCACACAACAGCACAGTTGAATTGATTAATGGAGGTATAGGTGAAGACATAGCTTCCTATTTATTACATTCTGAACAAACACCATCAGCTGTGTTTGTTGGAGAAAGAATTAATCAGGATGGAATAGTTTGTAGTGGAGGGCTATTAGCACAAATATTACCTAAAGCAGAGCGAGACTATTCATTGATAGCCTTACTTGAACATCGATGTAAAGAGATTGACTCTTTTAGTGAGTTATTAAACAAAAAAGGGAATAACCCAATTTCTCTTATCGAAGAAATTTTTCCTGATCTTGATCAATCACCTTCAGATATTATTACCACATCTCAAGAAGTTAGTTTTAAATGTAGATGCTCAAGAGAAAGAAGCGTATCAGCACTAAAGATATTGGGAAGAAATGAACTTCAGGAAATGTTAAAGGAGGATGGAAAAGCAGAACTGACATGTCAATTCTGCAAGAAAATTTATCTTGTTAAAGAGGATGAATTGAAATCTTTAATCGCTTAAAAGATTAATCAAGGAAAATAACTCCTAACCAAAGTAAAAACACTGCAGGTATAGCCTCAAATTTGTCTGAAGACAATGATCCAGCGTTTTCAATAAATGATTGAGCTCCACCTAAAAGTAATGCTCCAGATAAGAGTCCAATGCTTAGAAGAAGAATGCACCAGAGTATAGAGGAAAAGAAAGGCCTACCCCTACGGGACTGACTAATGAATAAGCCTATTGTTGAGAATGAAAGTATTAATTCAACACTTTCAGAAGGAACAACTAATACAAGTAAAAAAGCCAATATTCCAAGAGAAATCCTTATATTTAATTCTTGTCCGGAGGGCAACTCTAAGCTTGGTAAAAGTTTAGATTTTGATGCCTCGTATTTTGGAAGATTTAAATTTTTCAACCTAATGAGAAGCGAGCCAGGTCCCATATCACCAACTTTCTTTGCTTCATTCTCTTTCTTTGATGCATTAATTGCCTCGTTACTTGCATTACCAAGTTGTCTTGACTTAAGACTTACCATTAGCAATGAATCATAAGCAGCTTCTATTTTTGCTTTAGTAATTTGATCATCTCCAGCCTCTATTAACTTTTTATCCCTTGCTTCTTGAATAGCGTCAAAACTTACACCCTCATTTATTCCAAGTATCAAAAAGGCATCTTGTGAGTTTGAATTTGATTGTGAATTAGTACCAGGATCCATAGATTTTCTAAAAGATTTATGGGCTCTCTTTAATAATTAGATTTTAATCTACTTTAGAGGGAAACAGGATCAACACCACTTACAACCGGAGCAACTGAGTTTAATTCCATCCCAGGATGATCTTCCTTTAACTGATTTAGATTCCATTCATTTTTAAAAAGCAATACTGGTCTAAGCCAAGCGTCCTGAACCGTTTTGCAATTAAAAATTCTTCCAACCTCCTCTAAAGCCGGCCATCCCCCTTTTACCCATCTAGCGACTTGATAACCCATTGGTTCAAGTCTAGTTTCGACTCCATATTCACTAGAAAGTCGATGTTGTACTACCTCAAGCTGAAGCTGACCAACTGCAGCCAGAATTGGATCTCTTTTGCTTGGATCTTTATCATAAAGAATTTGAACTGCCCCCTCCTCTCTTAATTCATTGACCCCTTTCCTAAAATTCTTAAAAGCTGAGGGATTTGGATTTCTTAACCAACTAAATATCTCGGGGCTAAAACATGGAATCCCCTCGAATTCAACTCTCGATCCAATAAATAATGTATCTCCAATCGAAAACATCCCTGGATTATTCAAACCAATAACATCTCCAGGGTATGCATCATCAACAACGGCCCTATCTTGACCAAAAATCTTTTGAGGCCTTGATAGTCTGATTTGTTTACCCGTCCTAGCGTGTTGAACTGTCATATCTTTTTTAAACCTTCCACTACATACCCGCACGAAGGCAACTCGATCTCTATGTTTTGGATCCATATTTGCTTGTAATTTAAATACAAATCCACTAAAGGATTTTCTTGTAGGAGCTATTGGTCCATCAAAGCTATTGCGAGCAACAGGCCCCTGAGATAGCTCAAGAAAATTATCTAAAAATGGCCTAACCCCAAAGTTGGTCATCGCAGATCCAAAAAACACAGGTGTTAATTCGCCAGATAAAATTAAGTCTTGATTTAATTCACAACCAGCCTCATCCAGTATCTCAATCTCTTCAAGTGCTTTTGTCAATAGTTCTTCTTCTACTAAGTTTTTGAGTTCCGGATCATTAATTTTCAGACGTATTTCACTAGATTGCTTCCCCCGTTCAGCTCTAGAGAATAAAACAACTTCTTTGGTTGCTCGCTCAACAACACCTCTAAAAAGCTCACCGCTTCCTATTGGCCAATTAACTGCAAAAGTCGACAATCCTAATTCAGACTCAATCTCATCTAATAATTCCAGTGGTTCTTGACCTGGCCTATCCATCTTATTGATGAATGTAAAAATTGGAATTTGACGCATTCTGCAAACTTCAAAAAGCTTCCTTGTTTGAGGTTCAAGTCCTTTCGCTGCATCCTCTAGCATTACAGCATTATCAGCAGCGGCAAGTGTCCTATACGTATCTTCCGAGAAGTCCTGATGACCAGGAGTATCTAATAAATTAATCGTCTTATTTTTATAAGCAAATTGTAAAACAGTTGATGTAATTGATATTCCTCTTTGTTTTTCAAGCTCCATCCAGTCAGAAGTAACTTTTCTCTGCTCTCCTCGTGCTTTTACTGCTCCTGCTTGTTGAATAGCTCCGCCATAAAGTAAAAGTTTTTCCGTCAAAGTAGTTTTCCCTGCATCAGGGTGGGAAATAATCGCAAAGTTTCTTCTTTTCTCAACCTCCGTCCCTAAAGATACAGTTAATTCTTCTTCTAAGCTTGGATCTAAATTGGTATTGTCTTTGGAAGTTGATTTCATTATTGTTTTTGGTTGTTCAATTGTTCAGGGAAAAGATTAAATACACCCAATAATCTCAAAATAAAGCTCATCAACTTGAAAAACCTCTAATTGAGATAAGCCCGAATCAAATAGCTGGTGAGTTACTTCATCAACTGTAAATGATGCCTTAAGAGATGCATGAAAATCCTTTTTTAGAATTTTTGGAGAATTTGAAAGATGTTTTTCTTTTATCTCAAATGCTTTTTTTGCAGAAATAGGTCTTATTAAATCACGATGAATATGAATACACTTGGTTTTACCAAGTTTTTTTAATGCGCCCCAAAACCTGGAAGGATCATGAAAATGATGCAAGGCACTATTACTGACTAGCACATCAGCTTTAAAAGGACAATGTATTTCACCTGTGGCTATTGAGTTAATTTCGATCAATTGATAAGAAAGATTATTTGTAAGATTTTCGGAAAGTTTGTTTTCTGCTTCATTCAACATTTCCTTTGAGCCATCAATTCCTACGACATTTACATAGGGCCAATTCTTGGCAATTCTCTGTGCAATGTTTCCTGGCCCGCATGCTATATCTAAAATTAAATCAGTTTTATTAAGAGTTCTTCCTACTTTTTTTAAATATTTTTCAAGCGATTTAACAACCATAGAATCACTCTTGGAGAAATCTGCATCCGCATAAGCCCTTACCTGCGAAGGGATTTGCATAAGTTCTGGTTCAGGTGTTCTCTTCATTACTAAAAGAAAAAATTTGTTTTTTTCTCTGGACCCTGTAGATGGTGTTAAAAAAACTTGCTAACGCTATACATGGCGTTACCGTAGTACTTACAAAAGGGGTACAAAGATTTTGACAATCGCAACAAGCCAGCCCGAAACCAATAATTCAGCATCGGGCAAAAGAAATGGTACAACTGATTTTCCAATAACTGCACCTGCAGCTAATCCTGTCTTTTACAGAACTTATAGCAGGAAACTCCCAACAGGTCGTGAAAGCTGGGAACAAGTCAATGCAAGGAACCTTGATGGTCTAAAGAAACTTGGGGGATTAAACGAAGCAGAAATAAATCTAATGCAAAGAATGCAACAAGAGAAAAAAGCTCTTCCATCAGGCAGATGGCTTTGGATAGGCGGAACAGAATGGATTGAGAGAGAAAAGAATTTTTCTGGAGCCTACAATTGCACCTCAACAAATCTTGTTGATTGGCAAGCCTTTGGACTTATGATGGACCTAGCCATGATGGGTTGCGGAACGGGCGCAATAATCGAACCTCACTTGATTGATCAACTGCCAGAGCTTACAAATACAATCAATATTAAGAATGTTTCAGAAATAGGATTAACTCCCTCTGAAGAAAGAAATGAAAAGACTACATTCTCTATTAAAGACAATAATGTACTAATAAAAGTCGGGGATAGTAGACGTGGATGGGTTGATAGCTATCAAAAAATCCTTGAATTAAGCAGTGACAAAAGTTTCAATTCGAAAGTTATTAATGTTTCAATTGATTTAAAAGATGTAAGGCCAGCCGGTGAATCACTCAAAGGTTTTGGAGGCATGGCGAACCCTGTAAAGCTCAAAGATTTATATCCTCGCGTAGCTAATCTTTTAAACAAAGCAGTAGGAAGAAAACTAACTTCAATTGAATGTTGTCTACTCATCGATGAAGCAGCAGTCACAATCGTTGCTGGCAATATCAGAAGAAGTGCAGGTATGCGTCAATTTTCGTCCCAAGACTTAGAAGCTGCTGGTGCTAAAGAGAATTTATGGAAGCAAGACTCTGAAGGTAATTGGAGTATTGACCCAGAGAAGGATGCATTAAGAATGGCCAACCATACTCGTGTGTACCACACAAAACCTGAATTAGAAGTTCTTGTCGATGCCGTTACTAAGCAATTTCATTCAGGAGAGGGAGCCATCCAATTTGCACCAGAAGCAATTGCTCGTTCAAATGCTGACATACTTTCAACAGTAGAACTCAGAAATGAATTTATAGATATCTATTGCGACCAAGGGAAAGAAGAAGCCTCCAAATGGATTCAATCAAATTACGGTCCATTTGATGATAAAGAACTTTGTCACAGACTCAGTAGATATGGTCTTAATCCTTGCGGAGAGATTCTAGGTTCAGATTTTCACTGTAATCTTGCAGAAATCCATCTGAATCAAATTGATCCATTAGACATAAATCAACAAGAAGATGCTTTCAAAGCAGCAGCCTTATCAGTTGCTTGCCTACTTAATCATCGTTTCGAAGTCGAGCGATACAGAAAAAGTCGTGAATGGGATCCCATTGTTGGGGTAAGTTTTACGGGACTTTTTGACTTTTTTGTTCATGCATTTGGGACTCCATGGCTAAAATGGTGGGAAGCCGGACGACCTGAAACAAAAGAAGGAAATGATTTTAAAATCAAAGAAGCTACTTTTTTAAGTCGATGGAGGAAGATCGTCAACGATACAGTATTTGATTATTGTGATAGACATAATATTCGCCGTCCAAGTCGTTGTACAACAGTTCAACCTGCTGGCACGAAAAGTCTTCTGACGGGGGCTTCACCAGGTTGGCATCCCCCAAAAGCTCAGCGTTTTATTAGAAGAATTACTTTTAGGAAGAATGATCCAGTAGCATTAGCTTGCATGGATTACGGATACACAATCGTTCCTTCTCAGTCAGATAAAGATGCAGAAGGAAAACTACTAGACAATCCATTTGATCCAAAATGTACTGAGTGGCTAGTTGAAATCCCTACTGAGGTAAGTTGGGCAAACATACCTGGTGCGGATGAAATAGATATCAATAACTTCTCAGCTCTTGCACAATTTGATTTTTATATGCAAGTTCAAACAAACTACACAGACCATAACACCTCTGCGACAATTGAATTCAGAGAAAGTGAGATAGAGGGTTTAGCTAGAGCTCTGCATAGCTCAATCAATGAAAGTAAAGGTTATATTTCAGCTGCCTTGCTAGCAAGGTTTGATGCAAATGCAACCTTTCCAAGACTTCCTTTTGAACCTATAGAGGAAGAATGCTACACAAAATTGCAATCAGAGGTCATAAAAAGAAGGGCCAATTGTGATTTCTTTGATGCTCTTAGTCGATATGATCAAGGGGAACTTACTGAAGCAGGCCCAGCGGGTTGCGATTCTGATAAATGCTTACTACCACTAGCTAAACCTTCTTAAGACCAATCAATCACTCAATCTTTAGTGCGGGTATTTTCTTACGACCAAAAAGAAGTTACTGAACTTGTTAAATAAGTTTATTTTTTCAAAGAAGTCTAAAGATAATTGTCCAAATTAGAAAATTTGGCTAAATATTAAATAGGTCTTGTGTCCTAAAAATTTAAATGACTACGACAAATAAACCCTTAACAATAAGTGGCACAAGTACTAATGATGCACTTATTGATCAACTGAGAGCTTGTAAAAACCCAGATGAGATTCTGAAATTCGAGAAATGGTTCAATTCCAATATTGAATCAGACAAACTTTATAAAAGAATTTGTGAACTACTTAAAAATAGAAGTATTTCTAGAGCATTAGGATCAAAGTGGCTCCTAACACTTATTGAAGATAGAGAAAATACTATAGATAAGTTGTCAGTTCAATAATTTTTTATTTAGGTCTAATAATCCAAAATCAAAAATATATTCCTTTCTTTTAAAAAGGAAAAGGTCCTGTTGCCCCGCTTGAAGCAGTAAAGCCAGAGAGAGCCCAAATCCCAAAGGAAAACAGCGCACATCCAATAAAAAACATCAAATGAGCTACATAACGATATTTCTCTTTTTGAGTAATCCCACCCTCCATGGGAAGGTCTCCAAGGAAACGAGATTGTGGGCTCTTGTTGCTTGCCATGAATGTGATTTACCAATGTCTGAAATTATTGCACAAATAATTCCATTGACACTGATGGATACAGAGAATCTATAGGTTCTGAAATTTTTTAAAGGTCTAGCAGGTTCCAAGGTAAAACTAAATTAATAGCAAAAGCGATGAAATTGTTTTTTGAGCAATTTTTTAAAATTTCAGATGCTAATGAGGTAAAATCTAAATGGAGAGTTGGTCGAGTGGTTTATGGCTCTAGTCTTGAAAACTAGCATGGGGGCAACTCCATCGGGGGTTCGAATCCCCCACTCTCCGTTCCTTATCGGCGAGTTTGGAGGTATTTAATTAAACACTTGTCCCTACTGTGTGATAAATAGTCCAAAATAATAGGTAAATCAATAAAAGAAAATTAAAAATGTTTTATTTGTGTACCTACTAAGATAAGTAAATCAAATATTTAATACAAACAAGAATGCCATAATGCTCATGGTTCTTTTATTTTTTCGTTAAGGTATTTTAAAAATAGGTTTTTTGATTTTTAAGATACTGATCTGATGTCAACTGAAGCAATCTAGTAAATCTTAATGATTTATTAGGTTCCTTTTCTTAAAAAGCTATTGAAACCATACCTTACATAATTAAATCAAAATGAAAGAAGAGCGTTACTTAAAAGACAGAGAAGCAATTGTAAGAGCTGATATTTGGAAAGAGATTACCTCTTCATGCAAAGGACTTAGAACTGAACTTGGATACACAAATGTCCAAATAGTTGAATTTCTAAAAGAAATAACAAAAACATTTGAAAGAGACCAACTCTAAATTCTAAACTTCAAGATTGAACTTTTGTCTTAAACTTCTATTTGTCTATTGGTTTTAAAGCTTCATCAATACTTTTTATTGCATTCGGAACACTATGTGAAGCAGACTTCAAACGCCAAATAGCTCCTCGAAAGAGTGCACTAATATCTCCCAAACCTTTCAGAAAGTAATTTGGATTTTTTTTGTAAGCTCTATCTGCTATCAAAGATGCCTTCCAAGGATTCCAAGAAGCAAGGTTAACAATACCTCTGTAAGCACTTGGCCAAGGATTATTGGGCAACAAAATTTCTAAATCTCTAAGATAAATATCTGCTTCAGAAGGTCTATTCGATAATATCTTCAAAAGAGATAAGGACCATAAAGATTCAACATCTTTTGGATTAGAACTTATTTTTAATAAAGACTTATTTCTAACAATATTTTGATATTTAAAATGCCCATCAAGCATATGTTCTATTTCTATTTCATCAAAAATCAATTTAATGCCTAATGGACCTTGAGCCATACCATTTGCTAGTTCAATAAATCTATTATGAAATTCAATTTTCCTAAGTGAACTAGAATTTCGCTTCCATAAAGAATAACTTCCTTCTTTTTCTCTAGGGAATTCTCGAACTTTTATGAAAAGAGAACTATCTCTAATCGATTTATCTAGAGCTAATGAATTACTTGAAACCGAGCCTTGATCACCGTCAGCTAAAATAATCCAATTAGAATATTTAAGAACAGGTTCTATATGCAAAAGAGATTGCCCAAGTTGTCTACCTAAAATATTTCCACCTTGTAATCTCCCAAAATAACTTACATTATGTTGATTAATGTCAGGAGTGCTTGGAACAACAATAACTGTCTGTTTTTCATCAGAAGTCTGATGCGATCTAACTATAGATATAATTTCTTTAACAGGATAATATTTACTTTGAATTTTATCTAAATTATAAAACCTATTAGCAGAATCGGAAAATAAAAAACTTAAAGGAGGAATCAATAATAAAAAATAGGATTTTAATTTAAAATAAGTATCTAGCCAATCACTCCACTTAGTTAGTCCAAGAGATATCAGTAAGGTAATTAAAGGGATTGTACAAGCAATATATCTCTCATCTTTATTAGGAATGAAAGTTGTAAAAGTCCAACACGCTATTAAATTAAAATAAATCCATGACCACTTATAATTATTATTATTAAAAATATCCACTAATCTTGGAGGAGCTCGAAAAGATCTTAAATAGGATAAAAAAGAAAATATTATCCCTGACAAACCAGATAGGAAAATAATGCTTCCAAACTGATTATCTAAATACGGGAAGTACCAGAAAATACTTTTGAAGCCTAAAATATAGGGATCACCTTCTATTGCCGCCGATTCAAAAACAGCTCTGTAAGTTCCACTTAATGTCAATATCCAATTGTGATGTAACCAAGGTAAAATCGCTAAAATATTGATAAGAAAAAAGATTGCTAATTGTAATCTAAATTTTTTATCTCTATTAAAAGAAAGAATAACTATAAATAATAAAGAAGGTATTATAACTAATAAAGAACTCTGCTTAATTAATAAAGAAGAAGCACATGCAAATGAAACTATTATTAATTGAATCCACTTGCCTCCAATTGATTTATCACTCCACCTTCCCAGATGAAATAAATAAAACGTAATAGCAGAGATCAAAGGTAATTCCAATACATAATCAGTTCTTAGATGAAATAAGAAAGGAGAAAATGCACTAATAAGAACACAAAAAAGGGCAAATTTTTTTCCTCTCAAATAAAGTCCCCATGAAGCAATATTAAAGATCAAAAATCCATTCCAAAGACTTAATGACCAGGCTGCTTGATGAGGAGCATCACCAGCCAGGGCAATTACAGCTCCATTTATTATCGAGGCCAAAGGAGGAATCTTAGGAGATTTATCTAAGAAAGAACTAAAGTCTGAAGGGCTATCTCCACTGATAAAAGAAAGTGCACGGGCATGGTCAAGCGCACTATTAAGATAATCAGCCTGATCCCATGAAGGAGTATTGCTGTAAAAATTCCACCAAATCCGATCAGCGAAGGTGGATATAATCCATATAGATAAAACTGAAATCCAAAAGATATATTTAGAGTGATTAATATCTTTCTTAATGAGCATACTATCTACTAACAATCCAATGTTTCACTTGTTTTTTTATTAGTAATTCCGTTTATCCCATCTGCGATAACACATAACTTATTTTTAACATCATTAGCAATCAATACATCAGTAAAATCTGCACCTTCAATAATAACGTTTTCAAATTTAGCATTATAAGCAAAAGCACCTTCTAATATGCTATTTGAAAGATTTGCACCGTTAAGTATGGCTGCATCCATTGTTACATCTCTCATATTTGTATTACTTAGATTAGCGTTTTCAAGCTTTGCATCAAAAAAACTAGCTCCTTGAAGATCACTGCCTGAAAAATCAGCATCTTGGAGATCACTTAAATAGAAAGTCGCACCTTTCAAATCAGTGTTAGAGAAATCAGCGCCTATCAAGGTTTGCTTTCCATAGTCCAAGGCAGAATAAGCTGGCAGAGAATAAAAGAAAAATAGAACCGAGCTTACAAAAAATAGAAGACTTTTAAACATAACTTTCTAATAGCTACCATTGATTATATTTTAATTCAAAAAGGGTCGAGGAGTTAAATATTGAATTTAATATGTATTAGAATTAAAAAACCACTAGTATAACCTCTTCTAAATCATAGAAAGCAAATCAAAGTAAATAAATGATTTATTTACCTGCAAATTATATATTTTAAAATCATCTAATACAAAAATATTTCATTTTAAAGCTTTATTAGACAAAATAAAAAGGAAATAAATTAATCAAATTTTCTAACTTCCTGAGCACTAACCCTTTGATTTAATATATATTTTATGTATAAAAAAAATAATTCCCTAAATCCACCAAACTTGAAATATACAAGTTCCAATAAATGATTAACAAGCCATATGAAGTCATAATTATCGGTTCCGGAGCAACCGGAGGGATGGCTGCCTTAACAATGGCCAAGGCAGGCATAAGAGTATTAGTAATTGAAAGAGGTCCTGAACTAGAAATCAATCAGGCAAACGGAACAGAGCCATGCAATATGATTCGGAGACTGATCGGAGTAACAACTGGAAGTTATCAAAATCAACCTCAACATCCAGGTTTCTGGAAATCAAATCCCTTACTTTATGCAAACAAAAAAGCTAATCCTTACACTCACCCACCTAAAGCTCCATTCATGTGGACGCAAGGCAATCAAGTTGGAGGAAGGAGCCTTACTTGGGGTGGAATAACCTTAAGATTGGCAGACGAAGATTTTGAAGCCTCAAAAGATAAAGAATACAACCTTGAATGGCCTATTAGCTATAAAGATCTTGAGTCACATTATACAGAAATAGAGAGGTTTCTAAAAATTTATGGTAGCAAAGACGACCTCAATCAACTACCTAATGGAGAGTATATTGGCAAACTTCCATTCACAGAAAGCGAAGCAAGATTCGCCTCCAATATAAAAGAGAAATTGAATCTTCCCTTTATACATTCTAGAGGCTTTGGACCCAATGAAGATAAAGCAAAATGGCCAAAATATAGTAGTTTAGGCAGCACATTACAAGAAGCCGCTAGATTAGGAAAAGTAGAAATACTTTCAAATCATATTGTAGAAAAATTAGTATTGAATAAGGATAGAAAGACTGCTAAAAGTATTATTATAGTAAATCAAAAAAATGGAAAGAGAAGTGAATTAGAAAGTGAATTAATAATATTATGTTCATCAACAATCCAAACGATTAGAATTCTATTAAGTTCCGAAGAAAGTAATAGTTCAGATGGTCTAATTGATCCCTCTAATTTATTAGGAAAGAACTTAATGGATCATATATCAACCTGTAGATTTTTTACCGTCCCACTCAATAGGAATTTGAATAGTTATTCAGATAAAAATAATAATCATCTTTTAACAGGGGCTGGTAGCTTTTTTATTCCTATCGGTAGAGACAGATCAACTAAAAATGACTTTGTTGGCGGGTATGGAATTTGGGGAGGAATCGATAGATTTGAACCACCAGATTATTTTAAAAAGTATAAAAATACAAAAACAGGATTCCTTATTGGTCATGGAGAGGTACTCCCGAATCATAAAAACACTGTTACTCTTTCAAATAGCAAAGATCTATATGATATTTGTATCCCACACATATCAATAGTCTGGCGTGAAAACGAGAAACGAATGGTCATAGAAATGAATAAAAAAATCGAACAAATTATCAATGCTGGAAATGGCAATATTATTCCAGTGAATGAAATCCTAAATATTCCATTTACCAAACAAATTCTAAGTAAAGCCGTTGCTATTAAAGACGATGCCCCGCCCCCTGGTTATTACATACACGAGGTAGGAGGTGCCCCAATGGGAAATGATAAGGAAAAGAGTGTTTTAGACAATCGGAATCGTCTATGGGAATGTAACAACGTGTTGGTAGTTGATGGGGCTTGCTGGCCAACTTCATCTTGGCAAAGCCCAACCCTAACAATGATGGCAATAACAAAAAGAGCTTGCGAAAAAGCAATTATCGACTTTAAAGGTTAAAAATATCATTTAAATATTTCTCAGTAACAGCCCTATCTTCTGAACCATTTTGAAAAAGAAAATTTGTTATCGCTGAACTGATAAGCATTGATTGGTCCCAATTCTCGTTTCCACTTATAAATTCCTTCATACCCATATAAATAGCTTCAGGCACCTCCGCCTCAAGACTTATAGACATTTCGTCCAAGTCATTATCAGAACAAACGACCTCATCACTTTTTATCGCATCCAAACGCGTTTCAATTTGATTAAACTCCATTACCTTTTTAAAAAGCTCAAAACTATGAGATAAGGATCTTAAATTTTCAATAAAACGTCAAAGATAAAGAAAAAGTATACCAAAAATTTAAGACAGGACTAGACTCATTGCTTACCAAGGCTTCTAGAGGAAGCTTTTCAAACAGAATGGGCTTGCCCCGCGAAGATGTATAAGTGTAAATTACTATTAAAATATCTATTGAATCCCACAAGTCCTTCACTAAAACTAGAGTCTTGGTTTTTTATAGTGGAAAACTATTCACTAGTTGTGGAAATCACTTGGGGAAAAGCGGCGAAACTAAACATTAAAAAATTGTATAAATAACGAGTCCCTTGCGTCGCAAGCAAGAAAGAGACAAATGATTCTGTAATTTAAACCTATTTTTTTTAGATTTGGCCTTTATTTAAAGAGCGAAGCGTAACAGGTCCTAAAGGATGCTCAGAATGTGGATAAGGGAAATGTTCATGAGAGTGTTCATGATTTTTATTCGATTGGGGAGTATCTATACAACCTTCAACATGATCATGGTGACTGATCTGCTCATATCCAACCTCACTTTCAAACCCTAGTAAATTAGAGCGATATTTACATAAAGCACAATTCATAAAACTCTCCCCATTTAAAACTTCTTGAATTCTCTCCAAAAAAGTATCAATAACTAAATCTTGGTCTGATAGGTAACTTGCGTTTAAAAACTGAACATCAGGATTATCTTTTGCAACTCTAATAGCATGATCTCTAACGCGATTTACCAAAACTCCAGAGAAAAGAAAATAAGGTAAAAGAATTACTCTTTTAAAACCTAATTTAAGAGCATGTCTCAAGCCAGGATCAACGAGGGGGAATGTTACTCCTGAAAAAACTGTTTCTCCCCATCCAAAACCAAATCCCTCAACAAGCAACCTTGTAATCTTACAAACGTTTGAATTAGCATCTGGATCTGATGATCCCCTACCTGCTACTACAAGTAATGTTTCAGAAATCGGAAATATTGGATTAGTTTCAATT
Organism: Prochlorococcus sp. AG-402-A08; assembly: GCA_003279585.1. GTDB lineage: Bacteria > Cyanobacteriota > Cyanobacteriia > PCC-6307 > Cyanobiaceae > Prochlorococcus_B. Next base: position 79,622 of record QCHH01000001.1, on the reverse strand, counting down.
ATTTCTTTGAGTCTTGCTCCTGCTGCTCCAATCATCAAAGAATTCAGGCCAAGCTCTCTGCCATATTGAATGGGAGTTCTATTTTTATCAGAGTATTTTTTCAAAACTGCAGGGATGTCATTTTTAGTGTGTCCCGCCGCAAATAACATAGCTGGTAAAGCAATTATTCTCTCCACTCCCGTATCTCTAATTTGATCTAAGGCCTCACTGATTATTGGTCGATTAAACTCTAGGAATCCAAAGGCAACTGGAATATTAGGTATTCTTGATTTTATTTTATTTACTACATTCATAAACTCCTCTACTGCTTGAGGATCTCTACTCCCATGTCCGCATAAAACAATTCCAATATTAGATGGATATTTATAATTGATTGATGTAGTGGAAATCAAAATGCTTTTTAACCAATAATCTACTTTAATTGAATATAGTTTTATAAAATATCAACTTAAGAAATTCCTTATAGAAAAAGGAGCAGATTATTAAAAATTTAATCTCACTACAAAATCAAAATTCCAACGATAGTGATGTCCTTGGAGTTATTGAAACTGTTAACTCTGAATTATTCCAATCACTAAAATTATCTCAACAGACCTCCAGACCATTTTTAGTATCTAGCGGAGGAACTACAAGTAGAGCCGCCGCTGACAAGCATTGGGTTTTAAACCTAAGGAAAAAATACCAAAATATAACTTTCGATTCTGGCAAAAAAGATGTAGAAATCGAGGCAGGAGTAACAATGGGAGAGTTATCTTCTTTTTTACTAAAGCATAAAAGAAGTTTTCCAATTGGTTTATCTGGAAAAACAGGAATGGGATATATTTTGACAGGTGGCATAAGTCCACTAAGTAGAAGCAGAGGATTAGCAATTGATCAAATCAAAGAAATTCAAGGTTTTTGGGGAAATGGAAAAGAATTTCATTTATTCAAACCAAATACAAAAAAAGAATCAACTTTTGAATGGAAAGCGCTTTGCGGAGCAGCAATATTTTTTGGCATAATCACAAAAGTAAAGTTAAAAACTCAGCCATTAAGACCACTATTAAGTTGGACTGCGAATCTTTCATTTTCTCAGCTATCTGAATGCATCAATCAAGCTGAAAGCTGGCCAAAATCACTAAGCTTTCAATGGATATATGGAGAAGATATTTTTGCTAATGCAATTGGGGAAGTTAAAAATACTGATAATGAATCTGTCTTGATTAATTTATTAGAACGATTGCCATTCTCGCGAAATAAAACCATTAAAAAGTTCAACGATATGAACTCCTTACCAAACTTAAGCTTAGGAAATAAAATAAATAATAATTCAAACCATTCCGAAGTTCTTGGTTTACTTGGCCCTGCTTGGAAAGAGAATAATCCAAAAGTATTAAAAATCCTTAAAAATTTAATTAATAAAAGACCTAACAAAAGTTGCTATATAGCGTCTCAACAATTAGGAGGTTTAACACATTTTAATGATCTTGATACCTCATTTATTCATCGAGATGCGGTTTGGAAACCTTGGATTAACGGGGCTTGGGAAGCCTACGATCTATCGAAGAGAAAAAGAACACTTGAATGGATGAAGGAGTGTTGGAATAATCTAGAATTCATTTGCCCTGGTGTACATCTTGCACAAATACACCCACATTTAGAGTGGCATGAAAAAGAATTATCATCAGCATACAAAGATTGGCTTCCTAAATTACAAGAAATCAAAGCCATTTATGATCCAAGAAATATAATGCCACCTTTAAAATAGTTAAATTTATATTTGCCAGAAATCTAGTCACTAAAAAATCTAAGAAAATTAAATACTTAGACTTACACGTTGGTAACAGAACCATAGCCATTGTTGAAATAATAAGTTTCTATGTGATCTCCATGAAGTATTTGATTTTTTCCAATCAAAATTTTCTGGAGGAGGTACGTCGCCTCTTTTCTTATCTCTTTCCATTTCAGATTTCAATCGATCAACATTATATTCCGGATGTCCTAAATGCATTAGTTGCCTTTGGTCAGGTGTTTCAAAAATTGTATAACCTACTTTTTCCCCATGGGCTAATAATCTTAGCTTGCCTTTCTTTTCAGCTTTTTCCATTTCAACATCGGGTAAACCAGCATGTCTACTTTGGGGGCATAGGAACTCATCATCTTGTGTTCCCATTAGAGAATGGCCAGGCACAAGACTCCTCATTGGATATACACCAAAAAGCTTTCTCTTGAAATTGTTTTTCTCAACCCCAGCCATATATGCCATTGCAAAACCAGCCCAACACAATCCTAGGGTGCTTGCACATTTTAATTTTGCTTCTTCAATTAGATTTACTAATTCTTTCCAATAATTTACTGCTTCAAACGGGAGATGCTCCACAGGAGCTCCCGTAATAATCAAACCATCCAGAGGAGTAGGAGACATTGCCTCCTCCCAATGAACATACAAGTTTTTTAAATGTTCAAGATCCCAAGTTCTATATGAATGGGATTTTAATCTTATCCATATAGGTTCTATTTGTAGTGGAGAAAGTCCTAACGGGTGCAATAAATTAAATTCATACTGTTTTCCCAAAGGCATAATATTTAGTATCCCAATTCTAAGAGGTCTTATATCCTGTCTTTCTGCTAATTCAGGCTCAATCCACGAGATATGATTTTTTTCAATTGAAGAGATTTTATGATAACTACGAGGAAGTATTAAAGCCATATCTATATAACTCCTTAAAAAATCAAATTAAATCTAAGGCCTGCTCGAAATCTTCTAAAATATCGTCAATATGTTCTATTCCAACAGACACTCTAACCATAGTGGGAGTAACGCCCGCGGACAACTGTTCTTCAGGAGATAGTTGTTGATGGGTTGTGGAAGCAGGATGAATTACTAATGTTTTTGCATCTCCTACATTTGCTAGATGACTAGAAAGTTTCAAAGAGTTTATAAACTTTACAGCATCATCAAATCCACCTTTCAGAGAGAAAATCAACATGGAACCTTTTCCTCTAGTGGTCATATAAGAAGAGGCTCTTGAATGGTATTTATCAGATGGTAATCCTGGATAACTAACATTATCAACTTTTGAATGGTCGTTTAACCACTTAGCCAATGAAAGAGCATTAGAGCAATGTCTTTCTATTCTTAAACTTAAAGTTTCTAATCCTTGAAGTAATAAAAATGAATTAAATGGACTAATTGCAGGCCCCCAATCTCTCAACCCTTCTAGCCTAGCTCTTAAAGCAAAAGCTATATTTCGATCTGCTGGAACTCCAAGCATTGCACAAATATCACTCCCAAATCCAAAAGCATCCCAATGAACTAAGCCATGATAAGCCGCGCTGGGTTGACTCATTAAAGGATATTTTCCATTTCCCCAATCAAAAGTTCCTGCATCAACAATCACCCCACCAAGGCTAGTGCCATGACCACCTATCCATTTCGTAGCACTTTGAACAACTACATCAGCTCCATGTTCAATAGGACGTATTAATGCTCCAGCGGCACCAAGAGTGTTATCAACAATTAAAGGAATATTTTTCGATTTAGCTAATTTCGATAATCCCTCAAAATCAGGGATATTAAACCTAGGATTCCCCATGGACTCTACATAAATTGCTTTTGTAGATGAATCAATTTGTTCTTCAAAGCTTTCTGCATCATCACCATCAGCGAACTTGACATTGATTCCTAGACGTGGAAACTGAACTTTAAATTGGTTATAGCTGCCACCATACAAAAACGATGTTGATACAAAGCTATCTCCTGCAGTAAGAAAATTTGTAATTGCAATGAATTGTGCAGACTGCCCAGATGCTGTAGCTAAAGCAGCTACTCCTCCTTCAAGCGCTGCAATTCTTTTTTCAAAAACATCCGTTGTAGGATTCATCAAGCGGGTATAAATATTTCCAAATTCTTTTAAACCAAACAAGTTAGCTCCATGATCTACATCGTTAAAAACATATGAACTAGTCTGATAAATAGGAACAGCCCTAGAATTGGTAGCAGGATCTGGTTCTTGTCCTGCATGCAATTGAAGAGTTTCAAAACGTTGGGAAGTCAAAGAATTAATTATCTCTATTTTCTTTTTAGCCACATAAGTTGAGAATTGGCTACTTAATTTATCCAATCATTAGGAGGTAAAGACTTATCTGACTCAGCTAGAGATGGTAAATTTTCTTTTATAAATGATAAAAGCTTTTCATTGACTTTTTTACGAAATTCTAGAATGTTGGATTTATCAATAACTTGATAATCATGGTTGTCTTCATAACCACCATCTCTAAGAGATCGCCAACTAGAGTTTTCACCACTTGATTTGGCATTAGCCAAAGCCTGTTGGAAATCAAATTGCTTGGTAATAACTGATTCTTTATAGATTTCCAAAGCTGTTTGAACTAGATCTTCTCTAATCGGACCAATTAATTTAGCTTTTATAGTATCTGGTAAGCCTAAGACTGGTTCAAAATAATCAATTATCCGAAGTTCCTCCTCTAGAAAAATAGGCCAAACTCCTCTCATGCCATCATCTAAATTTTCATTTGACTCAAAATCATTCATTTCATTCAGAAAAAATTGAATCCAGAGATAATATGACTTTTCCTTGAGTGGTTTTTTAACTGAAACTTTGTTTTTAGAAATTTCAGGCAATAAAGATTCTGCTTTTCTTAGAAACAATCTATCTTCTCTCTCTAAATTTATAGAGCCCCATCTTTGCCTGTAATCCCATAATTCAATATATTTGTACAAGTCTTCCTGATTCCAACCTAATTGTTTAAGCTCATCAGCCCTATGGGTTAATTCCTTTGCCACAAGAAAAAATAAATATCAACCTTACTTTAGTGACAAGTAGGGGTATATGAAAACCCTAAACAATTTTTTGTACATCTGAGACAAAAGTAGGATTTGGTAAAATCCCAATTTCATGAAGTGAATTCGACAAAATAGAAATTTGAGTGACGAAGCTAGAAAGTAATCGGTATTGAACCTCTGCTCTATATAGATTCTGTGTTTTATATTTTATTTTAAAGTACTTATTTGATTGTAAAAAGTCATTCAGAAATCTAATCGTTAATTCAACTATTATTAAATAAATAAATTCAGGAAGGAGTGCAAAACCGTAATCACCTTTTTCATTTGGTATTGAGAAATATCCTTTGAGAAAAAAATTACAACAATTAACATCAAAGTATACATTCTTAATATCATCTGGTTCCTCGCCGGCAATATTACAAATAGAGCGAATGCAATCGGCCATATCAGTAAGTAAATAACCAGAAGATACAGTATCTAGATCAATCAAAGAAACAACATATTTATATTGAATGTCAAAGAGAAAATTATTTAGCTTAGGATCTCCATGGATAGCACTATTGTCTATTGATTTTTCCTTTAAATATCCTAATAAGAATTCAATATATATGAGATGATTAGATAAACTTAAGATTAAATTTTGCACCCTTCTATTTACATTAACGTCCAATTTACTAAAGTTATAATCTTTAAGACTGTTATTAAATTGGTCAATGTAGTACTTTGTATCATGAAAATATTTAATACTATTATTTAGTTTTGTAAAATCCAGATTGGAGCAAGATGAATGAAACTTAGAAAGGCCAATACCTACTTGATAAGCCATACTTTTATCTTCTAAAATATCAAAGCTTAAAGTATTATCTATATATACCATCGCACGCCAAAATCCTGAATCAAAAGGGAGCACAAAAAGGTTATTAGAGTTACACCTAATTAAACTTGGAATTTCCCATCTATAATTACCAAAAATAAGGTTACTTTCCTTTATTTGTTTTTCAATATGATCTGTAATGAATCTGTGATTCATATTAACTATCTCATGAGATTCAAATATATTACTAAGACATTGTAAAATAAATTTAGCCTTTTTACCATTTTTTAAATGTTCAATAATATATGTTTTATTTATAAGACCAGAATCTATAAAATCTATGTTTAAAACTTTACAATTATAAAAAAAATTATTTGCAATCAAATTAATTTTTTCAATATCCATATAATTTGTTTTATGTATTAGATTCTATTAAATAAGTTTCTATATAATCAATAACTTTATTATAAATTGGTTTATCTTCTGATTTTAATGGATTATCAAAGTCAATATCATTAGATTCGAAAAACAATCGATCTTCATCAATTAATGACTTTATCAAAAAATCAATAGAAGTTTCCAAATGAAAATTATTTAGCGAATCAGATATTTTTTTACTCTTACATGATTTAACAGATTCTTGACAGTAATTAGCCAACTCCCTACTACTTGTCATAACATTATAAATGTCCTGTTTAATCTCATCAGGAGCCATTATACACATATATAAAAGATTTATCATTGAAGCATTATTCATGGGTATTGAATATTTTCTCAGGATATGTGGCCAATAATTTAAAGAATTTATTCCTTCTAAAGCTCCACGTTTAAGACCAGCTTTTTCGCACCATTCTAAAAACTCATCTACTCCTGTTGGGCATCTCTCATACATAATCATCTTCTCAGCCAGGACTTCACCAGCTTGAAAATTCCTAGTTGGCTTACCACTGACAGGTAACATCATGCTCCCTCTAACGTCGGCAACCATAGCTGTTAATTGACTAAAAGTATGATCTCTTACCTGAACAAAATCTCCATCCTTCAGGAGGGACGCCTCTATACGTTGGACAGTATATCCAAGTTCAGTAATAGGAAAAGGCTGTTTTGTATATAAATTCTCCCTATCTGATCGACTCATTGAAACATAGGCAGCCTGGTCTAGGCATTGATCTAATAATAGAGTCAATAAAGTTGGTAGTAGTCCAGGATTATTCTTATGAAAAGTATGACCGAATCCCGCAAAAATTGAAGATATATTTTTAGCAGCTTTTATATATTGACCTTCAACGTTATGTATACCTGCAGAAACTTGGATGTTTGGTGAAATTTTATTTAATAATTTTGCACCTAATATTGCATTCATAGCATCTGGATGACAAAAATTAGCAGTAAAACTATCTAATGGATTTCGAAGTGCTCCGTGCCGATGAAACCCGGAAAAGAAAGCTAGATTATTAAATTTTTCACACAACACGAAAGATTCATGCAAATTGCAGTCATGGCAAAACGAGCCAACCAAGCATGCAATTAAGACATTTTCACGATTAAGTTCTTTTCTGACTTTAAATACTAAATTAACGTCGTTTATTATATGTTTACTATTTGAACTCAAAATAACTAATTCACAGTTAATTATTAAATCCTCCAGAGTATTATATCTTCCTGATTTATCATTATTTGAAATTGCCATAGATTCAATTTTATTTTTTATACCTTTATCCATTTTAGAGAGATCAATATCAGAGAAAGCCCCAAAGAGTTCTCTACCTTCTCTAGGGGCTAAAAGAATATTTAAGTCTCCATTTTGCAAAGCACAATTATAGGCAAGAGAGGCAGGATATAAGCCGACACTATAAAATCCTACTTTTCCATTCAAAACCTCTCTAATTCTTGTAGCTAAAGGCTCAATTGAATAAGGCTCAGTAAAGAAGCTATTACTAAAATTCTTTTCAAGCACAGTTTATTTGCATTAAATTGTATTATATACAATAATAAGAAAGTTTAAATAATTTTTTTTTACAATACTGAGTATATAGCTATATACTTATTTAAGAATAATAACTATCAATAAAGTGTAAATTCATTTGAACCAGAGTAAACTAATATTTAAACACTTCTTTCATGAAAATGTTTAGCACAAAAGAAGAAGTTATTAACACTATAATAAATGAACAAAATATTCTAATAGTTCAAGATCTTGATGGTGTATGTATCCCACTAGTGCAAGACCCACTAAAAAGAGAGATCAACAAAGAATATGTGAAGGACGTTTCAAAATTAAGAGAGAAGTTTGCAGTCCTAACCTGCGGAGAACATGAAGGGAGAAGAGGCGTTAATCGTTTAGTTGAAAAGGCACTTAATTCAAAAACGAAAGCGAGAGAATATGGCTATTACTTGCCTGGTCTTGCGGCCTGTGGAGTTGAATTTCAAGATAGGTTTAGCAATTTATCGCATCCAGGACTCAAAGAGAATGAAATTAGCTTTTTATCAAAAGTTCCAATGAAGATGCGCACGATGTTAACTATTGAATTAAAAAAATTCTTACCAAACCTATCGAATGACCTAAGAAATAAGTTAATTGATGTAGCGGTATGTGATACACGCTTTACTCCCACTCTAAACTTTAATGAAATTTTTAGCTACGTAAAAAATGATTTAAAAAAAGTAAAAGGTTTACAATTAATTATGGAAAAAATAATGAATAATTTACTAGAAGATTCTAGAAAATCTGGATTAGATAACTCTTTTTTTCTGCATTTGATGCCAAATTTAGGATTAAGAGATGGAAAAGAAATAATGAAATATGCAACTCTAAATGAATTCGGAACAACAGATATTCAGTTTATTATTAAGGGTGCAATAAAAGAAGCAGGTCTCTTATTGCTATTAAATAAATACATTTCAAACAAAACTGGCGTTTATCCTTTCGGTGAAAACTTCAACGTAAGGAATTCTCCAAAGACACTTAACAAATTAATAGAGCTATGCAAAGACAAAATTCCTAGTGATCAAATGCCACTAATAATAGGTGTGGGAGATACAGTGACCTCGGTTAAAGATCCTAAAGATAATTTCTGGCTCAGAGGTGGAAGTGATAGAGGTTTCTTAACATTGATCCAACGGTTGGGAGAATCATATAAGAAAAAAAATCAAGTTGTATTTGTTAACAGCTGCAACGATCAGGTATTAAGACCAAGAATTAATGGAACTGATATGAAAGGAATTAGTGATCCTAGTGATGATCTAAAATTCAATATGATTATCAATAATGGTCCAAAAGAGTATATTGAGTGGTTTAAACAATTAGCTAGTAACTTCTAGATTATTAATAAGCGATTTTATAAAATATTCGCACTTAAAGAAATATTTTATCTAAAATGTCATATGATATTAACTATATATAGATCTCAATGAAGATAAACAAAACAAAATTCCCAAAAATCAAAAGAGACTATCTTGATACTTTGCAAATAAATATAGGGTATAAATGTAATCAAGCCTGTAGTCATTGTCACGTTGATTCAAGTCCAAGTAGAACAGAAATGATGAGCAATGATATTATAAAACTTATACCTAAAGTTATAAAAGCGAACAATATTAAGCTACTAGATATTACCGGAGGTGCGCCCGAACTTCATCCAAAATTCAAACAATTAGTAAAAGAGGTACGTAGTCTTAATGTTGAGGTAATGGACAGATGTAATTTAACAATACTTACCGAGCCAGGTTATGAAGATTTAGCAAGTTTTTTAGCATCAAATAAAGTAAAAATAACAGCATCTCTTCCTTGTTATCTTGAGGGCAATGTAGACAAACAAAGAGGTAAAGGAGTTTTTGAAAAAAGTATATTAGCGCTTAAACAGCTTAACTCTTTTGGCTACGGCATAAAAGATAAAGGTCTAGTTTTGAATCTAGTTTATAATCCAAGCGGCCCACAACTTCCACCATCCCAAAAGGAATTAGAAGATACTTACAGACTAGAACTAAAAGAAAGGTATGGTATTTTTTTCTCGAATTTATTTGTTTTAACTAATATGCCAATTAATAGATATGAAAACTATTTAAAGATAATTGGAAAACTAGAGGAGTACAATAAGTTGCTTAAAGACAATCATAATGCAGGAAATCTTAACTCAGTAATGTGTAGAACAACCTTGAGTGTTGATTGGAAAGGTTATCTATATGATTGTGATTTCAATCAGCAACTTGGGATGAAGAGATATGGTGAAGTTAAGCATTTGGATGATCTATTAACGCCATTGGTTTCTTTAAAAAATAATCCTATTTCAATAGGGAATCATTGTTTTGGATGTACTGCTGGAGCTGGTTCTAGTTGTGGTGGAGAATTAACTTAAGAAACAAGGTTTATTTGTTAAGACACATGGGACATAATGCTCTTACGTTTAAAGATGATTCCAATAATTTAAATCCAAAACTTTTAGCTGCTTCTTTACCAGCATTAACAACATCATTATTTTCAAACTCTTCTGTTCTTCCACAGCGAATACAAATCAAATGATGATGATCTGGATGATCATGACTAAGCAATTCAAACCTATTTCCTCCCTCACTTAAATCAAGTTCATTAAGGAAGGTCATCTTGACCAAAAGCCTTAAAGTTCTGTAAATAGTCGCCAGAGAAACCTTCTCACCAGAAATTGTCAATTTGGAATGCACCTCCTCCGCACTGAGATGGATTCCAGAGCCAACTTCTTCAAACAAAGAAAGAACCTTTTTCCTTTGAGGGGTCATTCTTTTACCATCTGAACGAAGTCCTGATTCCAAAGGAGAAGGATGGGTACGATAGGGAGGAGGAGAAACCAATACCAGCTTTGTTTTCTCAATAGTCTAACGTAATGAGAAAAAGCTGCAACAGGTGAGAGGCTCTCTGAGAGTGTTTTTCAATCAAAATGATGTCTAAGTTTATTAGATGATTTATATTTAAATAAATAATAAGAAATTCTAAAATGGATCAATTTTTAAAAAAAATGTCCACTTCAATCAATATAAATAATAATAATAAAATATTAGTTGAGGATGAAACATTACTACTTATAGTGGATGTACAACAAAAACTTATAAATAATATCAAAGATAATCAACTATTAATATTTAACATAAAAAAGCTTATCGATACTTGCAATTTGCTAAATGTTCGTATTGCTATTACGGAACAAAATCCATTGAAGCTTGGTAAGACTTTAGAATCAATTTCAGAGAATCATAAATATGCTAAATTTGAAAAAATGGAATTTAGTTGTAATAAGAATAAGAACTTTATAAATTATATTAGTGAATATAATTTTAAAAATATAATAGTTTGTGGAATTGAGAGTCACATATGTATTCTTCAGACTTCGATTGATCTTTTACAAAAAGGTTTAAATATTTTAATCCCAAGGGATGCTATTGGGAGTAGAAATGAACTAGACAATGATACCGCCTTTTTAAGACTTATATTGTCTGGAGCAGTTCCATCCACAACTGAAAGTCTTATATGTGAATTATGTAAGACCTCTAGCAGAGATGAATTCAGAGGGATTAGTAAAATTTTAAAAAAATCATTTCCAAATTAAATAATAAGAAAATATCTAGACAAATCATTTTTTTCGGGCAATCTGAAGAAAAGTAATTTGTCATTATGGATGATTTTTATAAAAACATAATTATTTCATTACTTACTTTCAGCATAGGTTGCATTATTTCATTAATAAGTCCAAAAATCCTAAACAAAATTTTAAGGAGAATAACCTCAGCCACACGAAGCAAAACAGATGACTACATAGCTACTCTTTTAATTGAGACTATTAAGCCTTTAGGTTTTATTTTAAGTTTCATAGTCGCATGGAAAGTTTTACTGATTGGTGGAATAGTTGATAAGACATTAATTGGTATTAGTAAGTTTCTTTGCCTTATTTATATAGTCAGATTTGTAAATAGAGTATTTTTGAAACTAATACAAAGATGGGCAAATAAGATCAATGATCAATCTATAAGTGAAATGATTCGTTCACTTAGTCCAATGGTTGGGGCATCTGTTTGGAGTCTGGGAGTTATTTTTTATCTTCAAAATATGGGTGTCCAAATGGCAGCTATTTGGGCCCTATTGAGTGCAGGAGGCATAGGTGCTGGCCTAGCATTAAAGGAACCGGTTCAAGAGTTCTTCGAATACATAACTATCCTCCTTGACAAACCATTTCAAAGTGGGCAATTCATTCATATTGATGGAATATGGGCAAAAGTTGAGAGCGTAGGCGTTAGATCAACACGCTTAAGAAGTATTAACGGTGAGGCAATAGTAATGAGTAATAGCAGACTAACAAATGGAGTAATTTCAAATTATGCTGAGATGAAGAAAAGAAGACTGGTGCATAAATTGGGCGTGGTCTATGAAACTACATATGAACAAACAAAAAACATACCTGAAATGATCAAAAATATCGTTGACAATACTGAAAATGCGATCTTCGACCGATGTCATTTTATCGAATTCGCCAATAGTAGTCTTGATTTTGAACTTGTCTATTACATTCCCACCAGTGATTATCTTCAAGCAATGTCAGCTCAACAAGAAATTAATTTAGAAATCATGAAGAAATTTCACGATGAAAATATTAGCTTCGCATATCCAACTCAAACAATTCATGTGAATAAATAAGAGATATTTATCTAATTATCTTATCTATAAGAGATTTAGATAACTCCCATAAATTATCAGATAAATCGTCTCTCAAAGCATCATTACTGATATCAGTTTTTTCAAAGATAAATTTACCTGATGAAATAATTCTATTACTATAGTAATTGAAACTAGGTTTATTATATTTATTTAAACAAGCTAAATTAGCTAAAAGTAACCCAGCTTTTTCATTTGTTGTTGTTATTCTTAAAATATCTCTAGCTAAAAAAGCAAATAATATTTGTCCTAATTGATTATATTTTCTGCTATACCTAAAGAATCCTTCACTATCTCTAGAGATAACTAAGCCCGGAGCCCATGCAATAATTGGGATAGATAACTTTTTCCTTTTCAAATCATTACTTAACTTTCTAGCAAAGAGAATATTACATAATTTACTATCTTTATATGCTTTATCAGCATTAAATTTATTCCCATCAATCATTTCAAAACCAGGACCAGATTCTAATCCTTTTAAGTTACCTAAGCTGGCCTTGGCTCCTACTTTTCCACCCCCACTTTTAGGATTATGAACTTCTGAAGAGGTAATAATTATTCTCGGATCATTTCTCATATCTATTAAAGGTAAAATCTTTTGTGTCAGATAAAAATGTGATAAATGATTTACTGCAAAAGTTAATTCAATCCCCTGAGTTGACATTCTAGGTATTTTTGATCCAGTATATTGAAGACCAGCATTCAAAATTAAAACATTGATTTTCACAAGTCTTTTTTTAAGTTCAGAACAAATAGAATCAACACTTTTCAAATCAGAAAGATCCATTATAGGTGTATAAATCTTACCTTTCTTAGATAATTTAAGTGGAGATTGGTTGAATATATTAGTCAATACTTCATTGGCTCTAAATATATTTTTACAAGGTAAAATTATATTATGACCAAGTGAAATCAATTTCAAAATTGCTTGATATCCAATACCTGATGAACCACCTGTTATAAAAATAGTTAAAGGTTTATCTTTTTTTGAAATATTTGATTTTCCTTTCATGAATTTTTAATTATAATAATAAATGAATTAGCATTAAATTAAATTGTTTATTATTTCATTTTCTAATAAAAAACTCTTCATACATACTTAAAAAAAAATAAAATCATTAGGTTAATAAAAAACATTAATACAATTCATTGTTAAAGCCATCACGAGCTATTGTTGATTCTATAGGCACATGTGTTTAAAGTGGTAATCCAGGGAGGCAATCAAATAACTGAATATTCTAAAAAATTAAATCCTACATTTCGACTCCAAGTAAAAGGAAATAGTTATTTTACTCATGGGGAGCCATGAGTACTAATGCATTAAAAGATGTTCTAGTAATAGGCTCAGGCCCAGGCGCTCTATCTATAGCGGCAGCATTAGCGAGTGAAAACTTAAAAGTTGAAATCTTATCAGAGCAATCACCAGAGGAGCCTTGGCCCTTCACGTATGGGATTTGGGGTGAAGAGGTTGACGAGCTTGGGCTAAGTCATTTACTTGAACATCGATGGGTAAAAACTATTAGTTATTTTGGAGAGGGAGACAAGGATCCAAATTCAAAAAAGAATGAAGTTACTGAACATAATAGAGATTATGGCCTTTTTGATAAAAATAAGTTACAAGCTTATTGGTTAGAGCAATGTAATAAGGCTCAAATTGAATGGCATAAAGGATCAGCAATCGACTTAGAAACGAATCAATTAACCAGCACAGTTAAAACATCTAAAGGAAAGGAACTTAATGCTCGGTTGGTAATTGACGCAACAGGTTACAAACCTGTTTTTATTAAATCTACGAACCAAGGACCAGTAGCCGTTCAAACTTGTTATGGGATAGTAGGGAAATTTAACGCACCCCCTGTCGAGAAAGATCAATTTGTTCTAATGGATTATCGCTGCGACCACTTGAATTCAGAGGAGAGAAAAGAAGCGCCAACATTTCTATACGCTATGGATATGGGAGATGGAAAGTTTTTCTTAGAAGAAACATCCTTGGGTTTATTTCCTCCAGTCTCCCTTGATGAATTAAAAAGAAGACTGGAAAAAAGATTAGAGACCCGTGGTTTAGAGATAAAAAGTCTTGAGCATGAAGAGCATGGTTCATATTTGCCAATGAACATGCCTATCCCTGACCTAACGCAGCCGGTCCTTGGATTTGGCGGTTCTGCTGGGATGGTACATCCTGCATCGGGATACATGGTTGGAAGCCTTTTAAGAAGAGCTCCAAAAGTTGCTAAAACTCTTTCATTAGCAATGAAAGATCCAAAAGAATCCTCCGCTTCATTAGCAAAGAAAGGTTGGCAAACATTATGGCCTGCAGAACTTAGAAGAAAACAAGCTATTTATAAATTTGGATTAGAAAAATTGATGCGATTCGAAGAGAAGTTGCTAAGAGGATTCTTTGTAGAGTTTTTTAGTTTACCAAATAAACAATGGTATGGATTCCTTACAAATACACTTAGCCTTAAAGAATTAATATCTGCAATGTGGCAGATGTTTAGGAAATCACCCTGGAATGTCAAACAAGGATTAATGAATATGCATGGTAGAGAATTATATTTATTATTTAAAGCATTAATAGTTAATAATAAATGAGAAAAATACTTATAAGTGGAGCAAGTAGAGGTATAGGTAAAGCAATCGCATTAAAGTTACTTAAAGAAGGACATTCATTAAGTTTAGGAGTAAGAAGAAGTGAAGATTTAATCAATACAGCCTTAGATCCAAAATCAAACAATCCAGATAGGTTTTTGGTTCATACCTATGATGCAACTGATCAAAAGTCATCAAAAAAATGGGTTGAGAAAACAGTGGAAACATTTAAAAAAATTGATACTATTATTCATTGCGCTGGGATATTTAAAAGAACAAATTTATTATTTAATGATAATGAAATGACAGATATTGAAAACCTATGGAAAGTTAATGTAATGGGACCATGGATACTAACAAAAGATGCTTGGAAGTATTTGTCAGTTAGTAATTCATCACGAATTATTGTATTAGTATCTATGAGTGGAAAACGGTCAAAAGGTAACTTGGCTAGCTATTCAATGAGTAAATTCGCTTTAATGAGCTTATGCCAAACCATGAGAAATGAAGGATGGGAAAAAGGTATTAGAGTTACAGCTATTTGCCCAGGCTGGGTAAATACAGATATGGCAAAAGAAATAAATCATTTCCCAAAAAAAGAGATGACACAAAAAAATGATATTGCAAGTATTTGTTCTAATTTACTGGAATTACCTAATAGTTCTGTTCCTTTTGAAATCGCACTAAATTGTCAACTTGAAACAACGGTTTAGAAGAAAAGTCTTATTTTTTTAAATAGGATTACTGGTTTTCTTAAAAGTATTCAAAACTCCAAGAATTGCCTTCCGAAGATACTTATGAAAATAATTTCTATAAAAACTTCCTATAGCTTTACCTACTGAATACGTTCTTTGTATGAGACCAACTATAAAATTGAATAGCCATAAACAAATTAAAACTGTAAGAGCCAAAGAAGCGATTGAGTAAACCTTATTAAGCTGTTCTTGTATTGGTTCTAAGAATTGAAGATAATCAGAAATGCTCATGCTCGCAAAAGGATTTATCTATTAAATATATTAATAGCTATAATTTGATAATTAAGCAAGAAGTTATAAATTATATGTATAGAAATAAAAAATAATTATTTAGATTAAAAGGCAACTGAGAGACTAGAAAAAGTATATAGAACATATGCAACTGAACTCATAGAGATAGCTATCAGAAAACCTTTTAATCTATTAGAAACTGTCGAGAAAAGTGTAAGGTCATCAATATCATAACCTCCAAAACTACCAAGGATTGCAAGTGACCACATAGGAATAGAGGCAAATAATATAGAAAGAAAGAAACTAAATATAAACATCTTGTTAATAAGTAACGAAATCGTAAAAGTTATAGCCGCGAAAAAAAAAGACCCATTTAATCCTATTCTCAGCTCATCGTTTAAGCTTTTTGGAAAATTACTTTTGCCTTCTAAATGTTTTTTACAATTATTAACTTCTGATTCAGATAAACGAAAATAGTTCGTATCTGGAATTCTTTTTTTCTTATAAAGCCTTAGCAATCTAACCTCAAAAGATTTGGGATCATTAGTTTTGAAAGAAGAAATTATTTCACCTGGTTTCATTTTAATAGCCTCACTTTCCAAATTAGTTGTACATCCGATTTTATATAAATCACCATTCTTCATTAAATAAACAAATCCTGACATAATTTTATTTTCTTGAGAAATGAAGCGTTTGGAATATAAAAGTAATGGATTATATTTTTATCGTAAAATGTAATTCCGAAAGAAAATCATAAAGGATATACTTCTGAAGGATATTCTGTTTATGATTCATAGCAATTACTAATCATATCTAGGCATAAGGCACAAGATGATTTTAACAGGAAAATTATGAAGCACAATATTCTATATAGCTTTAGGCGATGTCCCTACGCAATTAGAGCAAGATGGGCATTATTAAATACAAATCAGGTAGTGGAGTTAAGAGAGGTCGAGCTGAAGAACAAGCCTATTGAATTAATTCAAATTTCTAAAAAAGCAACTGTACCTGTTTTAAGGACTACTTTAAATAAAGTAATCGACGAGAGCTTAGAGATAATGATCTGGAGTATTAAAAGATCAAATATGCATGAATTATATCTTGGTAATAATAATGAAAAGTCAAAAGAAATCTTTAGCCTTATAGAAACAAATGATAAAGTGTTTAAATATCATTTGGATCGGTATAAATATGCATCTAGATTTAATTTTGAAGAATCAGAAACTCATTGTTCTGCTGCCATGAAAATACTTTTATCTTTAAATAACAGATTAAAAGAATTTTCAAACGAAGGGAAACCGTTGTTTCTTGTTGATGCAAAAGAAACATTGGCTGATTGGGCTATCTGGCCATTTATAAGGCAATTTAGAATAGTGAACATAGAAAAGTTTGATCAAGATAATGAAATCAAATATTTACGAAGTTGGTTAAATTATTTTTTTATGCATGAGAATTATCCAATAGTAATGAAAAAGACTGCACCATGGCGTAAGCAAGATGAACCTATATTTTTTTGAAAACAAAGTAGAAAATCACTCTGATGCCCTTCTTTTGTCAATGATTCTTGATAGCTCTAAAAAATAACCAGCTGTACAAAATTTACCTAGATTTCTATCTCTATTTCCTATATCGCTCCTAAACTCTGCAGTCTCTGCCATGACTAAATCCAACTGATCCTGAGGCAACTCATAGAGATCTCTTAATTCAACCTCTTTTCCAAGTAGGTGACTTTTAAACCACTTTTCTTTTAATTCTTGAGGTGGGATATCTTTGTAAATTTGACGGTTCATATAAAGGAGGGAAATGGTTTATTAAAACTAATATTTCTATAAATTATAACTTTAGTTAAGTATATTAATTGTCATGCTGAGGCTTTTGTATATTTTGACTGTAAAGATATTGCTATTAGGCATAAAGATAATGAAATTAATCCACAAAATTCTGTCCACCCTCTAAGCCCAAAATTACTTATAAACAAAGGAGCTATTACAGTAATTAAACCTCCAGAAAGAAGAGGTTGTAAAAATAATTGCTTAATAGAAAAAACAGGTAATGTATTAGTAGCATTCCTGGGATCAGCTAACCTCAAAAGTAATAGTCCACTAGCTGCAACTCCCGTTGAGTTACCAAACTCTGCTATTGCTCTTTCAAACCATTCTTCTTTAAAAAATAATCTAGAAAAAATCAACATCCCTACAAGATTCCAAATCAATCCACCAATAGCTAAAATAGTTATTGGAAGCCAGTAGTTAACTAATAAAGGTAAATTTAATCCCGCCATAGCGGTAATTATCAGTAAATCTGTTGAAAGTATGCCAATCTCACGTTGAAAAAGTGATGAGACTAAGTTGGCATTTCCAGTTTTTTCTAACGAAAATCTTACTAAAAAAGAGCCCATCAAAGCCAACGGAAATACAGGAAAAGCTAATATCACCTGCTTGCTTATATCACTCAAATAAGTCGAAGATAGCCTTAAAAAATAGAGTAAAAAGATTCCAACCAAGACCGCTAATCCTATTAGAGCAAAATTATATAAAAGTAACTTAAGTTGTTCAATTGGTTTAAATTCCAATTCAATATCATTTAACTCATTTGTGAACTCTTTTTCATCAGGGACAAGCCATCCAAAGAACCTACCTAGAACAACTAAACCGCTACCTAGCAAAGTAGAAGCAAGTAACCCTACAGTTGCCATTGCAAATCCCAGATCTAATCCCTCAGGGAATCCTAATTTCATAAAACTATCTCCCATTATTGCCGCAGCTCCATGTCCTCCTTCAAAACCAACTTCAATAATGCATCCCATCAATGGATCCACTCCTAAATAAGGAAGCAGAAATGACAACACAATTATCCCACCCACAACGTATTGACCAAAACCTAGTAAGAGTCCGAGCAATGCCTGCGAAGCAACTGGTTTCCATAAAGCACTAATTCTTGGAATAGGTCTTCCTAACATTAAGGTCGCAAAGACCAAAGTAAGCAATGGAGTTGGTAATTGCATCCAAGTATTCAGCACCCTTTCTGGCAATAAAGAAAAAGGTCCATAAGGACCAATTAAAAATCCTAATGCTCCAACTAGAAGGGCTATGGGGATACCAAATCTTTCCAACTTCATAGCAGAATCCAATCTTCTACCGAGAGTTAGAAGAATTCCTATAATTCCAAGCAAACCCAATGAAAGGACTAACGTTGGGATTGCATTAATTTTATATAGGTCTTCCAAACCTAAAAACGACAGACTCATTTATCAACAAGCTTGCGGAAGTAAATGAAAATTCCTAAAAAATAATATCCCATTTGAATATTTAACATCAAAAGTAATTTTGATTCTTATCATATCTCAATCAAATCATTTACTTAACTCTAATTATTAGTAAATATGAGATCAATCTATAATTAGTAATCGATTAAATAAATATTTTTAAAATATCAAACTAATAAGAAATTTTATTAATTCTCATTGATAATAAGGAATGATTGATAAAAAAAGCCAATAAAAAAGCCCCAAAATTATGGGGCTTTTTACTTAGTTAAATTTATTCAACTATTTTAATGATACTGAAGCAGTATCAAGATTACTTAAGGCACCAGTTACTCGTTTAAAATCGAATCCCATTGCCCTAAGGGCATGCCATAAGTGACCTTGAATAAAGAAGAATCCAAAGTAGTAATGAACATTAGCTAGCCAAGCACGAGAAGTATGAGCACCATTTGGAAGATCCACAGTATCTATCCAATAAGGAGAGATTCCAAATTTAAGTGCTAATGGTTCACCAAACCATTCAACAGGGTACACAGTGGTATTTGTTGCACTCCAAAATGCTGCGACAACTGCCATCCAGCCAATACCAGCTAGTGACCAAGAAAGAATAGCTTCTGCAGAAAGAAGCCCAGCTCCTTTGAACTTCGTATATTCTCCGACTTGCTTAGTAGCGATATGGAAAGCACCACCAGTTATTTCTAAGAAAGCCAAGAAAGCATGACCCCCCATAACATCTTCCAAACTATCAATAGTTAGGAAGTCAAACTGATGATCCCAGATATGACTCAAGTTAAGGTCGTATTCAACCTGACGAATAGCGCCAATAGCAGGATCGTAGATGCCATGAATTCGTGCCCATTCAACAAACCAAATACATGCAACACCGAAGAAAATCAAATGATGTCCAAGGATGAAAGTCTGGTTATCTGGGTTGTCCCATTCAAGCTTGAATTTTCTGGCCTGTGGCACAGAAGATTCCTGCATATCGCTAGAGAAAAGAAGAGAGTGCATCAATCCACCTGCCCCATAAGCCATGGATCCAACTAGATGACACACAGCAACTGCAACAACCGCACTTCCACCAACAAAGGCTCCAGTTTCATCGAAACCTATACCCAAAGCTGCTAAATGAGGAAGCGCAATTAAAGGCTGATGACCCATTGGTACGGAAGGGTCAAATCGAGCCAATTCAAATAACGTGAAGGCACCAGCCCAGAAAGCAATCAAACCGGTATGAGCGGCATGTGCAGCAATAAATTTGCCTGAACGGTTGGTGACCCCTGAGTTACCAGCCCACCACCCGTAGGTGACGGCTGAATTTCCATAGGTCTGCATTAGAAGTTCTATTTTTCAAAACCGAACAGAGAATACTTCAATTTCATCGAATACTCATGTAAGAGAAAGAATCTGTAAATTTTTTTTATTATTTAAATCCTATGAAATAAAAAAATTTCAAAAAAAGCAGGTTTTAAAGAATAAAAAAACTGACACCAAGGAGTCACGGCAACAAAATTAAGCGATTTCCCAAACCAATGCCTTTTAATTAAAGAATTAATTGATACAAAAAAAGAATTTATATCAGCCATTCGAGACCAATCAAGTCTCAGAATCAATATAAATACATGCAAATATGTAATTAATATAAAAGATTAATTTGCTCACGTTATTTATAACTATTAAATAAATAAATGCTTTTGGATAATCAATCATGGACTTCAATCGACTTAATAGTCTAGAAATGGAAACAGAAGACCACTATAGAAAAAAAGCGAATATTTATAGAACATCGCCTCAATACGGAAAAATGATTTCTCTTTACCCAATTCTCGAGACGTCTATCAAAGATTGTAAAGATGAAAATCTAGTGGCCTAAAAAAATATTGATAAAATATAAAAATCATAAAGGCCTTTTATTTTTTCTTTAAGCTGCTTTCTGATTAAAAAAAGCATCATTGTTCTGACAATATTCAATAACTTCTCTGCACCCGTTTAAAGAATAGAAAACTTTTGGCTTCCAGGGTAATTGTTTAGGATCATTTGAACTTCTCCAGTGCGAGCCTGGCTTTAAATACCCCCTTTCTCTCAGTGCCTCTAAAGATTGCTCATCAATTCTTAAAACCTTGCTAGCTTCTTTTTCTGACAACCAAATCGATGGCTCAATCATTCTTTAACAATTCAGTATCTTTTTTTTAACGTAAAAATCCAATAAAGAAAGCTATAAGGTATTAAGTTAAAAAGAAAGTAATAAACAATTATACACAAATTGCATTAAAATGATAGATAAAATATTGCTTAACACTTGTCAAACCAGGGCCTAATAGTATTCTTACTTATAGGTATTGTCAGGCCAGAGTCAATTGATGGGTGATACAAGTCAGTTTTTTTTAAATCAACTCTAGTATTAACTGATCTAGAAGTTTCTAAATAATTAATTTCAGCCCATCCAGATTCCCAATTAGATGACTCAAATAATTGTGACCACGAAACTTTAACAACCACACTCGAATCAAGTACCGACATCAAAATAACCCATCTCTTGAGAAATTCACCTCCATAATTAATTGCAACAAAATGAGTTTGTCTATTAATAACTGTTTTACTAGTCCATGCTTTTACTGGAGGCCAAGTCATAAAATTTAATTAATCAAGTAAATCATACTGATAGACAATTTTTTAACATTAATCTTTTATAATATAATAATTAATATTAATTTTTTTTCTTTTTTATTTTAATATATTCTTCCCGTATTGATTTTAACAATGCCTTTTTCTTTCTCATTGTTTTATTCTTTTCATCAAAATCTACTGCAAGTCTTTCTTCCTTGGTTAAGTTCATCCAATTATCCATATTAATTTTTTTTTCAGATTGTTCTTGAAGTTTTTTTTTCTTTCTTTTGAAAATAAATTTAAAGAGCATTATGTTTTGTAAAATTAAAAAATAAAGACTTAAATTAAATTTAGCTTATTTGAGTATTGATATTAGCCATATAATTTTTTTTATGACGATATTTCAGATCCCCTCACCAAGCTTCCACAGATTTATGCCAGTATTTTCAATTTCTTGTCGATTGACAACAGATCTTGTATCAAAAACCCATGCTGGTGATCTCATCAAAGAAGCCAAATAATTCCAATCAAGTCCAAAGAATTCATCCCATGCAGTAAGAATTAAAACCGCATCAACATTTTTCATTGCCTCTGGGATGGAATTAGCCATACTCCAACTCCCTTGATTATTAAAGGAAAATTTTTCTAAATCTTCATCTATTCTCTCAAATGAAACCTTAGGGTCATAAATAGATAAAACAGCTCCTTCTTCTAATAAGTCACTGGAAATTCTAATGGCAGGAGATTCACGGGTATCGTTTGTATTTGCTTTAAAAGAAAAACCTAGTATTGCTATATTTTTCCCATTAACTGTTCCAAAAAGCTTCTCAAGGACAATTTTATAAATTCTATCTTGTTGCCAAGTATTGAGCACCACAACTTGATTCCAGTAATTTGCGACCTCTGGCAAACCAAAATATCCACTTAAATAAACTAAATTCAAAATATCTTTTTTAAAGCAGCTTCCGCCAAATCCGGGACCAGAACTAAGGAATTGATCACCTATTCTTTTATCTGTTCCTATCGCTTTTGCAACTTCCTGAACATCAGCTCCAGTTACTTCACAAAACGCTGAAATAGAATTTATGGAACTAATTCTTTGAGCCAGGAATGCATTGGCAGCTAATTTTGAAAGTTCGCTACTCCATAAATTCGTACAAATTATCTGTTCGCTAGGAACCCAATTCAAATAAATATTTACTAGTGCATCGACAGCATCAGGATCCTCGCCACCAATTAAAACCCTATCAGGTTTTTCCAAATCATTTATTGCGGTCCCTTCGGCCAAGAATTCTGGGTTCGATAAAACAGAAAAAGTTTTTGATATTTCATTTTTTTGATTTTCTCTATTTGTTGTCTTAAGTATCTCTTTTATTGCTTGTGCAGTACGAACTGGAAGAGTACTTTTTTCAATTACTATTGTATGTCCTTTTGCATATTTAGCTACTTGCCTTGCACTAGCTTCAACCCAACTAAGATCACTTGCTTGTCCAGCTCCAAGACCTTTTGTTTTTGTTGGAGTATTAACTGATATAAAAACCATATCAGCATCAGATATTGACTTTTCCATTTCTGTGCTAAAGAAAAGATTTATCCCTCTTGTTCTTGAAATTATCCGATCTAAACCTGGTTCAAATATTGGCAATTTATTGAGATCTGAATCATTCCATGCATTAATTCGTTCTTTATTGATGTCAACGACCCTAACCTCTAAATCGGGACATTTATCTGCAATAACAGACATGGTTGGACCACCAACATAACCGGCGCCAATACAACAAATTTTTTGGATTTTAATAGAACTCATTTAAAACTATTCATCATTTTCTTAAGCCATCAATTTTTTAATTAACTGATGAAGATCCTCCTTTGAAAAAATATATTCCTTACTCTCCCCATCCTTTTGTTTATCCCTTAAATTCTTCATCAATAATTGACCTTTAGATGCCTCATCCTCACCTATAACTAAGGCCCATTCTGCTCTACTTTTATCTGCTCGCTTAAATTGTTTTGAGAAAGATGAACCTGAGTAGTCGATTTCAACCACTAAGTTTGTCGCCCTTAACTGACAAGTAATTTCCAAAGCAAGTTGTTCAGCTTTTTCTCCTTTATGAATCACATAAACATCTGGAGATTTTGATTGTAAAATTTTATCTCCAGCAAGAATTATGAGCCTTTCCATCCCAATAGCCCAGCCAATTGATGGTGCTTGCGCTCCCCCCAGTTCGCTTATAAGGCCATCGTAACGCCCACCACCACATACAGTAGCTTGAGATCCCAAGTGATCACTTGTTATTTCAAAAGCCGTATGAGAATAATAATCAAGTCCCCTTACCAAGTTATTATTGATTTCATATGGGATCTTTAGATTATCGAGTAACTTCTGTAAATAAGCAAATCTGGTTTTACTCTCATTTGATAAAAAGTCTTTTAAAGAAGGAGCTTCTAATAATAGTTCTTTTGTAGAATTATTTTTACTATCTAATATTCTCAAGGGATTAACATTAATTCTTTTCTGAGAATCTTCATCTAATAAATCAAATCTCTGATTTAGCCAATCTTTCAACTCTTCTTTGAAAATATTTCGATCTTTATTACTTCCAAGACTATTGATTTCTAAAGTCAAATCATTCAGACCAACATCTTTTAAAAAGTTCCAAGCTATTGAAATAACCTCGGCGTCACTCATGACAGAGGCCAATCCAACAAATTCAACCCCAATTTGATGGAACTGCCTTTGTCTTCCTGCTTGAGGTCGCTCGTATCTAAACATAGGTCCTCTATACCAGAGCCTTTGAGGCCCATTATTTAATAATCCATGCTGGACAATTGATCTCGCGACAGAAGCTGTTCCTTCAGGCCTCAAAGTGCAAGAACGACCTCCTCTATCGTCGAAAGTGTACATTTCTTTGCCCACAACATCGGTATTTTCGCCAATACTCCTCGAAAATAATTCAGTTTGTTCAATAATCGGTGTTCTAATTTCTTGAAGCCCAGCCCGACTAAAATGTTCAAGTGCAATTGATTCGACGTTTTGCCAGCCCTGAGTCTGAGCGGGTAAAAGATCTACCATTCCTCTTAAATTCTTGAGATTGGTCAAAGTAGCTTCAGCAAAATTATTTGTTGTTTGTTTAATAGTAATTGCTTACGTAAACTGTAAAATAATATTTAATAGATGGTTTTTAAGAAACCAAATTGGTGAGGATCAATTTAAAAGTTGATTAAGCTTAATCCTCTAGACGAGTAGAGCCTGAATATTTAACCAACCAAAAATTCACTCTTCTTCTCACATTAAAAGGCATTTCATTTTGGAGTTGAATTAATTCCATCGCTCCGAGTCTTCTTAGTTCTCTTGATTCAAGGCTCCACATTTTTTCAGCTTCACAAATTAAACGAGCCCAACTTCTTGAATGCTGCCACTGTCTTAGACGCTTTTTTAAATCACTACCATCAGTTTTACTTTTTACAAGGGGAAACTGACCAACTATATTTTTTTTAGTGGTATATTTTCTCATAAATCAATCATGGAGAAAACGCTAGAGAAGCTAATTACTCAATACCTTAAACATATAGCAAAGATTTGAAATGAGTACTTTATGAAATATCCGCTTCAAGAATGAAAGTCAACCTCATGTACAGGGAATTCTAATTTTTGGATATCCCTACGACTCATTTTCCTAGACCAAGCACCTTTAATTGCATCGTTCCACCTAAAGCCAGCGTTTTTCGCTAAGTACCTCTCCTCAAAAGAAATCTCAGCCCGAAATAGAACTTTTGGTTCTAACGCTCTAATCAATAATTTTTCAAGTTCAGTACATCTTTTAAAAACCTCTGCCAAATATATACAATCTGTCAAAGCTCTATGCGCATTCCAGACTGGTACACCATAAGCCAATGCAAGATCTCGTACAGAAGGTCGACTCTTCAATTGTCTATCAGCTGGCCAAGTAATATCGTCCATAGAACAAATCCATTGTTTTTCAATCTGAGGCAATTTGTTCAGACCAAACCATTTCATATCAAATTCAGCATTGTGAGCAACAATCACATCTGATACTCGAACCAATGATTCAAAATATTTAATTGCTTCAGATAGAGGTTGAGGCAATCTCGTTATGTCAGCAGGAATATTGTTTATTTTTTCTGCGTTATTAATTTCAACTGGTAAAAGAAAAGATTGCTGAGCTAACACCGACCTACTTTTGACATTAAAAAGAATCGAACCTACTTCAAGACAATCATCATTTTTATTATCAAGACCCGTTGTTTCCGTATCCAAAATCAAAATATTATTTGGGAAAGGCTCTTCCCTTAAAATTTCAACCCGTTCTGTTCTTGATTTGAGAGAACTTTTTACTCCTAAATCTTTTTCTTTTTCATTGACAATTGCTTTAGTTGTTTCATTTAGAAAGTCAAGCTGCTTACTCTCTTTCTGATGGTTCTGCTCTTCTTTCACTTCAAAATTAATTAGTCATGCTTCTATTATCATCAAAAAAGCAGAGTTGAATAAAAACTTAGTAGAAAATTAGAAATAAAAGATACTTATTTATAATTTATAATTGTTTTCTATTTCTCATAACTAGTGATTATTCATAAATGAGCACTTTTAGGCATATAAATGATGTTTCATGTCAATGGACCTCAAGACCGATTGGTCTTATAGAACTTATTGGAGGTAGCTATATTTCAATCAAGCCAGAAGTTACCTACAAAAGACTTATTTCTAGTTTTTTACAAAGAAATTTTGCAGTACATTCATGGGGATATATCCCCAACTTTGATCATCAACTTCAAGCGAATCATGCGTGGAAACAATTCCGTCAATCTCGAAAAATCCTTGAAAAAAGAGTTGGTTTAATACCAAAATCAATAAGACTAGGTCATAGTCTTGGATGTAAATTACATTTACTAGCACCCGATGGGGGAAGGAATTGCGATGGCTTAGTAGCTATAAGCTTTAATAATTTCAAGGCAGATAGATCTATACCTTTGCTTAAAAAGATGTCTCAAAAGCTTAAATTTCAAACTGAATTTAGTCCAAGTCCTAGAGAAACATTAAATCTTATTAGAGAACACTATGAGCAAATAAATAATCTATTAATTAAATTTAAAAACGATAGTCTAGATCAAAATGATTTTTTACTTAAATCATTAAAGGAAAGACCCGCTGATAAATCTAAAATTATGCACCTAAACGGTAATCATCTAACCCCAGTAAGCGTAGGACTAAGAGAAAAGTTACTAAAAACTAATCTTCAAAACTCTTTAAAATACGAAAGTATTGATTTTATAGTCGATCAAATAACTCATTGGGAAATCTTAACTTCTTAATCTATCTAAAACCGATCGATCCTCAAGAGTACTTGTATCTCCGCTTATTTCATCGCCCGAAGCCAGTGCTCTCAAAATTCTGCGCATTATTTTTCCACTTCTTGTTTTAGGAAGAGAATCAGTAAATTTAATTTCATCAGGTTTAGCAATTGGTCCAATTTCATTAACGACGTGTTTTTTTAATTGTGCATCAATATTTTCATTTGCATCTGCACCAGTTTTCAACGTAACAAAGGCTACTATTGATTCCCCTTTTAAATCATCAGGTCTACCCACAACTGCAGCTTCTGAGATGAGCTCATGACTAACTAAAGCTGATTCTATTTCCATCGTTCCAAGCCTATGACCAGAGACATTTATAACATCATCAACTCGTCCCATAACCCAAAAATAACCTTCTTCATCTCTTCGAGCTCCATCTCCAGCAAAATATATATAGCTATTATCTGAAGGTTTTAAATACTCCCAGTAACTCTCTCTAAATCTTTTTTCATCTCCATAGACATTTCTCATCATTCCTGGCCATGGCCTTTTAACTACTAAATATCCACCCTCATTATTAGATACAGATACCCCAGCTGAATTGACTACTTCGGCTTCAATCCCAGGCAGAGGGAAAGTTGCTGATCCAGGTTTCGTAGGAGTTGCTCCCGGAAGGGGACTAATCATTACTCCTCCAGTTTCTGTTTGCCACCATGTATCAACTATTGGGCATCTCCCTCCTCCAATAACGTCTCGATACCAAATCCAAGCCTCTGGATTAATTGGCTCTCCAACAGTTCCTAAAAGTCTCAAACTGGATAAATCGTATTGCTTAGGAATATTTTCTCCTGCTTTCATAAAGGCCCTTATGGCAGTTGGAGCAGTATAAAAAATCGAAATTTTATGCCTCTGAATTACGTCCCAAAAAGCGCCTGGATTTGATGGCCTAGGGACTCCTTCGTACATAACAGTAGTTGCACCATTAGATAGTGGGCCATAGACGATATAACTATGTCCAGTTATCCAACCCACATCAGCGGTGCACCAATAAACATCATTTTCACGAATATCAAAAATCCATTTAAAAGTTAAATGAGACCAAAGGTTATACCCTGCAGTTGAATGAACTACTCCCTTTGGTTTGCCTGTAGAGCCAGAAGTATATAAAACAAATAAACAATCCTCACTATCCATTTGTTCTGGCAAACATTCTTCTGATTGACTATCTACAATTTCATGCCACCAATAATCTCTACCATCATCCATAGCAATAAGTTCTTTTGTCCTTTGAACAACTAAAACTGATTCGACCTTTGGACAAGCACCATTTTCCAATGCTTGATCAACAGCATCTTTGAGAGGAATTATTTTGTCTTTTCTAAAACCGCCATCAGCTGTAATTACTGCTTTCGCTTCTCCATTAATTAATCGGTCTCTTAGTGCCTCAGAGGAAAAACCTCCAAACACAACTGAATGTGGTGCTCCAATCCTTGCACAAGCAAGCATAGCAATTGCAGCCTCAGGCACCATAGGCATATACAACGCGACAAGATCTCCTTTACCTATACCTATAGACTTGAGTGCATTAGCTGCTTTGCAAACTTCTCTGTGAAGTTGTTTGTAAGTATATTTTTTTTGTTCACCTGGCTCCCCTTCCCAAATCAAGGCGACTTTGTCAGCTTTTGAACTATTTAAGTGTCGATCTAGACAGTTAAAAGAAATATTAGTTTTTCCGCCATCGAACCATTTAGCGAATGGTGGATTGGACCAATCAAGTACTTTATCAAAAGATTTAAACCAATGTAATTCTTCTCTAGCTGCATCACCCCAAAACTTATTGGGATCAGATTTGGCCATCTCCGACATTTCCAAATACTTAGAAAAAGATGAGATTCTACTTTTACTAGAAAAGTCCTTAGAAGGAGGGAAAACTCTTTGCTCCTGAAGAACAGACTCAATAGAGTTAGAATTGTCTGAATTCATGAAAGATAAAACAACTTTTCATTTATTGCATTCAAGCTATTTCTGACCAAAAGGCTTGAATAGTGAAACTCTTATTTAAAACAAATTCATAATGAAGAAACATTGGGATTTTCCTAAAGCATTCTTATTTGATCTTGATGGAGTTCTAATTGATTCAGAACCCTTACATGGACAAGCATGGAAAGAAACAGCCGCACTTTTCGATCTAAATCTAACTTGTAGCCAACTAAAACTATTAAGAGGAAAAAGAAGAATTGATTGTGCCAATGAACTGGTTAGATTAATTCCAAAGGAAGTTAAGGTGAAAGAATTACTGAACCTACATAAACCCATCTCAAGAAAACTTATCCCTAATGCACTAGCAATGCAAGGTGCCGAAAACTTGGTAAAAAGGTGTCATGCAGACAATATCCCAATGGCGTTAGTAACCAGTAGCAGCTCAGAATCTTTACAAATTAAAACTGCTCCTCATCAATGGATGAATCTATTTTCTGTAATGGTCCTTGGCGATGACAAATTACTAGCCAAAGGGAAACCAGCTCCAGATCCATACCTATTAGCCGCTGAAAAATTAAATATTGCGCCTCAAGAATGCTGGGCTGTTGAAGATTCAATTTCTGGAATATCTTCAGCCCTTGAGGCAGGATGTTTTGTTTTCTTATTAAAAGAAAACAGTGATGAACTTCCAAAAAAAGAAGTTTTTGATCAACACATTAATTTAAAACAAATTACCTATTTAAAAGAAATTGAACAAATGTTAAATGAGTATTGAATTAATAGAGTCTGCTAATAACAAATTCTGGCAATTCAAGTAATGCTTTTTTTGATGGAGAATCTGGCAACCATGAAATTGAATCTTTTGATTCAGAAGCAAATTTTTCGGCTAATTCTCTTGATTTTTTGATCGCACTTGAATCTCTTACAAGAGATAAAGCTTTATCAAGATCATCTTTTCGGGAGAATTTACCGTTAATAAGTTCGCTAAGAGTTGGATTCTCTTCCAAAGCATAGAAAACTGGCGCAGTAAGATAACCACTTTGCAAATCACTAGCTGCTGGTTTACCTAATTGTTCATCGTTTCCAGTAAAGTCGAGAATATCATCAACCACTTGAAAAGCTAATCCTAATTGTCTTCCAAAAAAATAAAGTGAATTTAAGCTATCTTGATCGACATCAGATAAAACACCAATAGCCTTGGAGCTGTTAGCGATTAGAGAGGCAGTTTTACAATAACTTTTTTCTAAATAACTCTCAAATGATTGACTTGAATCAAATCTATTAAGCCCCTGCTTTATTTCACCTTCAGCTAAATCCATAATCACCCTACTTAACAATTTAACAACATCTAAATTCTCAAGATTTGCCAAATGCCAACTTGCTTGAGCAAATAAAAAATCTCCTGCAAGAACAGCTATCCTTGGATCAAATCTACTATGGACAGTTTCAACACCTCTTCTTGTATCAGCTTCATCAACAACATCATCATGCACAAGAGAAGCTGTATGAATCATCTCAGTAATTTGTGCCAATTTTTTATGCTTCAAAGGGAGCTCTTTTTCAGAAGTCAAGGCCCTTGAAATCAATAAAACAATCCCAGGTCGTAAACGTTTACCGCCCGCACTAAAAAGATGTTCTGCAGCGGCCTGCAAAATCGGGTGTCCAGCTCCAATGAGGCTGCGAAGATCTAGCAGTAATGCTTCTAGATCAAGTTCTACAGGTTGAAGAATTTCCGTGGCTGTGGTCATAAAACCGCTCTACTTTTTGATATTAAGAGACACAACCCTTCTTCTGCAGTGAAACAAGATTAACTTCAGGAAACACGTTCAACCAATGCTTAGCTTTATTGGGAAAGTTTTCAAGATTAGAGGTTACATAAAACTTTAAATCAACTAAATTTTTATTCTTTGAATAATTGCTTACCTTTGAATCCATAAACAACTTTAATTTTAAAGAAAGAGCATCAGCCGGATCAATCAATTCAACATTAGAGGGTACCATCTGTTTCAGCAATGGAGTTATGAGAGGGTAGTGGCTACAGCCTAGAATTAAAGAATGAATTTTTTGTTTTAAAAGAGGTTGTAAATACCTATATGCAGCATTACAAATTTCTTCTGAATTAATATTATCCATTTCAATCATTGGAACAAATTCAGGACAAGATTGCTCAATTACAAAAGTTTTTGGCTTGAATTCTAAAATCGCATTTGTATAAGCCTTTGTTTTAACTGTAGAAGGAGTTGCGAGTACACCTATCCTTGACTTCTTTATGGTTGAGGCAGCAGATCCAATCAAATCGAAAACAGGGACATCTAAGTTTTTTTTAATCACATCCAAAGCAATTGCATTTGTTGTATTACACGCAACCAAAAATGCGTCAATATTTTGATAGCTAAACCATAATGATATTTCTTCAGCAATTTTCATTATCTCATTAGTTGTCTTTACTCCATAGGGGAGTCTTGCTGTATCAGCCAAATAAATAAATGAATTATTGGGACATAATTCAATAATTTTTTTTAAGACCGTAAATCCTCCAACACCACTATCAAACAATCCAAATCGCATATCTAATTTGAGACTCTAAGAAAATTCAGTATTCCCTTAGCGATAGCAAAAGCCATTTGATCCCTATAATTTTTTTGTCGTAATAAATCTGCATCATACATACCAGTCACAAATCCAATCTCTACTAAAGCTGCAGGCATGGATGTTTTTCTAATAACATAAAAGCGAGATCTACGAACACCTCTATCAGGGCTTTGGGGAGAAAAAATTAAAATTTGTTTTTGAATATTTTTAGCTAAAGAATGTCCTTTATACCCAGAGTAATAATATGTCTCTAAACCATTAACATCTTTTCGCCTTCCTCTTGTTGCATTTGCATGAATACTAACAAAAGCATCTGCTTTTGAATTATTAGCTTTGGTAACCCTTGGTTGTAAGTCTAATGTTCTCTCATAATTTCTAGTTAAAATAGTTTTTACACCTTTATTTTTTAGAAATTCTGAAACACTCTTTGAAACTTCTAAAACAATATCAGTCTCTCTTAATCCATTTATTCCAACAGCACCAGGATCTGAGCCACCATGGCCTGGATCAATAACAACTTTATACTTTCCATAAGGGACATTAGGTAAAGAAGAAACATCTAAATCCTTAATCTTTATCTTTTCAAAAGTTCTTTTTATTGAGTTTCTTAATATATTACCTTCTCCAATAGAACGAAATGAATTACTTTCTAAGCCAATAATTTTCAACTCCCACGTGTTTGGTGAAATACCAATTAATTGTAATTTTGAGGGTTCTAATTCAACTGATGGAAGAAACTCAATAACAAGTCTTGTCTTACCCTTTGTAGGCTTACCTAGTCTGATTTCCTTAACTGATCCATTGCCTTTAATAGCTCTAGGTCGGCTTAATTCACCAGGGAAATCAATCCATACCCTTTCACCTTTATCGCTGCTTGAGGATTGATAAAAAGCCTCTAACTTAGCCCCAGTGGAAGTTCGTAATTTAAGACTACCGTTACTAGCCAAGGCCCAGGCTGCAAGAGCACTAGCAGATCTGAGAGGTAAAGAAATAAAAATATTGGAACAAAAGATAAATCCCGCAAACAATGCTAATTTTGACTTTAAAGATTGATCTTTAAACATCAAATAAAAAGCTCTGTTTTTCTATGTTTTAGGCTGGGCATTTGTCCTCGAATCCTTTCCACTCTCTCTTTATCAGCAGGAGCGATTGCTGCTCCTTGAACGACCCCTGCATCGGCCAGGACTGTACCCCATGGATCAATAACCATTGCATGTCCATGACTTTGTCTTCTGCCATAGTGGCGACCAGTTTGGGCTGGTGCAACAACATAAGCGGTATTTTCAATAGCTCTTGCTTGAAGCAAAACTTGCCAATGATCCTTACCCGTAAATGCAGTAAAAGCAGCTGGAATCATTAGTAAGTCTGCACCTTTGCTGACCAAATCCCTATAAAGTTCAGGGAATCGAACGTCGTAACAGATAGATAATCCGATCTTACAAAGGCCTGGAACATCAACAACAGGTGGAGATTCACTACCGGAAACAATTGTTTCAGATTCTCTATAGGTATTACCCTCAGGAAGATCAACGTCAAAAAGGTGGATTTTGTCATATCTTGCTAGAGATTGACCGTCCTTTCCAAACAATTCCGCTCTATTTAAAGTTCTTACTCCATCGCCAGCGGGGACAGGGAAACCGCCTCCAAGCAAAACGACTTGATATCTCCTTGCCATTGTGACTAAAAAACTATTGCATTTTTCATAGATTGAAGATGCAATTTTCAATTTCTTTTGATCTTCCCCCAAAAATGCAAAGTTTTCAGGAAGTCCAACAAGATCAGCCCCACGCCTTGCCGCCAACTCAATTTGTTCTTCTGCAGCATTGAGATTTGCGTCAATCTCTGAGGTGCTGGTTAGCTGTAAGGCAGCAGCCAAAAAATCTGAC
Source organism: Prochlorococcus sp. AG-402-A08 (assembly GCA_003279585.1). Lineage (GTDB taxonomy): Bacteria > Cyanobacteriota > Cyanobacteriia > PCC-6307 > Cyanobiaceae > Prochlorococcus_B. The sequence continues at coordinate 46,128 of QCHH01000001.1, read as the reverse complement.
ACTGAGTTAAAAAGAAAATAATTTAAAAGTTAGTTTGAGCGAAGTACGCCCATCTCAATCTGTTTCGGAATAACAGAAAGGTTGTCCAAAGAAGCGCAACAAGCGAAATCATCATCATGATTACCTATCCCTGCAAGTCTTTGTCCATGACTTGCAACACGTAAACATCCTTCAACATCATTCTCCCAATTTTTCCATAGTGCTAGGGAGGACATCAATTCATCATTTAATATCTGAACTGACTCTAATTGATCCATTAAAAGAGAGGCTAAAGCTCCAGCGGCTAAAGAATCTTCTAAAGAATAGGAACCTTCCCACCCACTACCAACAATCCAAACTTCTTGGGGATTATCACTTTTCAATCTTTCAGCAATAGCTTTCCTATTTGCAAGTGCCATTGTATATAAATTTTTAGATTCTCTTACACGATGCAGTGACCTTGTTCCATTTGTGGTGCTCATAAAAACTCTTTTACCTTTGACTCGCTCAGATGAGACTCCCAATGGAGAATTTCCTAAGTCAAAACCATCTAGTTTTTCTCCTCCTCTCTCTCCAACAAGAATTTTATCTTTAGCGTCAAAAGTCTTTGCTTGATTTTTAAGTTCATCAACATCTGCAAACACTTGCACTGAATCAGCTCCATTTTCAAGAGCCCAGGCAATAGTTGTTGTGGCTCTGAGAACATCTATAACTACTGATGATTCAGGAATAATTCCTCTAGGCACATCTGCCGCTACATAAAAATAAGAAAGTTTCATTTCCACAAAGGCTGATAACTTGCGTCACAGTAACTAGATAAATAGGTTAATCGTGCAGACCTTTATGAAATTATTTCGTCAAGAACCTCTTACACGGGACATTAGAGATTTTCTTAATCTTCTGGAAAAGAAAGGTCAATTAAAAAGAGTAAGTAGTCTAGTTGATAGTGACCTAGAAATTGCGGCAATAAGCGACCGAGTCCTTGGGATGGGAGGGCCCGCTCTACTTTTTGAGAATGTTAAAGGTTCATCAATGCCTGTTGCAGTCAATTTACTTGGCACAATGGAACGCGTGGTTTGGAGTATGGGCTTAGAGAACCAAGAGCAATTGGAAGATTTAGGAAAAAAATTATCCCTTCTTCAGCAACCAAGGCCTCCGAAAGGATTTAAAGCAACCAAAGCTTTTGCTTCAGTTGCTTGGGATCTTCTTAAAGCACGTCCGGATATTGATCTCTTACCACCATGTCACCAAAAGGTAATTGGTGAAAATGATTTAGATCTAAATCATTTGCCACTTTTACGTCCATGGCCTGAGGATGCAGGAGGTGCCATCACTTTAGGTCTCGTAATAACAAAAGATCCTGAAACAGGCGTGCCAAATGTTGGCGTTTATAGGCTCCAAAGACAATCTGCCAAGAGCATGACAGTCCATTGGTTAAGTGTAAGAGGTGGAGCCAGGCATCTTCGCAAAGCAGCTGCAATGAATAAAAAATTAGAAGTTGCAGTTGCTATTGGAGTTCATCCACTTCTTGTCATGGCTGCAGCAACTCCTATTCCAGTACAGCTAAGCGAATGGCTTTTTGCAGGTTTATATGCAGGGGAGGGTGTTCGATTAACTAAATGCAAAACTATAGATATTCAAGTACCAAGTCACAGTGAAATAGTTCTGGAAGGATCCATATCTCCAGGTGAAGAAATGATGGATGGTCCTTTTGGAGACCATATGGGGTTTTATGGGGGTGCTGAGTCTTCACCTTTGATTAGATTCCACTGCATGACTCAAAGGAAAAACCCAATATTTTTAACAACCTTTAGCGGTAGGCCCCCAAAAGAAGAGGCCATGCTTGCAATAGCGTTAAATCGTATTTATACACCAATACTTAAACAACAAATTCCTGAGATTGTTGATTTTTTCCTTCCAATGGAAGCGTTGAGTTATAAATTAGCAGTTATTTCTATTGACAAAGCATATCCAGGTCAAGCTAAAAGAGCTGCAATGGCTTTTTGGAGTGCTTTACCTCAATTCACTTATACAAAATTTGTCGTAGTTGTCGATTCAACCATTAACGTAAGAGATCCTAGACAAATAGTTTGGGTATTATCCAGTCAAGTTGACCCTCAGAGAGATTTGTTCATACTCGAGAATACTCCTTTTGATACACTAGATTTTGCGAGTGAGCACATAGGCTTGGGTGGGAGATTAGCTATTGATGCAACAACAAAAATCGGCCCAGAAAAAAATCACGATTGGGGCAAACCACTAACTAGACCTAAAGAGCTTGAAGACAAAATTGATGCAAGATGGGCAGAGTTAGGATTATCTGAGTTGGAAAACAAACAACCAAGTCCAGAGTTGTTTGGGTACGTTATCGATGAATTAATGCGTCAAAAACAAATAAACAATTCATAAATCAGGAATAAAGCATCTCAATAAATAAAATAAACAAAATAAATAAAATATTTTTTCATTGAAACTTCCCACTAAAGATCATTCTTTAAGAGACCTTCAAAAAGGAGGGAAGCTCTGTGGGAAAGTAAAAGTACCTGGAGATAAATCAATCTCCCACCGTGCACTACTTTTTGGGGGTATTGCTAAAGGGAAAACAATAATTGAGGGTCTTTTACCTGCTGAAGATCCATTAAGTACTGCTGAATGCCTTAGGTCGATGGGCGTAAAGATTAGTCCAATCAATAAAGGAGACATTGTTGAAATTGAAGGTGTTGGATTAAATGGCCTCCAAGAGCCAGAAGATATTTTGAACTGCGGAAATTCAGGAACAACTATGAGATTAATAATGGGATTATTGGCCGGTCAAGAAAATCATCATTTCATCCTTACAGGAGATAAATCACTCCGAAATAGGCCGATGAAAAGAGTAGGACAGCCGTTAAAAATGATGCGAGCCAAAGTTTCTGGAAGATGCAGTGGAGACTTTGCTCCTCTATCGATTATTGGGAACAAATTAAAAGGGGCCGTAATTGGTACTCCAGTAGCAAGTGCTCAGATAAAATCTGCAATACTACTAGCTGCTCTTAATGCAGAGGGATCAACAACTGTTATTGAACCCGCCAGATCAAGAGATCATAGTGAGAGAATGTTAAAAGCCTTCGGAGCCAATCTAGAAGTTGGTGGAGAAATGGGTAGACATATAACTGTTTACCCAGGTAAAGATCTAAAAGGTCAATCAATTATTGTTCCAGGTGATATTAGTTCCGCTGCATTTTGGCTCGTTGCAGGTAGCATCATTCCCGGATCAGAATTAGTTGTGGAGAATGTTGGTTTAAATCCAACAAGAACTGGCATACTTGACGTATTAGAAGCAATGGAAGCAAATATCAACGTAATAAACAAAAGAGATGTGGCAGGTGAACCAGTCGGGGATATTGAAGTTTTCTACAAAGAGAACTTGAAACCATTTGAAATTGATGGTGAAATAATGCCTCGGCTTGTAGACGAGATACCAATATTATCCGTAGCAGCATGTTTGTGTAATGGTATCAGCCAAATAAAAGGAGCAAGTGAATTGAGAGTAAAAGAAACTGATCGATTAGCTGTAATGGCCAGGCAATTAAAAAGAATGGGAGCAAAAGTAGATGAGCATGAAGATGGTCTAACTATCTATGGAGGAAATAATTTAAAAGGGTGCGAGCTTGATAGCGAAGATGATCACCGTATAGCCATGAGTCTAGCTATTGCTTCAATAATGGCTAACTCTAATTCGACATTACGACGCAGTGAAGCTGCAGCGATCTCATATCCTGATTTCTGGAGTGATCTTATGAGACTTCAACAAAAAAATTAACTTTTTCTTAGAATTGGATGACTTAAAAAAACATACGACAAAGGACGGGAGTTTAAGTCTGTATAGCACGTACTATGAAGAAGGATTTCATGATAAGGACGGAGCAATTAAAGAATCAATTGCTAAATATCTCTTACCTGCTCAATTAGAACAATTTTCTAACACTGAAAAAATAGTTGTTTTAGATGTTTGCATGGGATTGGGGTATAACACAGGATGTATTCTCGAAAAGTTACTTCAAAGCAATATAAAAATTGAATGGCATGGGCTTGAGATTGATCAAAGGCCTCTTAAACTTGCTCTTAATGAAAAAACATTTCAGAGAATTTGGTCTTCAAAAGTATTACATTTTTTTAATTGCTTAAACAAATCAGGAAAATGGTCTGAAGGCTTTAACGAAGGAACTGTTCACTGGGGAGATGCAAGACAAAAAATATATGAAATACAAGATTCTCTAAGCTTTGATTTAATTCTTCTTGATCCTTTTTCTCCGCAAAAGTGTCCTGAGCTTTGGAGCGAAGAATTCATCTCTTCATTATCCAAAAGACTATCTTCAGAAGGGCGTTTGATTACATACTCAAGTGCTGCCTCAATCAGAGGGAGTTTCAAAAGAGCTGGTTTAAAAATCTATTCCATACCTCCCTCAATTAATAACCACAACAAATGGAGTGTAGGGACAGTTGCCATGAGAAAGGGAATAGAACCACAGTGTATTTCAAAAAATTTTTACATTAAAAACTTAAGTACCATGGAAATAGAACACCTAGATACGCGTTCATCAATTCCTTACAGGGATCCAACAGGAAAAGGGAACTCTAAAGAAATTATTTCAACAAGAGAAATAGAGCAATCTAAAAGTCAATTAATAAACACTTCATCATGGAGAAAACGATGGAATACTGCGCAATAGCAATAAAGCAATTAGATTTCTTCAAAAAAGTACTCTAATGCTTGCCATCGCAATTTTAGCGGCTGGAAAAGGTACGCGAATGAAAAGTAACCTGCCGAAGGTTCTTCACCCTTTGGCAGGAAAATCTCTTATCGATAGAGTTTTGTCCTCGACTCAAGAACTCAAGCCAAACCTTAGATTAATAGTTGTAGGACATGAAGCTAACTTAGTAAAAGACTCTTTAAAACATCATCAAGACTTAGATTTTATTCTTCAACAACCTCAAAATGGAACTGGTCATGCTATTCAACAATTAATTCCAAAATTAGATGGATTCAATGGAGAACTTTTAGTATTAAATGGAGATGTACCGCTACTAAGAGAAGAAACTTTAAGTTCACTTTTAAAATTTCATAAAGAATCAAATGCGAGTGTAACTTTTTTATCTGCAAGTTTAGACTCACCAACAGGATATGGGCGAGTATTCACAGATGAGTCTGGACTAGTCAAAAAGATAATCGAAGAAAGAGATTGCACTATTGAACAGCGAAAAAATAAATTAATAAATGCAGGTATATATTGTTTTGATTGGCAACAACTATCAGATGTTTTAAACTTATTATCTAACCAAAACAGTCAACATGAGATTTATCTAACAGATACTATAAGTTTACTTAAGAAAGCATTGCATTTTGAGGTAGATAATCCATTTGAGATTAAGGGCATTAATGATAGGTTTCAACTATCTGAATGCGAACATTACATCCAAGAAGAGCTTAAATCCTTATGGATGAGCAAGGGGGTTTCATTTGTTGATCCAATTAGTTGTTCGCTAAGTGAGGAATCGAACTTTGGTACAGACGTAATAATCGAGCCACAAACTCATCTTCGCGGTAAATGCAGTATTGGCAATGGATGTCATCTAGGACCAGGTACTGTCATAACAAATTCAACTCTTGCGGAAAATGTATTAGCCATCCATTCATTCATCAATGAGGCAACGATTGGGAATAATACATCAATTGGTCCATTCGCCCATATAAGACCGGAATCCAACATAAGAAAAAATTCTAAGATAGGAAACTTTGTAGAAATAAAAAAAAGTTGTATTGGGGAAGGAACAAAAATTAATCATTTAAGCTATGTAGGTGATTCAGCTCTAGGAAAAAATATTAATATTGGAGCAGGTACTATTACAGCTAATTTTGATGGCAAAAATAAACATAGAACAATTATTGATGATTATTCAAAAACCGGTGCGAATACAGTACTTGTTGCACCCATCAAGATTGGCTCACATGTAACCATTGGTGCAGGTTCAACAATAAGTAAAGATATTCCTGATAAAAGTTTAGTAGTTGAAAGATCAAAAGCAATTATTAGGACTAAGACTGATTAACTACAACAGCGAAGTTATTGTTGTAAATAAGGTAATACTTTTTCCAATTCCAACTTACGACTACCTTTAATTAAAATATTATCTCCAGGTGAAAGCCATGATAATAGAGATTTAGCTGCATCTCTTGGTGTTCTTACCACATCATGATTTGGTAATTCTTTGATTGTCTCTTTTATGATATTAAATTCCTCCCCACATGAGACAAAAACAATTCCAGCAAGACCTAATGCAATGGCTCTTTTAAGAACTATCTGATGAAGTGAAATACTCTCAGAGCCCAACTCAAGCATCGTACCTAAAACTGCAAAATGTCTACCAGGCTTGCTTACCAATAGCTCTAAAGATGCAATAACAGATTCGGGAGACGCATTATAAGTCTCATCTAACACTAAATATTGTCCACAATCAACCAATCTATTTCTTCCCATTGGCATATTTATTTTTAATTGATCAAGATTCTTTATTGATATTCCTAATTCTGTTGCGACGGTCAATGCCATTAAAAAATTCATGGCATTATGTCTTCCATTAAGGGGCAATTGAAACTTACTACCCTCAAAAAATATGAAATTATTTTGCATGTCAATTTTAGAACTATAATCTGGTTCAATATCTTGAAAAGCAAAATGCTCATCATTGCAGCTTAACCAATCCAGTGAAAAGCCCTCTATCTCTACTCGAACAATACGTCCTGACCATTTTTCTAATAAAGCCTTTTCTAAGAGGTAATCACCAAAAGGAATAATCACAACGCCATCAGATCTTAGGTTTGAGGTGATTTCAGACTTGGCTTTTGCAATATTTTCTCTACTACCAAGAATACCAATATGAGCTTGTCCCACATTTGTAATCACAGCAATATCAGGTTCAGCAACTCGAGAGAGACGTTCAATTTGTCCAAAACCACGCATACCCATTTCAAGAACAAATGCAGCATCTGTTTCCGACCCTCTAAGCAAGGTTTTTGGAACACCCACATCATTATTTTCATTACCTCTACTTGAAACAATTTCACCAAGGGGAGACAGTATTGCCCGAATCAATTCTCTTGTAGTTGTTTTGCCAACAGAACCAGTAACAGCAACCACAGGAATATTTAAATTTCTCCGATGAAGCAATGCGATCTGTTGATAGGCGTACAGAGTATCTGGGACCACCCAGTGAGGCAGATCATTTGGTACCAAACCATTAAATCGTTCAGAAACTATTGCGGCCTGTATACCAATATCAAAAGCCATATCTAAGTAGTCATGACCATCAAATTTTTTGCCTACTAAAGGGACAAAGAAATCACCCTTTTCAATTTTCCTCGAATCAGTAGATATACGACCAAGAGGTAAATCAAGGTTAATTTCCTTTTGATTAACCAGCTTCCCCCATAGTTTAACTAAGTCCTTAAAAGTAATATCCATACAATTATTTGAACATAAGCAAAGTAACCTAAATACTCAAAAATCCTATAATTTTATTTTTTTCCCTTTCCTTGAAGGATCTGCTTCTTGACCGTAAGAAAACTTTTCAACCTCAGCAGCATCAGGAGAAGGCTCCTTAATTCCACAAACATCTTTATACATCAATTCATATTCCTTCGCTGATCTATCCCAACTATATTTATTTGACATTGCTCTTACTTGTAACTCTTTCCAACTTTTCTGATGTCTATATGCTTCCCAAGAACGAACTAATGCTGTATAAAAGTCAATCGGTTCATACCTATCAAAGCAAAATCCGGAACCTGTTTCATTCATAGGGTTATAGGGCTCTACTGTATCAACCAGACCGCCTACTTTTCTAACGATTGGAATAGCACCATAACGCATAGCTAATAATTGACTGATTCCACATGGCTCGAAACGACTAGGCATGAGGAATGCATCAGCGCCTCCATAAATGAGCCTAGATAATGCATCGTCGTAAGTTAGAAAAACAGAAAAACGACCAGGATACTCAATTGCAAGTTGCCATAAGGAGGACTCTAAATAGCGATCTCCTGTTCCAAGAACAACTACCTGAGAGTCAGTATAAGAAAGAAGCCTATTAGCCACTTGTAGTAAAAGGTCAATACCTTTTTGATCAACAAGTCTACCAACCATTCCCATCAAATATTTATCTGGATTCACTTCAAGTCCCATTCTTTCTTGAAGGACTCTTTTATTAATTGCTCTACCAGAAATATTATCTACACTAAATTTAGCTGGCAATGAATTATCTTTTGCTGGATTCCACTCATCTAGATCAACTCCATTTAATATTCCACGTAATTTCCCAGAAATATAATTTAAAAGTCCCTCTAATTTTTCTCCATATTCAGACGTTCTAATTTCCCTTGAATAAGTTGGAGATACTGCATTGACCCTATCGGCATACAACATTGCTGATGCCATAGTGTGATCACCATGCATATACCATGGGCACCATGTTATTTGATCAAGCTTCCATCTCCATGGGCCTTGATACTTGAGATTATGAATAGTAAATACCGTGCTGATATCGGGGTCTTGATGCATCCAAACTGGGATCATTCCAGTATGCCAATCATGACAGTGGAGGACTTGTGGTTTCCATGAGTTCCATGCAAATTCAGAGACTGCACTAGCAAAGAAAGTAAATCTCCAATCTTCATCTTCTCCTCCGTAAATACGCTCAGGATCAAAACAAGGATGTCCAACTAAATAAATTGGCAACCCATTGGAGGGGTGCCTTGTTTCAAAAACAGCGAAGTCAACACCCATTGTGTTGGCCCGAAAAATAGGTTCAGGAGCAATATCCATCAAAGTCCATAATTTTCCATACCCTGGAATTATTAATCGAACGTCATGTCCAAGTTTTTTAAGCGCAGGAGGTAATGAACCAACGACATCACCCATACCTCCAACCTTTATCATTGGGGCGCATTCAGCAGCAGCAAAAAGTATTCGCATTTAATTCATGAAAAAGAAAGATTTATCTTTTGGATAAACCATATAAAGTCATGGAAGCCATTTTGATTCAGAAAAATCAGGATCCCTTTTCTCCATGAAAGCATTTCTACCCTCCTTTGACTCATCAGTCGTATAAAAAAGATGTGTTGCCTGGCCAGCAAGCTCTTGGATACCTGCCAAACCATCAGTATCAGCATTAAAAGAAAATTTCAAACACTTGATAGCGGTTGGGCTGTTTTGAAGTATTTCTCTAGCCCATTTAACCCCTTCTGACTCGAGAGAATTAATTGGTGAGATGGCATTTATTAGCCCCATATCTAATGCTTCCTTCGCTCCATATTTTCTGCATAGGAACCATATTTCTCTAGCCTTCTTTTGACCTACAACCCTTGCTAAATAACTTGAACCAAACCCTGCATCGAAGCTCCCAACTTTAGGTCCTGTTTGACCGAACATTGCATTATCTGCAGCCAAACTCAAATCACAAATCAAATGTAAAACATGTCCTCCCCCTATTGCGAAACCAGGAACAAGTGCAATAACTACTTTAGGAAGGCTCCTAATTATACGTTGCAAATCAAGAACATTTAAACGCGGGATTCCATCATCACCAAGATATCCTCCACTTCCACGTATAGCCTGATCTCCGCCAGAGCAAAAAGCGAACTTTCCATCTTTGGAAGGTCCTACTCCTGTAAATAAAACCACTCCAATTTTCGGATCTTCTCTTATTCTGATAAATGCATCACAAAGTTCTGAAATTGTTTGAGGTCTAAAAGCATTTCTTTTCTCAGGACGATTTATCGCAACACGAGCAATTCCTTCAGGACTTATATCAAGCAAGATATCTTTGTATTCACCAACAGATACCCATGAGGTAATAATTTTCCCAGGAAGAACTCTTCTAGAGATATTGTCAGGAGTAACAGGTTTAAAAGTCATTTTTTTAAATTAAATTTAGTCAAAACTTGATAAATTCTCAGATAATGTTTTTTTTAGGTCATCACGTAAACTTACTCTCAATTTATGATCTTCATGAGAGTTAGTACAAACTCTTATTAATACATTTGTTGACAAAGAAAAACTCCATTCAATTGCTTGTTCTAAATCATTCAAGCAAGCAACTTGCTTATATTTCAATCCATAGGCTTTAGCAAGTGTAAGATGACAAACTTGCTGAGGCATAAGAAAAATTTCTTCAAAATCTCCTTCTTCAACTCTATCTATATTTAATTGATTAAATATACCCCCTCCTCCATTATCAATCATGATTACGATTAGACTAATATTTTTATCCTTTGAAAATAGCCAACCATTAGTATCATGAAGAAGTGCCAAATCACCTGTTATTAATACCATTCTCCCCATAATTATTGATAACCCCATACCCATTGAGAGTGTCCCATCAATACCTGATGCCCCCCTAAACCCAAAGCACCTTCTTATAAATGCCCCTTCTCCAGAATAGCTCAACCAATCTCTTATGGGACTACTTGAAGCAAGCATCACAGGAACAGACGTAGGCAACAAGCGAGGAAGCAATCTAGCCAAAGCTGGTTCAGTAATTAAGCTATTTCTAAATAACCTTTTATCAAGCCAATCATGAATCAATAAATCATATTTTATAAATTCTTTAGTCAACTTTTGACTAACAATTTTTTTATCTATTGCTGGCTTTTGGGGAATACCTTCCAGCAATTTATTAACCCAAGAAGAAAACCCTTCACTAAATTGAATTGAGCTACCTATTGGATCAAGATTTCGACAATCTTCCTCAGTAATAAGTACTTGAACTTTTCCAGGGGTTTTAAGCCAAGTTTGTAATTTTCTACTTGGTGGTATTGGACCCAAACGTAAAACTTGAATCTCTCTGATTTTTTCAAATAAACCTGTTGAGAATAAAAGATCCCAATGATTTATTAAACCCTCTTGATCATTTTCAACACCTGAAAGTGGATCAGCAAGAATTGGCCATCCAGTTAATTTTTGCCATTTCTTTAATGCCAGCCTAAAAGAAGCAAGCCGTTTAGCTTTACCTCTCCATGGACCAACAATAATTATTCCTAAAGAAAATGGATCTAATCTTGGTAATTTTAAAGATGAAAAATTTTTTACAGGCTCAATCTTAATTGGAGTAACTTTTTCCTTTGAAAATCCTTCAAGGACCCATCCATCAAGAACTTTTTTCTGATCAATTTCGCAAGGATGCAAAGGCTCTTCGTAAGCAAGGTTAATATGAACTGGGCCAGGAATCTTAGAAGCCATTTCGAACGATTTTCCAACCAAAGATGTCAGCCTCTCTTTAGAAATCAAATGAATTCCTTCTTTTGGAGATTCATCGAAATGTCTACAAACTGACTTCAGAAAATCCTGTTGATTAACTGCTTGATTCGCTCCACATTCTTTTAATCTTAAAGGTCTATCTGCAGTTAAAAACAATAGAGGATGGCATGACCTATCTGCTTCAACAGCCGCCGGCAAAAGATTTGCGACAGCACTTCCAGAAGTTGTAATGACACAACTTACTTTTCCGCTAGCTGCACTTATTCCCAAAGCAAGGAATGCAGCAGACCTTTCATCAATTGATGTTATTAGAGTTAATTCTTTTCTTCTTGAGAGACTTGCTGCTGCTAATGCCAGAGGTCCTGATCTGCTCCCAGGGCAAAGGACAAAATATTTCACTCCCTTTGCTACTAGAGTTTTAAGGAGCTCTAAGCTAATAAAGAAATTGTATCGTGCTAGTGAAATTGCCAAAAGAACAACTACTTTTATTTTTGTAAAAAACTTGCCAAAAAGAAACTAAAACAAAAAAAATTCATGACATCAACTGGATCAAGCAAGAATCAAAACCAAAATAGTTGGAAAGGATTGTTGGTTTGGATACTAATTGCGCTTTTATTAAGATGGCAAGCAGTTGAGCCCAGATGGATCCCATCTGGATCAATGATTCCAACTTTGCAAATTAAAGACAGAATATTGATAGAAAAAATATCCCCAAGACTTAATCAGAAACTAAATAAACATTTAAGTTTAAATACGATTGTTATTTTCAAACCTCCAAAACTCCTTACTGAAGCAGGATACAGTGATGGTTCAGCCCTAATAAAAAGAGTAGTTGGATTACCTGGAGACAAAATAGAAGTTACTAATGGGAAGCTATATAGAAATGAAAAAGAAATAAATGAACCCTGGATTAAAGAACCTATCCAATATGAAATGAAAGCAATAAATGTACCTAACTATTCACTTTGGGTTTTAGGAGACAATCGAAATAACAGTTTAGACTCTCACGTATGGGGAGCTCTCCCAGAAAAAAATCTTATTGGTACGGCACTTGCAAGGTACTGGCCATTAAAAAAAATAGGGCCTATTCGGTTCCCATAACCTAAATTAAATTTTATATGAGTACATTCTGCGATAATGTGTAATTACATGTAAAAAACTGGATGTTTAATCCTGAATTTTTAGCTACAGACAATAATGAAAGTCATGAGGCTAATGCTCTAATTCAGTACTTACAAGATCAACCTGCAGACGTTCTACAAAGAGTTGCAAAATCTGCCAGTCCCGAAATCCAAGAAATAATTAGACATAATGTTCAAGGTTTACTGGGAATGCTTCCTGGAGAGCAATTTGAGGTGAAAGTAACCTCTAGCAAAGATAATTTGGCTAGTTTATTAGCCTCTGCGATGATGACAGGTTATTTTCTAAGACAAATGGAGCAAAGGAAACAATTAGAGGAAACACTTTTATCCGATGAAGAGATGTCAGTTGACCCAGATAAAATTTAATCGCTAAATTTTTCTAGAGGGTCTTTTGGGACTACACCGATTTTCAATAATTTCTGATCTAACCAACCTAAAAATCTTAAATCACCTTCGTTATTAGCCCAATTAACTTTATTAATTTTACTTTTTAAGGCTTTTATTTCATATTTTGAAAATCTAAGTTTCCCGCAGTAATGAGCAGAAATTAACCACGAAATACCTTGTAAGCCTTCTATTTTATTCAACCAAGTTGTTAAAGCTCTTTGTCCTCTAGGAAAAACTAACCTTTCTATTACAGGAGCAATTTGTATTAAAGGGGTGCCTTTCCCAACAAGTTTATTAGCCGACAACTCCCAGCCTTTCTGCCAAGAAAAAGGATATATCCCAAAATGTGCTCTTTTATTTCTTAAATTTGGTTTAAATGAATTTCTAAAAATTTCTTTTATTTTTGGTATCACTAGCTTTTCAGGTCTTAAGTAAGAAGCAAAAAGAACCAAACGAAGCCATCCTTTTCTTCTCGCCATTGGCGAATCAATAAGCTCTTCAGACCCCTTCTCTCTTGAATGAAACAATAAAGGTGTTGGATCTAAATCAAATAGCTTTGGAGGAGTCTCTTCAATACCCACAAGGGCATCAGTAACCAACAAAGATTTTGATGGCTTATGAAAACAAGATATTTCTTGAAAACGTCCTAGTCCAATATCAATAGGTCCTAATGAAATCCAGTCACAATAATCACTATGAGGGAATCCATCAGCCAATAAAATATTTGTTCTTTTAGAGGGAATCCCCAACCAGTCAAAAGGCAATTGAAAAGGGAAACTCCATTGCCCCGGGCAAACCCATATTTTTGAATCAGGGAAGGCTCTAGCCAATGCAGGGAGAGCTATTTTATGTTCCAAACCAGAGGCCGTTGGTAAAACAATCGTTTTTACGGGACCGATTTTTTTCACAAGTAAATCTATGTTCATTAGCAATTCCTCCGTCGGAGGAAGAGGGTTAATTATCATCAATTCATTCTTTACTCTTACAACTAATAACCTTACTGGGACAGCAACATAATAAATACCCTGAAGTTGTTCAAAACTCCAAATCTGATTAGGAATTAATTCCCTAAATATTGTTCTTTTTCTGCCATAAGGATAGAGCGGTAAAAGTGGCCACCAACTCCATTTTTGTTCAGTAGAAAGATTACTCATCGTTTGCTTAATTTAATTATTGTTTATAAAAGTTTGGTTTTTTAATATTCCATATCTTGGGGCAAATAAAAATGCTATTAGAAATATTACTGTTTGGACTAAAACTATAGATCCACCAGTTTCAATATCTGACCAATAGCTTATATAAACGCCTAGAATACTTGAGAATGAGCTGCTAATAACTGCTAATAAAGTCATTTTATCAAAACGATCAGTCAGCAAGTATGCTGTAGCGCCAGGCGTAATAAGCATTGCCACCACAAGAATAATACCAACAGTTTGCAGACCAACTACTGCGGATAGAGATAATAAAGTTAATAATAAATAATGAAGCATTCCTGTATTTATTCCTATAGATCTAGCATGCTTAGCATCAAAACAATAAAGCATTAAATCTTTTCTAAATATAAGCAAGATAAATATAACTATAAACGAAATTATTAAAGTCTGATTAACATCTGAACGAGAAATTCCAAGAGGGCTTCCAAAAAGTATTTGCATTAGGTCAATATTACTTTTGATTTTTGAAACGAGTACAAGGCCTAATGCAAAAAAGCCCGTAAAAACAAGTCCTATTACTGTATCTTCTTTGATTCTAGATTTCTGTTTAACAAACCCAATCAAAGCAACTGAACCTACTCCAAAAACAAAAGCACCTAAAGAGAAAGGGAGTCCTAATGCATAAGCAACAACTACTCCTGGCATGACCGCATGAGAAACCGCGTCACCCATTAATGCCCAACCTTTTAATGTCATATAACAAGACAAAAGACCACAAACCCCTCCCACTAATGCGCTGACCATTAAAGCTCTTCTCATGAAGTCATGGGTTAATGGATCCAATAGCCAATCAATTGGCGTAATGGAAATTAGAAATTCACTCATTTATAAAATCTTTACTTGACGCAGGGCCTGATAGAGGATTTGGTGGAATTCCTCCAAATGTTTTATTTAGGTTTTCCGAAGTAAAAACTTCCGAGGTTTCACCATAAGCAAGAACTGTCTTATTGATAAGGACAACAAAATCACAGAAATCTCTCACATGATTTAAATCATGAGTAGATATCAAAATAGTATGTCCTTCTTGTCGAAACTGAAGAAATAGCTCAGCCATAAGCTTTTCTGTGGGCACATCAACTCCCGAGAAAGGCTCGTCTAAAAGAAGTACTGATGCACGTTGAGCAATTGCTCTTGCAAGAAAAGCTCTTTTGCGTTGCCCTCCAGACAAAGATCCTATTGGTCTTTCTCTTAGATCCAAAAGATCAACTCTCTCAAGAGCATGAACAACCGCTCTTCTATCTGACTCTCTAGGTATTCGGAAAATATTCATAGCGCCATATCTCCCCATCATCACAACATCCCAAACACTCACAGGAAATGAATAATCTATTCCTTCGTTTTGTGGAACATATGCAACAGATTGCTCCTTCTGAGCTTGATTAACCTTTAAACCATTGATCCTGATTTTCCCCCTTGAAGGTCTAACAAAACCCATTAGAGCCTTGAAAAAAGTTGATTTTCCTGCTCCATTCATCCCTACTAGACCACATATAGATCCAGCTTTTAAATTTAAACTTGCGTCATAGAGAGCAACTGTACCGTTGTAGTCAACACAAACTTGGTCTGCCTCAATACGCATAAAATCTTTCTCATGGCTTTTAAAAATTGGGTTCATTATTTTTTCACTTCTGAAATGGATAGGCCCTTAGTAATTAATCGAACATTGTGCCTTAATAAATCTATATAGGTAGGCGCAGGACCATGTAGATCCGAGAGTGAATCAACGTAGAACGTCCCACCAAAAACAGCTCCGCTTGATTTCGCTACTTCCATTTGTGCTTCTGCACTCACAGTACTTTCGCAAAAAATTGTTGGAACATCATTCTCTTTGATTTTTTTGATTAGATTCACCATTCTCCTTGGGGTTACTTGACTTTCAGCATTAACTGGCCACAAATATGCCTCTTTCATTCCGTAATCACGGGCCAGATAAGTAAAGGCTCCTTCACATGTCACCAAAAATCTTCTTTCTTTAGGAATAGAGGATAAAGAATCTCTTAGCTCTTTATCAAGCGATTCAAGTTTAGCTTTATAGGTTGAAGCGTTAGATGAATATTCAAGAGCTCCATCAGGATCGATTTCTATAAAAGCATCTACTATATTTTCTACATAATTCATAGCTCTTTTGGGTGACATCCAAGCATGAGGATTTGGCCTGCCTGCATAAGCATCACCTTCTATCAATAATGGCTTTATCCCCTCAGTTAATTTCACCTTGGGAATATCACCGGTACTACTCATAAATTTCGAAAACCATGCTTCAAGACCTAAACCATTTTCAATAATCAATTTTGCTCCTTTAGTTTTTACAATATCACTAGGTGTAAATTGATAACTATGAATTTCTGCTCCTGGTTTGGTTATTGATTCAACTAGAAGTCTATCCCCAGCAACATTTCTAGCAAGATCGGCCAAAATTGTAAAAGTAGTTAAAACGAAAGGCTTATCATTGCTTCGTTCATAAGTGTTTTTATTTACGCATCCTGTCAGGAATAAAATATTTAAAGCAAGAAAAAAAGATAAACTAATTATCTTCTTTTTCTTAAAAATATACTCAGAAAAGACCTTTTTGGTAAACATATATTTGTGATTAGAAAATATTAATGTTTTATCTAAATATAAGTCAAAGATATACCAGAAGAAAAGTTATAAACTTAAACTGATTTAACTTTGTAATTAATAGATTGAGACTGAATCCATTCTTTTGATTGCTTTAAAAAAGCCACCCAATCAACTCTTTCTAGCTCAGCAGCTTTTGATACTAGTTGAGGAGCTTGTTGCTTAATAAGTTCTAAATCAGGCTGAGTGACTCCATTATTGAGAGCCATCCAATCAGCCATCGATCTCCCAACCACTCTTGTTAAATAAGCAGCACTCAAGGCCTGAATTGTTCCAGCAGCAACCCAAGAGGACCCATCAAGCTTTGCCAAACTCAACAAGGACTGTCCACTCCATTCGACAACTCCTTGAGCAATTGCAGCCATTGCTAGTTGTCGTGAGACTGCCTCAAGTAATTCTGGCTTCATTTTGGAAGACCATATTTTCGACATTTCTTTGATCATCAAGCCATTAACCACTGCAACTGCAAGCAAATCAGTCGAGGCGACAGGGGAGGCGAAAACGATACCAGCAACTATCCACTGAGATCTTGTTTGAATAACCTTGAATTTTTCTCTTCTTAATTTTTCTAAATCTTTTTGCCAAGAAGTATGTAGTCGAGACAATAGTCTTTGCTTAGTAATGTCTGTATTTTTCTTTGGATTTTCAAGAAGTTTCTTAATTGGAGAAAGAACCGTTGCCATTTCTGTTTGAGATCCATCCCATTTCAATACTCTGTTAGTCCATCTATCTGGTAATTGAGCCTCTAATGCATTTCGCTCATCAGACCAATCAGTAGATTCTTTACTGGCAACCATTAGCCAGGCTGGTTGATCTGTAGGGATATTTTTAATCCACAAAAGATCAGCTGCGCTCATTGGAAGTGCCAAAGAAAAAACAATAAAATCTTGCTCTTGGATTAAATCTGGCAAAATCCAATTGCGATCTCTCACAGGAAGAGCTGGTGGGAAAGAAACTTTTATTTGATTATTTATTCCTAAAACTTTTTCCAATTGCTCTTTTTCAGGTAATTTTACGCCTTTTGTTTTCAAGAAACCAATGCTTTGATCTTCGCTTCTATCAATAATTTTTTGCAGGGAATTAATTCTTTCTTTTTTTCTTTCACTTTGCTCTCCATCCTCAAGTAAGTACTCAAAATTCTCTAAAACGTCATGACATCTTCTTACCCATCCTTGAACAGTAGAGGGAGCATCAAATGAAACCTTTCCTGGTTTTAAAAAATAAAAAATACAACCAAGTACTAATAGCAATCCAAGTCCACCCCCAGGGATATGGGCCACATCACTTAAAACCCATTGACCTGTAATAGTTAGCCCAATAAAAAGACTAATTTTCGGAATCGAAAAAGAAGGTAAGGAGAGAGGCGATTTTGTTAATGAATGATTTTCCACGATTTCAATAAATACAGTTTCTTCTTAGCTAACTTTCATTTTAAAGCAAATTTTCCCTTAATAACAGCAAAGAAAGAAGGTTTTACGTTTTTAAGAAGAAAAATTTATGCCTAAAGAAATCAAATCATTCCGCTGGGATAAATATCATTAGATGTGAAAGTGCTAATCAAGATATTCAAATATGTCGCAAAAGTACCGGCTATGCGTCACACTTGCCCCTATTGGCAAATATGTTCATGGGTGACTCTTACACCAATAATCAGTCAGGTGGTGGCGATTTCCAAAACCAAAGACAAAATGGTCGTAATAATTTCAGAGGTGGTCGAGGCCCTAACAATAGAGAGGGAGGATTTCGTATTCGCTTAAGTGATAATGAAATGCGAGCAGCCAGATCATTACAAGAAGCCTTTAATCTTCGTTCTACTGTTGCTGTTTTAGGTTTCGCAGTAAGAACTCTTGCCCAAATGCTTGAAGATGGAAGTCTTGAAAATTTAGTCAAGGAATATAGGTCTCAAGCGCCCGCCAATGACCAAAGAAGAGGCAGGGGTAACAGGGGAAACTATAAAGGTGAAAATAACAACTCACCCAACACAAAGCCCAACCCTTTTGCAAGACCAGAAAAGCCAGTTAAAGAAAAAGAGGTAGCTGATACTGATCAGGCAAACAACGTTGCTCAAGATCCTGCAGAAAAAGATAATGATCAAGCAACAGAAGCAAGTTCAAATGAAGATGATTCCACAAATACTAGCGAGCAAGGATAAGTGAGTCAGAAGAGAGTCTTATCTGGTGTTCAACCCACAGGAGATGTTCATATTGGTAATTGGCTTGGAGCAATAAGAAATTGGGTTGAATTACAAGAAAATTATGAAACATTTGTCTGCGTTGTTGATCTTCATGCGATAACGACTCCGCATGACCCAAAATCTCTTCATCAAAATTCTTTATCTACAGCGGCTTTGTATATCGCTTGTGGGATGAATCCTGATAAATGCTCAATATTCATTCAAAGTCAGATAAGCGCACATAGCGAGCTTTGCTGGATATTAAATTGCTTAACTCCTTTAAACTGGATGGAGAGAATGATTCAGTTCAAGGAAAAGTCAATTAAACAAGGCGACAATGTATCTATTGGATTATTAGATTATCCAGTCCTTATGGCAGCGGATATACTTCTCTATGACGCTGATTTGGTTCCTGTTGGAGAAGATCAAAAGCAGCATCTAGAGCTTGCGAGAGATATTGCTTCTCAACGAATTAATTCAAAATTCGGATCAAAAGAGAATCCAATACTTAAAGTTCCAAATCCCTTAATTTTGAAAGAGTGTTCCAAAGTCATGAGTCTGACAGATGGAACAAAGAAAATGAGTAAAAGCGACCCAAATGAAAATAGTAGGATTACTTTATTAGACAATCCAGATGTAATTACTAAAAAAATAAAACGTGCAAAAACCGACTCAGAATTAGGCTTAGAATTCGGAAATCCTTCAAGACCTGAAGCTGATAATCTTTTAACAATTTATTCTATAATTTCCGGTCTAGGCAGAGAAAAAGCAGCTGAGTATTGCGCAGAAATGGGCTGGGGTAAATTCAAACCAGAATTTACAGAGGCAATGATTAACGTTCTTAGACCTATTCAAGAAAAATATAAAGAACTAATGAATGATCCAGAAGAGTTAAAAAGAATACTAAATAAAGGCAAACTTACTGCCGAGGAGGTTTCTAAGTTAACCTTAAAGAGAGTTAAAGATGCTCTTGGATTTTATTCAACTCTATAGACGATTATGCCAATAATTACTTTACCTGATGGTAGTGAAAAGAACTATGAATCATCAGTAACCATTGAAAAAATAGCTACAGATATTGGTCCTGGTTTAGCAAAAGCTGCACTAGCGGGAAGGGTCAACGGTAATCTTTTGGATACATGTATTCCAATAACAAATGATGCCGAAATACAAATAATCACATCAAAGGATAATGAAGGTTTAGAAATTATTAGACATTCATTCGCTCACCTTCTTGGTCACGCAGTAAAGCAGCTATATCCTGAGGCCAAAATGGCAATTGGACCTGTCATTGAGGATGGTTTTTATTATGATATTTCATACAAAGATACATTTACTCCAGTAGATTTGGAGAAGATTGAAAAAAGGATAAAAGAACTTATAAATAAAGATTATGATGTAGATGTAGAAGTCGTTTCTCCTGAAAAAGCAACACAAGTTTTCTCAGAAAGAGGTGAAATATTCAAGCTGGATATAATTAAAAATATACCGAAAGACGAAATTATAAAGCTATATAAACATGAAGAGTATATTGATATGTGCAGAGGACCTCATGTCCCAAACACAAGGCATCTAAGAGCTTTTAAATTAATGAAAGTTTCTGGTGCATATTGGCGAGGAGATTCTAACAA
The DNA here is from genome assembly GCA_003279585.1 of Prochlorococcus sp. AG-402-A08. Taxonomy (GTDB): domain Bacteria; phylum Cyanobacteriota; class Cyanobacteriia; order PCC-6307; family Cyanobiaceae; genus Prochlorococcus_B. The sequence goes on along the minus strand of QCHH01000001.1, from coordinate 25,689 downwards.
TGAAATGCTTCAAAGAATATATGGAACAGCTTGGAAGAATTCTAAAGAATTAAAAGAATACATTAATAGAATTGAAGAAGCAGAAAAAAGAGATCATAGGAAGTTAGGTAAAAAACTATCACTTTTCCACTTTCAAGAAGAAGCACCTGGAATGATTTTCTGGCATCCAAATGGTTGGACTATATATAGAGTTTTACAAGATTTTATTCGGGAAACGATTTCAAAATATGATTATCAAGAATTAAAATCACCTCAGATCGTTTGTAGAAGTTTATGGGAAAAATCTGGACATTGGGATAAATTTAAGGAGGACATGTTTACTACTACATCTGAGAATAAAGAATATGCTATAAAACCAATGAATTGTCCATGTCATGTACAAGTATTTAATCAAGGTTTAAAAAGCTATCGTGATCTTCCAATAAGACTTTCAGAGTTTGGATCTTGTCATAGGAATGAACCATCTGGAGCTCTACATGGATTAATGAGAGTAAGAAACTTTGTACAAGATGATGGACATATTTTCTGTACTAATGAACAAATACAAGAAGAAGTTCAAAGCTTTATTGATCTTGTTTTTGAAGTCTATAAAGCCTTTGGTTTTAATTCAATTCTTATTAAACTCTCAACAAGACCAGAGAAAAGAGTTGGAAGTGATGAGGTATGGGACAAATCTGAAAAAGCTCTTTCAGATGCTTTAGATTCAAAAGGATTAGATTGGTCTTTACTACCTGGAGAAGGGGCTTTTTATGGTCCAAAAATTGAATTCTCCCTCAAAGATTGTCTTAACAGAGTCTGGCAATGCGGAACAATTCAAGTAGATTTCTCAATGCCTGAAAGGCTAAATTCAAGTTACATAGATGTTGACGGGAAGAAACAACCCCCTGTCATGTTACATAGAGCAATTCTAGGTTCATTTGAAAGATTTATTGGTATTTTAATTGAGAACTATTCTGGCAACTTGCCAATATGGTTATGCCCACTTCAAATCGTAGTAATGGGGATAACTGACAGAAATAATGATGCATGCTTGGATACTAAATCTAAATTAATAAAATATGGTTTTAGAGCTTCTGTTGATACAAGGAATGAAAAAGTGGGCTTTAAGATAAGAGAGCACACAATGCAAAGAATACCTTTCTTGATAATTATTGGAGATAAAGAAGAAGAGAATAATGAAATCTCGGTAAGAACACGTGAGGGAAAAGATCTCGGCAAAATGACTTTGGATAAGTTTAAACTTATAATGGATGAATCAATCAGCAAAAAGAGTTTAGTGGAGAGTAAATCATAATTAAAGAAATTTCATAAATAATGAATTTACTTGCCGGAGACCTAGGAGGAACTAAAACAATCTTAGCTATTTATTCAAACGAGAACTATCCACAAAAATTATTTGAAAAGTACTATATTTCGTCAGAATGGAAATCTTTTTACTCAGTATTTGAAGATTTTATTAAATATTTACCAGACCACATATTACTCCCTGAATATGGTTGTATTGGAGTGGCAGGTCCAATAAAAGGCCGGGAAGTTAAGATTACAAATCTTGGCTGGGATATCGAAACAGAAGAATTATCTCAGCTTTCAAAAATAAGTAATATTGAATTAATAAATGATTTCTCAGTTTTAATATATGGAATACCATTTTTCAAAAAATCCCAATATGAAGTAATCCAAGGAACAATAAATTCTGATGACAAAACTAATCAAAAATTAGTTGCCATTATCGGAGCTGGTACTGGGTTAGGAATGTCCAGAGGATTAATTACACCTAAAAACATTTTTATATTTCCAAGTGAAGGTGGGCATCGGGAATTTTCCCCAAGAACAGATGAAGAATGGGAATTAGTCAAATGGCTAAAAAAGAAGTTAAACATTCAAAGAGTATCGATTGAAAGAATAGTTAGTGGAACTGGCCTTGGAATGATTGCCAGATGGAAATTGGATGATCCAACAAATGAAAATCACCCATTTCACGGAACTTTAAAAAAAATAGATAGTGAAAAATCAGCTTTCACAGATTTGCCCGCACTTGTTTGGGAAAAAGCAACTAACGGAGACAAATTAATGTCTGAAGCTTTGCGATTGTGGCTAAATGCTTATGGATCTGCAGCTGGAGACCTCGCCTTACAAGAACTTTGCTCTTCAGGGTTATGGATTTCAGGCGGAACAGCATCAAAAAACCTCAATGGAATAAACTCTTCTAACTTCCTTAATGCATTTAGTAATAAGGGTCGCTTTCAATCTTATTTAAAGGAAATCCCATTGATTGTTCTTAAAGATCCAGAGGCGACATTATTCAGTTCAGCTTGCAGAGCACGCTTAAGTGCCGAATCAAATGGGAGACTTAGCTAAAGGATAAAAACATGGGGCCGCCAAAAATAGGACAAACTGTCTTAGTAGAAGTTCCTTCTACTACAGCCAATATTGGTCCGGGGTTTGATTGCCTCGGGGCAGCACTAGATCTTTCCAATCAGTTCACTATTAAAAGAATTGAGGGTAATGCTGAAAGGTTTGAATTAATAATGGAAAGTACTGAAGGTAATCATTTAAGAGGTGGTCCTGAAAACCTTTTCTATCGAGCCGCGCAGAGAGTTTGGAGAACTGCAGGAGTAGAGCCTGTTGCTCTTGAAGCAAGAGTAAAATTAGCTGTGCCTCCTGCAAGGGGCCTTGGAAGCAGTGCTACAGCAATCGTGGCAGGATTAGTTGGAGCAAACGCACTTGCGGGATATCCATTGCCTAAGGAAAAATTATTGGAGCTGGCAATAGATATAGAAGGTCATCCAGACAATGTTGTTCCATCTTTAATAGGAGGTCTTTGCGTAACAGCTAAAACTGCAAACGACAGATGGCGCGTAGTCCGCTGTGATTGGGATCAATCAATAAAAGCAGTAGTTGCAATCCCATCTATTCGCCTTAGTACCAGCGAAGCAAGACGTGTCATGCCAGAGAACATTCCAGTAAATGATGCAGTAATCAATTTAGGGGCCCTTACGCTTCTACTTCAAGGACTAAGGACTGGTAATGAGGATCTAATTGCAGATGGTATGCATGACAAGCTTCATGAACCCTATAGATGGGGATTGATCAAAGGTGGGTTAGAGGTAAGAGAAGCTGCAAAGGCTGCCGGAGCTTTAGGATGTGCAATAAGTGGAGCAGGACCAAGCATTCTTGCCTTGTGCAAAGCGACTAAAGGCCGAGAAGTCAGTGTCGCAATGGTCAAAGCCTGGGAAGCTGCTGGTGTAGCAAGTCGTGCTCCTTTAATGAACCTCCAACTCAGAGGAAGCGAATGTATTTCAAACACCTTTGGGTAGTTCTACTCATGAAAACGAACAAAAACTGATAGCTTTATGGCTGACTTGCCCCAAATTATGGATGCCAATCTGCCTATGAGTATTGATTCTCAGACAGTATTTCCATGGCTTTCACTCATTGTGCTCCTACCTATAGTTGGAGCATTGATAATGCCTTTCCTCCCAACGCAAGAAAGTAAAAATTCTAATCTGCCAAGAAATATAGCCCTAGTTATTTTATTAGCCGATTTTCTAATAATTGTATTGGCTTTTTCCAATTTGTTTGATCCAAGTAGCGAAAGTCTTCAGTTGGTTGAAAGACTTCAGTGGCTTCCTTCCATAGGACTCGAATGGTCATTAGGAGTAGATGGTATATCTGCACCTCTGGTAGTTCTAAGCGGGCTAATAACTTTTTTATCTGCAGCTGCAAGTTGGAAAGTAAAACAAAAAACAAGGCTTTACTTTGCTTTATTACTAATTCAAGCTTCCGCCCAAGCTTTGGTTTTCCTTTCACAAGATTTCTTACTATTCTTTTTAGCTTGGGAGCTTGAACTCGTTCCTGTCTATCTACTGATTGCTATTTGGGGAGGGAAAAGAAAACTATATGCAGCAACAAAATTCATCCTTTATACAGCTCTAGCTTCCCTTCTAATATTAATTAGTGGACTTGCTTTAGCTCTTTCTGGAGATCAATTTACCTTTAATTTAAGTGAAATCGCAGCCAAATCTATTACTGGCAATTTTGGGATATTTTGTTATTTAGGTTTTTTAATTGGTTTTGGAGTAAAGCTTCCTATCTTTCCACTTCATACCTGGCTACCAGATGCTCATGGGGAGGCAAATGCACCTGTTTCAATGTTATTGGCTGGTGTTTTATTAAAAATGGGAGGTTACGCTCTCATAAGATTTAATGTCCAAATTTTACCGGATACTCATTTAATACTTGCCCCAGCTTTAATCATAATTGGGATAGTAAATATTATTTATGGTGCTCTGAATGCTTTTGCTCAAGACAATGTAAAAAGGCGCATAGCCTGCAGCTCTGTAAGTCATATGGGTTTTGTTCTTGTTGGAATTGGTGCAGTTAATGCACTTGGAATCAGTGGAGCGATGCTCCAAATGATTAGCCATGGGCTGATTGCTGCCGCAATGTTTTTTGTTACAGGAAGTTTTTATGAAAGAACAAATACTCTTTCAATCCCGAATATGGGCGGTCTTGCGAAGGCTTTGCCAATTACCTTTGCATTCTTCTTGGCCAGTTCTTTAGCATCACTTGCCTTACCAGGCATGAGTGGGTTTATAAGTGAAATCACAGTTTTTCTCGGCATAACTAGTCAAGAAGGATTTACTTCGTTATTTAGAGCAATAACAATCCTTTTAGCAGCTATTGGACTGGTCTTAACTCCTATATACCTTCTTTCAATGTGTAGAAGGGTATTCTTTGGCCCAAGAATACCTGCTTTATCGATAGTAAAAGAAATGGATGCGAGAGAACTTTCAATAGGTTTAAGCCTCTTAGTTCCTACACTAGTAATAGGTTTTTGGCCGAGGATAGCTATTGATTTATATGAGGTATCAACAAATGCTCTCGCACAATCATTAATTAGCAATAGCCTTGTACCAATCAGTTAGTTTTGAACCTAAAAAATGACTTCAATTAAACCATCAGCACTATTAAAAGGTGAAGGCCTTCCTGATTACGATAAAATTACTCCTAAGGAGATTACTGAAAACATACCCAAACTGATAAAAGAACTAAATGAAGAATTAAATAAACTAGAAGAACAACTCAAAAAACAATTATCAACCAAAAGCTCTCTAAGTTGGGAAGATGTAATGCCTCAGCTTTATGATATAGGTGAAAAGCTAAGGTGGAGCTGGGGAGTTGTAAGTCATCTGAATGCTGTATGCAATTCCACTGAACTACGTGAGGTTCATTCAAATCAGCAACCTACAATAGTTAGATTTAGTAATCAGCTTGCTCAAAACGAAGTCATTTTTAAGGCGCTCTCAAATTTGAAAGACCATGGAAACATAAAGGATGAAACACAAATCAGAATAATTGAGACAGAACTAATAACAATGAAAAACAAAGGAATTGGTCTAGAAACTAATGAAAAAGCACTATTTAATTCTCGCAGTGAGCGATTAGCTGAATTATCAACTACTTTCAGTAACAATGTATTAGATGCGACTAAGAATTGGAGCCTTTTATTAAAAGACAAGTCAGAAGTCGAGGGGCTTCCTGAAAGAGCACTTGAAACATTGGCTCTTGCGGCAAAGGAGTCTGGTGACAAAGATGAAGAAGGCAATGATCCATCAACATCAAACGGCCCATGGAGAGTTGGCTTAGATATGCCTAGATACATTCCTTTTCAAACTTATGCAAAAAATAGACGTCTCAGAGAGAAAGTTTATAGAGCCTTTGTAAGTAGAGCTAGCGATGGAAAGATTAGTAACAAAAAAATAATTGAAGAAATTTTAGATCTCAGAAACAAACAGGCAAAACTATTGGGATATAAAAATTGGTGTGAAATTAGTTTAGCCACAAAGATGGCGGATAATGAAAATGCTGTAGAGATGTTGCTCGAAGAATTACGATTGGCTGCAATGCCTCATGCTGAAAAAGAAGTTATACATCTTCATGAGTGTGCCAAAAGAAATGGAGAAAACGAAGATTTTGAGCTATCTCCATGGGATGTAAGTTTTTGGTCTGAAGTTCTACGCAAAGAGAAATACGATCTTGACCAAGAGAAACTCAGGCCATGGTTTCCTTTAGATCAAGTTCTTAATGGTCTATTCAACTTGTGCAAAAGACTTTTTGAAATTGATATTGAAGAAGCAATTAATTCAGCTCCTTTATGGCATGAAGATGTCCGTTTTTTCAATGTTAAAAATTTAGATAGTCAGAGAATCGCATCTTTCTATCTAGATCCCTTTAGTCGTCCTGCGACAAAAAGAGGAGGTGCCTGGATGGATGAATGTTTGTGCCGAAATCAAAAAACAAAGGATGATATTGTTCTCCCAGTAGCCTATTTAGTCTGCAATCAAACGCCTCCTATTGCTGAAAAGCCCAGTCTGATGAGTTTCGAAGAAGTCGAAACTCTCTTCCATGAATTTGGGCATGGGCTACAACATATGCTGACAACTGTAAATCACCCTCAAGCAGCCGGCATTAATAACGTTGAATGGGATGCTGTCGAATTAGCAAGCCAATTTATGGAAAATTGGTGTTTAGAGGATCAAACAATTTCTGAAATAGCAATCCATTGGAAAACGAAAGAGCCATTACCAAAATCTGAAATCAATAAGTTGAGATCAAGCAGAACATTTAATTCTGGGCTTGCGACTTTAAGACAAATACATTTTGCTCTTACTGATCTAAAGCTCCATAGTCAATGGAATGAAGAATTAAAAATTTCCCCAGATGATTTACGACGAGAAATCGCAAAAAATACAACAGTAATGAAGCCGATTCCAGAAGATCAATTTCTCTGTGCCTTCAGCCATATTTTTGCTGGTGGCTATGCTGCTGGATACTACTCTTATAAATGGGCTGAAGTACTCAGCTCTGATGCCTTTGCCGCATTTGAAGAGGCAGGCCTTACAAATCAGGATGAAGTCCGAAAGATTGGTAAAAAATATCGTGATTCTATTCTTAGTCTTGGTGGTAGTCGTTCACCCAATAAGGTTTTCAAACAATTTAGAGGAAGACTTCCCTCTACTGAAGCTCTAATAAGACATAGTGGGCTTAATTAGCTACTAATAAAAATCTTTTTGGCTAAAATATCTAGAGAGCTAGAATTTGTTATCAATTCTTTATGTGTTAACACAGGTAAATGATAAGAATCACCAATAGAAAGTTTTGCTTGCCACCCTGGGAATGACATCAAGTCCCATTTTGTAAAAAAGCTTGTGCATTCAACCTTTTCTAAGGAAGTCAAGTCATTATTTAATTTAGATAATAGACCACTGCCTCTTTTCATCTCTGCAATACCTGGCATAAAAAATGAAGGGATCATTTGCGCTGTGTAAGTACCAAAATGAGGCGAACCAATACTAAAAAAACGTCTAGTTCTTAAAAAACCATCATGATTTTGCAACCACAACCTACTAATTAATCCACCCATTGAGAAACCAACAATATCAATTTCGATTTCAGGACCAACTAATTCCTTGATCTTAGAATCTAGATCTCGAGCTAAACACCTAAGAGATGTTTTCCCATATTTATGTGGCAAATGTGGTCTATACAATTCATAATCATCTTCTTTTATTTTTTTAATTAATTTTTCAAATAATTTAGGATTGTTCCACAAACCATGAACAAGAAAAATTGGTCTTTTATTGGTATCCAATTAATTAATAGGAGATAAGAAATTCCTTTTTTTTTCGATTAAAACATTTCCACTAAATCCATCTATTGGTGGCGAGCATTTTGTCAGCAGAATATGAATTGGAACTGGACCATAAAGAGACTCAAGAAGATTTAAAATTTGATCGCTAAAATACTCAATCGTTAAGCATTTGATTTCAAATGAAAGTTTTTTAACTGCTTTAATTGCTTCGCTATAATCTATTGATTTATCTAATTGATCAAGCTTGGATGACTCATCCAAATCCAACCAAAAACTAATATCGAGAAGAAAGCTTTGACCATGTATTCGCTCACTTTCTAAAACACCTACATGGGCCCATAGATTTATATCTTTTATATGAATGACGCTTAGATTATTAAATTGACTCATAATGGTAGATCAATATGAGAAAAACTTCTATCTCCAGAAGCGAAATCCTTAACGAGGTCACCATCACCTCTGAGATAATAGCGATAGGTAATTAAGCCTTCCAATCCAACTGGTCCTCTTGGTGGAAGAGTCTGGGTACTTATCCCAACTTCAGCTCCAAATCCATATCGGAAACCATCTGCAAAACGAGTAGAACAATTATGATAAACACCTGCACTATCGACTGAACTTAAAAATTTTTCAGCAACTTCCTTGTCATCAGTAACTATCGCCTCAGTATGACGAGAGCTATATTTACGAATATGTTCAATAGCTTCGTCTATATTACGAACAATTTTTATTGAAAGAATTAAGTCAAGATATTCTGTAGACCAGTCTGCCTCATCAGCCTTACTTTTAACACCTAAAGATTGACTTATTGCATCTCCCTTAAGAGTAACTCCTGCGCTAGAAAAAATTGGCAAGCCTTTTTTCAAAAACATCTCGGCAACATCTTTATGAATTAATAATGTCTCAATTGCATTACAAGCAGCAGGATATTGAATCTTACTGTCTAAAGCTATACTTATAGCTTTATCAATATCTACAGAATTATCTACATATAGATGACAAATACCATCAGCATGACCTAAGACAGGGATGCGTGTATTCCCTTGAATAAATTGAACCAACTCATTGCTACCTCTAGGTATTATCAAATTCACATAGCGGTCTAAACGAAGCAAGCCTAAGCTTTCTTGACGTGTAGTAAGCAAAGACAAAGCTCCTGAGCCCACATTTGATTTGTTTAACCCATTATCAAGAGAATTCATTATTGCTTGATTTGTGGCTTTTGCTTCACTTCCTCCTTTTAATAAAGCTCCATTACCAGAACGAACAGCAAGAGACGCAATTTGGATTAATGCATCTGGTCTCGATTCAAATATCACTCCTAAGACTCCCAGTGGAACTGTAACTCTCTCAAGAATAAGGTTTTCATCCAATTTCCTATGAAGTTGTCTATTACCAATTGGATCTGCAAGGTTTGAAACCTTTAGGACCCCGTCAATGCATCCTTTGAGTTTAGTTTTTGTTAACTGAAGTCTTGATAAAAGTGATTTATTCAACCCTTCTTCTTCTGATCTTTCAAGATCTTGAATATTTGCTTCTAAAATCTCATCGGCATTTTCATTCAAAGCATTTGCCATTTCAGTCAAAGCCTCACACCTTTGTTCATTAGTGGATTGACCAAGCAAAATAGAAGCCTTTTTTACGCTCTCCGCTACTTTTACTAGCTGGGACGTAGGTTCAGGGACTGAAAAGTTTGTACTCATTTGATTTGGATCGACTATTTAATCAAAGATAATTTCTCACTATCTTTAAAATATTCCTTTAATGGCTAATCAAGCAATATAAGAAGATAAAAGTCTATCTAACTAAGCATTTTTTAATTTAGTCATTTTTATTGATTTCTTTAATATCTAAAAAAGAGTTGGAGCTGACTTTGCCAATTTCCATTCTTATCAAACGAGCCTAATAAACCTACGTTAGGATTCATCTGAAAAGTAATATTTCCTTTCGGTGGAATATCTTGTCGATTAGGAGCGGCCTGAACTGAGAAATTAATTTTATCGTTAAGGTCAACTCCTATTTCAGTCACCCATGCCTGTTGACCTGACAGATTAGTATCCTCCTGGTCAGTACTTGAAGAACCACTTTCACTAGTATCATCCTTTGAATCTGATCCATTTATATAAGCAGGATACAAAGATATTTGAAGCCTATCACTTAAAAAACCATTGATATTTCCTTGAAGATAAGAAGCAAAAGATCTATTCAAAAAGCTAGCCAGCACATCACCATTTCCTCCACTACTTATTAGATTTGCGAGAGAATTACCTCCTATAAGTCCTAACAACTCACTTCTCCCCAAAGATGGAGTGCTTCTCAATTGAAAACTCTCACTAATGCGATCTGCAGGTCCAGAGGCAGTTACTTCAACATTTACGAAACGAGAGCCTCCAATACCAAATGATGCCATACCATTTGAAGAAAAATTACTTACGTCTCTAACATTATCTGGTACACGGCTTTTTAAAGTCACATCAACATATGGAACTAAGCCCATAGACGGTACAAATACAGCTACATTAGGTTCACTTTGATCTAGATTAAAAGTAGTCGTAAAGAGATTAACGTAGCCACTAACAAGTTTAATAACTCCACTAACATCAAGTGACTCATCAAAAGCACCGTTCAGGAAAAGGAATCCATTAGTTTCAAAGCTTGCCAAGGGTTGAGAAACCAATCGCAATGAAGGACCAAGTACGAGCTTTAAATTATCAAAGATTATTGATTCAAATCCATCAGGCAACCCACCACTAACTATTCGACTTGCAGGTGCATCTTCATCTTGAATAAATAAAACCAGAGGTTCTTTCTGATTCCAGTTTTGTTCTGGTAATCTACGAATTATTTTCACCTTAGAATCTTTATTACCTTCTGATGCTTTGGGTGTAGTCTTATCTGGATTATTAGCTCTTTTAGCAAAAATTGAACCTTCTGAAATAAAGACTTCACCTCCCAATTGAGGTTTCAAAATAGATCCTCTAACAAAAATGTTAGATGAAGCGCTGATGTCAGTAAATGCCGTTTTAATCCGTGTTTTTTCTAAAGAAAGAGTCAATGGCTTGCTTTCGCTTAATTTAGAATCAAATAATGAAATTCCACCTTGGCTATTAATGGTACCGTTTGCTCCTATATTTGCTTTAAGATTCAAGACTTCAAGTCTATTAAAATCAAAAACTATTGTGCTATTTAAATTATTTATTTCTTTATCTTGAAAAAGTAGCTCACTGTTTCTCAAAACAAAAAAACCATTCGCAACCGGTTTTGCAGGTGTTCCTCTAATCAATAAGCTTAGATCGGCCGTACCTGAGGTCCAAGAAACACCACCTTTTGTTAGGCCTGTCAAAAAAGCTAATCCATCTCCATGACTTTCAATCTTTAGATCAATAGGGTAGGAACTAATTAATGGAAAGGTGCCACTTAAATTAACAGGATTTACCGAAGAATTATCCCTTATGGCGATATCAAACTCTAAAAAATTATCTTTAAATAAAATATTACCATTATCTAAGTTAATATTTCTGTTATAAATTACTGTATCTTTAATAATTAAATCAGCTGTAACTAGTGGCATCACATTAGCTAAACTATATTTACCCTTTAAACCAAAATATCCATTAACTGACGAAGGTAATGGTGCAACTAAAGATAATAATGAAAAATGAAAATCAAGTAGAGTAAAACTTCCATTTCCTGAACCTAAATTTCCATTAAAAGTTGCTTTAAAAGGTCTTATTTCTTTTGAATTTATAATCTTCAATTTGTTTGTCCAAACCTTTCCAAAGGCTTTAGCTTCTAACTTTAAATCAGATAAGCTTGGACCACTTAACTTGATATTCGCATCTACATCCCCATTAAGATCAAAAGGATTAATAATGCTCTGATTATTTATCTTTTTCATCTCTTCTCTATATGAATCCTTCGACTTAGTTAAAGCCTCTAACTGACTATCAATAGAACTATTAGGGTAACCAATTATCAATTTTTCTAAGTCTTCAGCCTCACCGAATGCATCCGAATACTTCAATCCCAATTTAGGGAACTCTAAAGCTGTAGCTGTAATCCATTTAGCACTAACATCCTTCACTTTTGCTATTAGAGAAAATTTGGACCCATTATTAATATCAAATTTAATCTTTCCGTTTTCAGATGGTATTAATTGACCTGTTAAATTAGTTTCTGAATTTTTGATTTGACCTTTAATACTTGCTTTTTTTAATTGAAAACCTAACAATCTAAAATAATCTAAATTCAAATCACCATTAAGAAATAGTGGATCAAGAGAAAACATCCCATTACCTGAAACTTCTCCAAAGATTCGTTTAAAACTTTTTTCTGGCGGGAAAGCAACTTCTAATCGATCTAATCTGAATTTATTAGCTTCCCATTCAAAAGCATTTGATGAGGGATTCAAACTTATTTTACCGTCTAATCTATTTAGAATTAAATCATTAAAATCTCCATCCTTATTAAAGTTAATTTGAAGACTACCAGGGATGGAAGCACCTTCCGATTCCATTCTCAAACTACCCCATTTCTTTTCATTGGGAATCCGAGTAAAAGAACCTTTCCATTTTTCTCTTAAACGAACACCATTAATCTGTGGATTATCTAAAGAAAGATTAATCGTGGATTTAAGTGAAGATAATCTTCCTTGGAGATCACCTTTTGTATTTAATTTCCCCGACAATGATGAATTTAGTATTGGATTTAAAGACCCTAAGGGGAAGGAGTCTAAATTAAAATTAGCATTTAAATCTCCAGTAACAAATTGTCTATCAATGATAAAGATAGGTAATTTTAAATTTAACAATAGTGGAGTATGATCAAAATCTTTAATTTTAATATTAGCAGCAGAAGTTATATAAGTTTTATCTTTTCTATAAAATGATATTTCCGATGTATTAGATATATCAAAATAGCCATAATTCCAATTAGAATTTATTAACTTAAGCTTATTTTTATCACATTTTATTTTTGAATTATTTGTAGATAATGTATCACTTAGTGGGCCTCCGCTTAGAGTTAAATCATTAACTAATAAATCACCCTTACATCTTATTAAGCCTTTCTTTACTCCAAAACTTAGGCTTCCATTTATTTTACCTCTAGTAATAATATTAGAATATTTTCCTAAAACCCCATCCAAAATACCAAGTTTTAGTTTATTAATTCTTACTTTAGTTTGAAATTCTATTCCATCCCAATATCCTTTTCCTGCAAGATAGACGCTTCCTTGTTTTTTGGACTCTAGATTAATCGCACCATAAATCTGTTTCTTCCCAAGATTAAGAGATAGGTTGCCTTTCGCTAATAAAGTTGTATCTCCAGAATTAAATACAATTTTAGTTGGTTCTTTTAAATTTAATTTAAGTTGAATATTAATTTTTTTAGCCTTATCAGTCTGAGGGACAACCCAAAATGAACCACTATCATTCTTTCTTAATAGAACTTCTGCTCCTTTTGGATTAAATATTGCAACTGGTTGCCAATTAAATAAACTAGCAAAAGGAGCAAATTTAATTGTTAAAGTTGAAATGTTTACTGAGGAAGAATCCTCAACACCTGGAAGTAGCCTTGTTGGCCCCAACTCAACTCCCCATGGTCTAAGCCCCTTGTAGGAACCTATTTTTAAAGGATGACCTAATGAATTAGATAATGTTTTTTCTATTTGTGGAGAAAAACGGCTTATAGTCCTAGCTACTAATAGATCTGCGCAACTCCAAATCAAAACACCACCCAACGCCGCAAAGGTTCCAGCAAGTCCCCACCGCTTTAATCTTTTAGAACTCCACTCATCTCCCATGAAACATTATTCTCAAACGTGGGGGAGCTAACAAACTATAAAGAATCAATTCAGGAGAAACCAGCCTATGTCTATGAGTGAAGTTATCCAAGATGTAACAAAATGGCTAGCCTGGGGAGGGGCAGGGGTTGGTGTCTTAACTGTTTTGGCATATTTATTTAACTGGGGAATTAAATTTCGACTAACTGGGACAACGATTTTCACACTTTTACTATCTGCTAGTTGCTGGGCCTTTGAGCAAAGTTATACTCCTCCTTTTAATGTAGAAGGATACAAATATGCTCCTATTGTTTATGACAATGGATTTGATTTAGTTGTTGCTCAAGCATCAGTTGATTTTCCTGAAGAAGCTATAAAACCAACATTGTTACAAATAGCTGGGAATCTGAAAGGAGGAGGAAGAAATGGTGCTCAGGTCAAGGTTAGGTTAAGAAAGATAGAATCCGCTGGTGAGGGAATAAGTAAACCAATTATTCTGGGTGAACTAATAAATGATTTAAAAGAATCAAAGCTCATAGAATTGCCAGGTAGAAATTACTCTGAAACTGAGGATTTATCTAATAAGACTAATATTGAAGAAATTACCTCATTAGAGTGATATGACTAATAAGTTATTTTTAGAAGGTCTTCCTAAAACATTTTATCAAGAAGAAAAATTACTCTTATCAAAGAATATAAAAACATGGGATTCGTTATTATCTATTAGTGATGAAGAAATAAATCATCTAATCTATGGAAGTCTGGGTAGTGTTCGCAATCTAAAAAGACTTAAATGTATTGCATATTTTATATGTACTTTAGATATTCAACTTAATGAGGCAGCCTTATTGATGCACTCAGGATTAATTTCCACCAAGGCTATTTCACGACTTACTCCTCAAGAGCTCGTTCAAAAGACTGGACGCTTTGAAAGAATTCTTAGAACAGGAAGAATTCCTATAATAGATTTAGAAAAAGCTCACTTTTTAATAGAGAAAGCAAAAAAAACATTATTTAATTTACCCAATAACCATTAGGTAATAGAATATAAATAATTCAAAAGAAATTAGTTAAACTAAAAGAAATGAATAGTTTACTAATCACACTAATATTCACATCATTTGGAATCAGTCAGGCTGCGGTGGCTCAATCTAGACTTCTTGAGAGTGTTAAAAGGAATCCTGATGAAGCAAAGTCTATTTGTGAAAGTTTCAAAGAGCTAAACAAAGAAAATATTTCAGCTGGTTCACAAAAATCTATTCAGAAAATCTCAATTCAAAAAAATATAAGCGAAGTTGATGCTGAGATCCTTTCAATGTACGTAAGAGGTCTTTATTGCCCAGAAACTTTTTAAAGCAAATAATGACTTCAATAGGATACAGGGACGAAGACTTACAACTTAGAGACGGAACATTACTAAAATCTCGAATCTGGTTCCCTCCAGGGAACGGGCAATGGCCTGTCTTACTTATGCGCCAACCGTATGGAAGAGAAATTGCTTCTACGATTACATATGCTCATCCATCTTGGTGGGCTAGCAAGGGCTATGTAGTTGTAATACAAGATGTACGAGGTCAGGGTGGGTCTGAAGGAGAATTTTCAGGCTTCAGTCAAGAAGCTTCAGACACTAGTCAAACCCATAACTGGGTACGATCCTTGCCTGAATGCAATGGCCTACTAGGCACATACGGTTTTTCATATCAAGGATTAACACAACTCATTGCCGAGGAGGGCACTCCTCCGCCTGATTGCATTATCCCTGCGATGACAGGCCTTTCAGAGAATGAACATTGGAGTTGTGAAGGAGGAGCGTTTTGGTGGCACCTGGGCATTGGATGGGGTTTGCAATTAGCAGCCCAAAAAGCAAAAAGGGAAAAGAATTGGAAAGCTTGGTACGAAATCCGTGAAAATCTTGAATCAAAAAAATACTTATGTAACGGTCATGAATTACTTAAAAAGAATGACCCAGAAGGCATGGCATATAAATGGCTAAATCTTTCGTCTACCAAAACTCCTCAATGGGAATCCCATGAGCCATTAGATAGCTGGTTAAAAAAACCTTTGCTTCTAATTGGGGGTTGGTGGGATCCTCACTTGAAAGGGGTTTTAGATATTTTTGAGAAATCTAAAAAGGCAGGAGGCAATCCTAAATTACTAATTGGTCCTGCTACTCATCTTCAATGGTGGGAGGGCGCACAACGCACACAATTAGATTTTTTTGATTCTTATTTAAAAGATAAAAACAAAGAGATTAGTTTCTCTCAAATCAGTCTTTGGAATCTAACCACTAAGAGTTGGGAGCTTTCGGTTCAAGATAAAACTCCTATATGGAATCTTCGTAGCGAAGGTTTAGCCTCAATAAGTCATCTTGAAGGATGCCTAATCCCGAATTCTGATTTAGAAGCAGATAGTGAAGTGACTTTGGTTCACGACCCATGGAGACCAATCCCAGCAATCGGAGGACATCTCAGTGATACAGCTGGTGAAGCGAACAGATTTAAGCTTGATATTCGACCTGATGTCGCAGTATTTACATCAGACCCTATTTTGAAGGATCTTAGGCTGGAGGGTATTCCAACTCTTTTTTTAGAGACTAAGTGTGATAGGGAAAGTTTTGATCTATTCGTTGCTTTATCAATAATTCCTAATGGAGTTAAGAATACTGCCACGCAACTTTCAACTGGTGTACTCAGAATTGTCAATTGTGATCAAGGTATAAAAAGCACTAGAAAAATCAAACTTCAACCAGTTCTCGCAACATTTAAAGGAGGGGATCGTTTAAGAATTTCAATCTCAGGATCTGGATGGCCAGCAATTGGAATTAATCCTGGACAGAGTCAATATTTATGCGAGGGACCCAGTCCTCACTGCTTAGTGACAACAATTTCACTCTTACTTTCAAATTCAAAACTTAAATTTGAGTCACTTATTTCCTCTTAGGGGTTCAATATTTACTTGCATAGGATTAAGCTAACTAGCTATTTCAGAAATAAGTCATGTCCGTGTCTATTCTTCTAGATTCTTTGAAAGATGACGGACAAAGGCTTTCTGAATGCAGACATGAAAGTCCTTTTTCTATTCTTGGTCCTCAACCGTTTAAAGATAAATGGATAATTCGAATATGGATGCCTGAGGCAAATGCAGTTGAGTTAATAGCACAAGAAACAAAAATTCAACTACAAAATCCCAACCATGAATGGATATTTGAGGGTGTTTTAGAAAAAGATCCTGGTAATGACTATCAGATAAAAGTAAATAGAGGAGGAATTGAACATGTTCAACATGATCCTTGGAGCTTCCGAAAAGAGTGGATGGGTGAAATTGATAGACATCTTTTCGCAGAGGGAAATCACCATCACATATGGCGAAAAATGGGTGCTCACCTTACTGAAATTGATAAAAAGCAAGGAGTTATGTTTTGCTTATGGGCCCCTCATGCAAAAAGCGTTTCAGTTATTGGTGATATCAATTCATGGGATGGCCGACACCACCCTATGCAAAAACGTTTAGGAGGAATTTGGGAACTATTCATACCTGGGCTAAGTGAGGGAGATTTGTACAAATTTGAAATCAGGACCGAAAAAGGACATTGCTATGAGAAAGCTGACCCTTATGGTTTTCAACATGAAGTAAGACCTGCAAAAAGCTCAGTCATATCAAAAATCGATTCATTTCAATGGAATGATCAGTTTTGGATATCCAATCGTGACAACAGAGATCCTTTAGAGCAACCAATATCAGTTTATGAAATGCATTTAGGAAGCTGGATGCATGCCTCCTCAGACGATCCATTTGTTAATTCAAACGGAGAGTATAGAGACCCCGTTCCAGCAGCAGACATGAAGCCTGGCTCAAGATTGCTTACATACAAAGAGTTGGCAAATAAGGTCATTCCCTATGTCAAAGAGAGAGGCTTCACGCATATCGAGCTTATGCCAATTTCAGAGCATCCTTTTGATGGCTCTTGGGGGTATCAAGTAACTGGTTGGTATGCGCCTACAAGTAGATATGGATCACCAGATGAGTTTCGTGCCTTTGTTGATTCATGCCATAGAGAGGGAATAGGAATCATTCTCGATTGGGTCCCAGGCCACTTCCCTAAAGATCAGCATGGGCTTGCTTATTTTGATGGCAGCCATCTATACGAGCATTCAGATCCCAGAATTGGTGAGCACAAAGAATGGGGAACATTAATTTTCAATTACAGTCGAAATGAAGTTCGTAATTTTTTAGTTGCAAATCTAATTTTCTGGTTTGATCAATTTCATATAGATGGAATACGCGTTGATGCAGTTGCATCAATGCTTTACAAAGACTATCTTCGTCCGGAGGGTGAATGGATACCTAATGAAGATGGAGGGAATGAAAATTTTGAAGCAGTCAGATTTCTACAACAGGCTAATCACGTTCTTTTTCAACATTTTCCAGGTGCACTTTCTATTGCCGAAGAATCAACCACATGGACTGGTGTAACCAAGCCAACTGACATGGGTGGACTAGGGTTCAACCTAAAATGGAACATGGGTTGGATGCACGATATGCTCGATTATTTTGAAATTGACCCATGGTTTCGACAATTCAATCAAAACAACATTACTTTCTCAATTTGTTATAACTTTACCGAAAACTTTATGCTTGCTTTAAGCCACGATGAAGTTGTTCATGGGAAAAGTCATCTCTTACACAAAATGCCAGGCGATGACTGGCAGAAGTATGCAAATACACGAGCTTTGCTTGCATATATGTGGACACATCCAGGTAAAAAAACAATATTTATGGGAATGGAATTTGGGCAGCGCCAAGAATGGAATGTTTGGGATGATTTGCAATGGGATCTTCTAAATTATGAACCTCACAAAGGAATACAAAAATTAGTAGACGATTTGAATACTTTATACAAAAAGGAACCTGCTTTATGGAGAAATGATTTTGACGAATACGGATTCCAGTGGATTGATTGCGATGATAATAAAAATTCAGTGATCAGTTTTATGAGAAGAGAAAAAGCTGATGGAGAATGGTTAGTAGTAGTGGCAAACTTTACACCTCAAAACCATTCTAATTACAGAATAGGTGTGCCTGTTGATGGATTCTATGAAGAAATTTTTAATACAGATGCGAGTCAATATGGAGGCTCAAATCTAGGAAATATGGGAGGGAAATCGACAGATTCATACAACATACATGGCTATGAAAATTCTATAGATCTTTGCCTTCCTCCTCTTAGCGTTCTGGTTCTAAAGCATAAATCCAAGAAGAATTAACCTTCCTCGAATAGAAATGTTTCAACCTTGCCTCATAACCTAATTATAACAGTGGTCCGGATGTAAAAATTCAAAAGGTATGACGAACTTTTGCAGAGAACGTATTTCATGATTTTCAAGTTACTGCTTCATGTAAGTTTTTCGATTAAAAGGACAAAATAATGAACGAAACTACTCCTTTACTACTTCGTGCCGCTCGCGGAGAAAATGTTGAAAGGCCCCCGGTTTGGATGATGCGACAAGCGGGGAGATACATGAAGGTATATCGCGACCTACGTGATAATCACCCAAGTTTCAGGGAAAGGTCCGAAAACCCCGATCTTTCTTATGAAATTTCAATGCAACCTTTTAAAGCTTTTCAACCAGATGGAGTAATACTTTTTTCAGATATCTTGACTCCTCTTCCTGGAATGGGAATCAACTTTGACATCGTTGAAAGTAAAGGACCCTTGATAAATGACCCAATAAGAAGCCTCAAGCAGGTAAAGGACTTAAAGCCTCTTCAACCAGAAGAGAGCATGTCCTTTGTTGGTGAAGTTCTTGGAAGGCTTAGAGAGAGCGTTGGGAACAAGGCTGCAGTTCTTGGGTTTGTAGGTGCTCCATGGACTCTTGCTGCCTATGTTGTAGAAGGGAAAAGCAGCAAAAATTATGCAGTTATAAAGGCGATGGCATTCCAAGAGCCAGAACTGCTGCATCAACTTTTAAATCACTTTGCAGAATCAATTGCGAACTATTTGTCCTATCAAATTGAATCTGGGGCCCAAGTAGTTCAAATGTTTGATTCATGGGCAGGACAATTAAGTCCACAAGATTATGACGAGTTTGCTGCACCTTATCAACAAAAAGTAGTCAATTTAGTAAAAGAGAAACATCCAGATACACCCATGATTTTATATATCTCTGGCAGTGCCGGAGTTCTTGAAAGGATGGGACAAACCGGAGTAGATATAGTCTCTTTAGATTGGACTGTTGATATGGCGGATGGACTAAAAAGGCTGCCTCAAACAGTAGGAGTGCAAGGAAATGTTGATCCAGGACTTTTGTTTGGTACTCCTGATGCGATCAGATCAAGAATTGTTGATGTCGTCAAAAAAGCCAAAGGTAGAAAACATATTCTTAACCTTGGTCATGGAATACTTCCTGGGACGCCAGAGGAAAATGCAAGAGTATTTTTCGAAGCTGGCAAAAACGTCAATGAACTTATAAAAGTTTCATCTTGAAAAACGAAATAATTCTGATTACTGGTGCAAGTGGATGTGTTGGACAATACATAACAAATTGGCTAATCGAAAACTCAAGTTCAGAATTATTTTTATGGGTTAGAGATCCAAAAAAAATAACTTCAATAAATTTAGAAAATCCAAGGATTAAAATTTTAGTCGGAGATTTGAGACAATCAAATAAGTTCAAGAAAGAAATTTCAGAAGTCAATAGAGTTATTCATACTGCAACTGCTTGGGGTGATCCTAAAAGAGCGAAAGAAGTAAATGTTGATGCCGTAAAAAATTTGCTCAATTTACTAAATCCTTCCAATATCAAGCAAATAATTTATTTCTCAACTGCAAGTGTTCTTGATAGAAACTTAAATTTGTTACCGGAAGCTTTTACCTATGGAACAGAGTATATACAAACGAAAGCACAATGCCTCAGAGAGCTTGAATCACATGAGCTTGCAACTAAGGTCATAGCTGTATTCCCAACACTGGTTTTTGGTGGTCGTTTAGACGGAAAAAGTAATTTTCCAACTAGTTATCTTACCAAAGGCCTTAGAGATGCATTGAAATGGATCTGGCTGGCAAGATGGATAAAATTATTTTCAAGGTTTCATTTTATTCACGCGGCAGATATTGCTTTCATTTGCGGGCATTTAGCCACCTCTAATTTCAAACCTGAACAAGCTGTTGCTGGCACTAAAATAAAAAAATTGGTTTTAGGGCAACCCTATATAAGTATTGATGTGGTAATTCAGACGCTTCTAAAATGGAAAGGAATGAGTAAAGTCCCTCAAATCCCTCTTTGGACTTGGCTTGTTGAACTTTTAACGATGTTACTTCCAATTCAAATTACAAACTGGGATAGATTCAGTCTTAGACAAAAACACTTTATACATGAGCCCGTAACCTCTCCTGAAACCTTTGGGGGTATCAGCTATGCCAAAACTCTAAGTCAAGTTTTACATAATTCTGGTTTAACTAAACACTAAAATGTTAAACAGAAGCTAAGGTAGTAAAATCAAAAAAAGAGAAGAATTAATTTCATGATTCGTTCTATTTCAACAGCGTTATTTGCTTTTTTTGCATTTCTAGTAATTGGCGTATCCAATGTGAATGCTTCAACTGTTGAAGTTAAGCTTGGCACCGATGCAGGAATGCTTGCTTTTGAACCAAGCACCCTAAACATAAGCGCTGGCGACACCGTAAAGTTTGTAAACAACAAACTTGCTCCTCATAATGCCGTTTTTGACGGAAATGATGATCTAAGCCATCCAGATTTAGCTTTTGCTCCAGGAGAGTCTTGGGAGAGAACTTTTAGCACAGCTGGTACATACGACTTTTACTGCGAGCCTCATAGGGGTGCAGGAATGGTTGGGAAAATCGTAGTCAACTAAATACCCAAAAGAATTTATTAAAGATGGGGGCTCCCCCATCTTTTTTTTTTGAAAAAATATATTTAGAAATTCAATAAAAAGAACGAAGCATAATTTTTTTAGATTAGAAACTATTGCGAGATAAAACATCAAATGATTTGTTTTTAGTTTATAAAAAATTTTAATTCGCCATCAAATGGGAGAGTTTTAATTAAAAATGCTAATCAATATGAATCATATGTCTAAAGTAGATAAAATTAAGATTTTAAAAATTTAACTAATTAGTTCCAAAAACTTAAAGTGATCTCACAAATTTATTGTGCCAAATCAAAATATGACGGTTTTCTTATATTTATCCAATCAATAGACTTGAATAGTATCTAACTGAAAAAAATTAATTTAAAGGATGAGGGTAAATCCTGATGATTTTACTAACAGTGCTTGGCAAGGGATCATTGATGCAAAAGATTTAGCATTAACTGAAAAACAACAGACTTTAGAAACAGAACATCTTCTTTGGTCTCTTCTAAAGAAGAATGAAATCGCAATAAAAGCAATAGAAAGATCTGGCGGGACAATAAGAAAGCTACTTACAGAAATAGAAGAATTTATAAAGAACCAACCAAAAATGCTGAAAGCTCAAGAATCAATTTTCTTTGGCAAAAATATATCTTTTTCAATTTCAAGAGCAAAAAACATTAAAGAGTCATTCGAAGATAACTTTATTTCAAGCGAACATTTAGTGATTTCCCTATTTGATGACGAGAGAGTTTGTCATAGGTTATTTGAACAAAATCAAATCTCCAAAAATAGCCTTATTAAGGCTATAAATGCAATTAGAGGGGACAAAAAAGTGACCCAGAAAAATGCTGAAAATAGCTACGAAGCTCTTCAGAAGTACGGCCTAGACCTTACTTCTGCAGCCAGAGATGGACAATTAGATCCTGTAATTGGAAGAGATGAGGAAATCCGAAGAACAATTCAAATACTTAGCCGTAGAACTAAAAATAATCCCGTATTGATTGGGGAAGCTGGAGTGGGTAAAACAGCAATCATTGAAGGTTTAGCACAAAGAATTATCAACGGAGATGTTCCTAAAGCCCTTGAAGACCGTCAATTAATTTCTTTAGACATGGGGGCTCTAATAGCAGGTGCAAAATTCCGTGGTGAATTTGAAGAGAGACTTAAGTCAGTTCTTAAAAACGTCACAGATTCAGAAGGAAAAATAATTTTGTTCATCGATGAAATTCATACTGTCGTCGGAGCAGGAGCGAGTGGTGGAGCAATGGACGCAAGTAATCTCCTAAAACCAATGCTTGCCAGAGGTGAACTGAGATGTATTGGAGCAACAACCATCAATGAACATAGAGAACATTTTGAGAAAGACCCTGCGCTGGAAAGAAGATTTCAGCAAATACTTGTAAAACAACCCTCAGTCCAAGATACGATTTCGATCTTACGAGGACTAAAAGAAAGATATGAAGTCCATCATGGTGTTCGTATCTCTGATAACGCTCTAATAGCTGCGGCGATATTGAGTGATAGGTATATACCCGAGAGGTTTTTACCTGATAAAGCTATCGATCTAATAGATGAATCAGCCTCACGTTTAAAGATGGAAATAACATCAAAACCAGAAGAAATTGATGAGATTGATAGAAAAATCATCCAACTTGAGATGGAGAAATTATCTTTGCAAGGTGAGTCAGATTCTTCTAGTAAAGAGAGACTCGAATTAATTACTACGGAACTAGCATTATTAACAAAAAATCAAATTGAAGTAAACAAGAAATGGGAACAAGAGAAAGAGTCAATCGAAGAAATTTCAATACTTAAAGAAGAAATAGAGAAAGTACAACTAGAAATAGAAAAAGCAAAGAGGAATTATGACCTCAACAGGGCGGCTGAACTTGAATACGGCACCCTTGTGAATTATCAACAAAATTTAAAATCTAAAGAACTTAATTTAAAAAATTCATCTCACAATGCTGAGAAATCACTTTTGAGAGAGGAGGTTGTCGCTGATGATGTAGCTGAAATTATTGCAAAGTGGACATCTATCCCAGTTAAAAGACTTGCGCAAACTGAAATTGAAAAATTACTCAATCTTGAATCTGAGCTTCATAAAAAAGTTATTGGTCAAAATAAAGCCGTCCAATCCATATCATCTGCCATACAAAGATCAAGGACAGGGCTTAGTGATCCAAACAAACCAATAGCAAGTTTTCTATTTTTAGGACCGACAGGCGTTGGTAAAACAGAATTATCTAAGGCTTTGGCCTCTCAACTTTTTGATAGTGAAAATGCTCTAATTAGAATAGACATGTCTGAATATATGGAAAAACACTCTATAAGTCGTTTAATTGGTGCTCCTCCTGGTTACGTTGGTTACGAAGCAGGTGGACAATTAACAGAAGCAATCAGAAGAAAACCTTATTGCGTTTTGCTCTTCGATGAAATTGAAAAAGCACATAAAGATGTTTTCAATGTATTGCTACAGATACTTGACGAAGGCAGAGTAACTGATGGACAAGGAAGAACAACAAATTTCAAAAACACTATTATTATTCTCACCAGTAATTTAGGAAGCGAATTAATCTCTGAAAATGATGTAACTAATAATTCGTCGACAAATATAGATGAACTTATTAATCAAGAACTGAAATCAAATTTCAGGCCTGAGTTCCTAAATAGGCTTGATGAAATAATTAATTTTGAACCGCTTAAAAGAGAAACTCTACTTAAAGTAGTCGATTTACAATTAAATCGTTTAAGAGAAAGGTTAGAAGCTAAAGGAATCGAGCTTGAAATTGATGGTGATGTCTTATCTTTGATTACTGAAATTGGATACAACCCAAGTTATGGTGCTAGACCCTTAAAAAGAGTTATTCAAAAAGAATTAGAAAGTGAAATAGCAAAATATATCCTTAAAGGCAAATATAAAGAAGGAAGCACTATAAAGATAGAAAATAAAGACTCAAAATTAATTTTCAACTAAAAAGCTTTAAACGTTAATTGTTCTTCAACAAGAAGTCTTAGTCTTACTATCTTCAGGATTGAACCACTCAGGGAGGAAGGTATAACAAGCGGAATTAAAATCATTTTCATGTGCTATTGCTTTCCAACAACAAGATCTACCTTGTTCTCTTGAAAATAATAAATCATTAGCCCATCCCCACACTAATTCAGCGGTTGATTCCATACCAACATTATTCATAACTCTAAGATCTAGTATTTCTCTAGAGTGAAGGTCTTTCCATGTTTCAAGAAGAGGATCATCAAAATTTACTAAAAAAGTATGATCAAAATGCTCTCTTAACTTCTCTTCCAAAGGTCTCAGACTTGAAAAATCTACAACGAAGCCATTTTCATCAAGTTCGTTTGAAGCAAAACAAAAGGTAAAGCTTCGACTGTATCCATGAACATAACGACAATGTCCTTTATGTTTCCATTGACGGTGTGAGCATGGATAGTCTTTAAAATGCTTTGAGCAATTAAATTTAATATCTTTAATCGTCATAAATAGATGAATAAAAAACCAATAGAGGATTAAATTTAAATAATTAGAGTTAAAAGCCTATTTGGCTTAATTAAAAATGCTTTTTATAGATGATCTACATTTTGATCAAAATGGACTGATCCCAGCCATAGCTCAAGATTGGGTCGATGGCTCAATTTTAATGATGGCATGGATGAACAAAGAATCCATTACGAAAACATTAGAATCTGGTGAAGTTCACTATTGGAGTCGGTCAAGGAAAGAACTTTGGCACAAAGGGAAAACGAGCGGTCATTTTCAAAAACTGAAAGGAATTAGAACTGATTGCGATTCAGATACAATACTTTTATCAATTGAGCAAATTGGTTCAATCGCCTGTCATAAAGGGAAAAGAAGTTGTTTCTTTAAAGATTTAGAAACAAATGAAGACGTTCTTTACCCTCCATCTGATGCATGTAGTGAATTATTCAAAGTGATAGAGAGTCGTAAACGTAATCCTGAAGAGGGCAGCTATACAAATAGTCTCCTAGAGGAAGGCAATAATAAAATCCTAAAAAAGATAGGCGAAGAAACAGCCGAATTTATTATGGCTTGTAAAGATAAAAATCCTATTTCAATTGCTAATGAGGCTGCCGATCTACTTTTCCATATGCAAGTTTCTTTAGCCCATCAAAACGTTTCCTGGGAAGACGTTCTTAAAGTTTTAGTTAAAAGAAGAGGAGCTCCAAGAAGAAATCAGTAGCGAAAGAAGCAACACTTAAAATTATTTTTTCATTTATAAATTAAGTTTCTTTGGTAAAAGAGAAAGGATTAAATTCATAAAAAAGTCTTGAAAGAGAAAAAAAAGCAAATCAACCGATTTTCTTAAATCTTTGCTAAAAAACGTTTTCCTTCAATCTGAGA